>JAJFUI010000244.1 GCA_021372555.1 Planctomycetaceae bacterium | reverse complement strand
ACCTGTTCGGCGTCGAAAGCATCGGGGTCGCAAGCATAGAGAGTAAGAGCGCCGATGGCGTTGCCTTGACGGCGAAGGGGAAATGCGGCCGACGCGCGAAACCCACAACTCACGGCCGCGGATCGCCACGGGGCCGTCGCGGGATTGACGGCAAAATCGTTGTTGACGACGGCCTTGTTCTCGCGAATGCAGGTCCCAGTGGGCCCTCGTCCAAACGGCCCGTCGGTTTCAACCTTGATCTGTCTGGCATAGTCGGCAGCCGAGCCGAAGACAGCCGCGAGAACCACTGCTTGATCCTTTTGTTCCCCGATCCACACACAGGGAAATCCACCCACGTCGGCGACAATGCGGCACACTTCGGCGTATAACTCGCCCGCATCATTGGCCCGCACGATCGCCTCGTTCACCTGGCTCAGTACGGCATAAAGGCGGGTGAGCTTCGCCATCTGCGCATCGCGGCCCTTGCGTTCAGTCGCATCGACGAGGATGCCGTCCCAGAGGATGGAGCCATCCGACAAACGACGCGGCATCGAGCGGCATTGGATCCATCGAATCTCGCCTGTGACGGTCCGTTGCCGGAATTCGCAGTCGAACGGCTTCAAGTCGCGAGCCGACTGCTGCTCCGCGGCCAACACGCGCGCTAGGTCCTCCTCCATGATTAGCGCGCGAAAGGCCTCAGCATCGGCCATGACGCACGTCGCCGCCATGCCAAGAAGCCGTTCAACTCCCGCGCTCATGTAGGCGTAGGCCACCGCACCATCGGGACGCTGCACGAATTGGTAGATTGCACCACCCGGAATTTGATCGCCAAGTGTGCGAAGCCGCCGCTCGCTTTCGGCCAGCGCGGACGTGCGCTCCGCCACACGCTGTTCCAACCGCTCATTAGCCTCGTGAATCTTCGCTTCGATCTGTTTCCGCGCGGTGATGTCGAGGCCAACCTCCATGATGAGCCGCGAACCATCGGACTCGGTGAACACGAAGTCGTGAACGTCGTAATCGCGGCCGTCCGGACCGCTCCACTCCCACCGATGCAGCCCGCCGGTCTCGAGTACCTTGTAGGTCTGGCAGTTTTCGCAGGGCGAAGTGCGTTGGAAGAGGTGCTCGTAGCAGCGACGCGTCCCGAACTTGCCGAACCGCTCCTCGAAAAACCGGTTGGCGAATACCATGCGGTGGTCCGGTGAGAGCAAAACGACGTAAGCCGGGAGCATGTTCAGCAAGCCATTGAACCGCTCCCGTTCGGCTTTCACCGCGTCAGCGACCTTGCGTCGTTGCTCCTCCAGCCGGAGCGATTCCTCGGCAAGCTTGCGATAGGTGATGTCCACGACCGTTCCGACAAGGCTGGTCGCGCGGCGGGCGCCGCCTTGCCCATCAAACGACGCGATGCCATGGGCCTCGATCCATCGCAACGTCCCGTCCGGACGCGTGATTCGGTACTCGGCGGAGAAGGGGCGAGGGTGGGCCGGATCCAGCGCGGCCTTCATCTTGACGGACAGAGCAGACACGTCGTCGGAATACACGCGAGCAAGAAGTTCCTCGCTCGAGCATTGGTAGCCGGTGGCGCCAACGATTTCACGATAGCGATCGTCCCAAGATGCTATTCGGGTAAGCAGATCGCAGTGCCACCAACCCATACGCGCCGCATCGAGCGCTATCTGCCGTTGCTTGGCCAATCCGACGATCTCGGCCTCCGCTCGCTTGCGCTCGAACGCCTCGACAATCACCGGCGCCAGCGCCTCCAGCATCTCGATGTCATGCGGGCCGTAGCCGCCTTTCCGGTTCGCTACAGCGATCATCCCCACAGTACAACTATCTCGAGCAAGCGGCACGCCCAGGAAGGCCGTCAGCGGCGGATTGTCGGGCGGCAGACCGACGCTGTCTGAATGGCAGACGGGATCGTTGATCAACAGCGGCTTTCCATCAATCAAGACCCGGCCGTCGATGGCGTGAACACCGCACGAGAAAGTGTTGGCCCGCGCGTGACCGGCAACGGCATCCGTGATCACGCACGCATCCCGCCCCATATCGCTGACAGCAGGGTCATGGAGCTTTCCATCCGCGCCGATTTGCGTGATGAAGCCCATGCGGCTTCCGGTGATTTCCTCCGCCACGCTTAGGCACGTGCGGCCCAACTCTTCCTCAGTCCGGCACGTGAGCGCATTGGCCAGTATCCGGTTGATCCCTTCCAGAACGCCGCGCTGCTGTTTGCGCCGCCGTTCGGTCTCTCGATGGGCCGTGATGTCGCGCACTGCGGCATCTCGGGAGTCGCCCGTGCAGCCAGTCGCGGAGTGGTCGTCGCGTGTCACGGGATCAGGGCAGCCGCACTGAGGGCGGTGGTTACCGCGAAAAAGCGGAGAAGAAGCCCGGCTCCGCCTTCCAGCGGTTCGGAAGCGTCAATGACACTTAGTATCAGCTAGGCGGCGGCAAATAGTCAACCCGTCGAACTGGCGGGCCGCAGCGACCGGTTGTGGCTGGCTGCCGGCGATTTGTCACCACGAAGTCAAAACTGCAACCCCTAGTCACGGACGATGAGGGCGCCCGGACACCAAACACGCCATTCCCGTCATTCTGACCATGGCGAAGAATCTCGTCGGATGCACCCCGATGCCTGAGAAATATTTCGTTACGCTCAGAGGGGAACCCCAAGCATCGATCGAGAATTGCCGACCAAAGCAGCCGCTAATTCTACCCATTTTACCACGCACCCCACTAGCGAGGAGCATAACAAGCGTCAACCAGCGACCGCCACGTGTTGAGGCGACGTTTCACCAATTGCATTCCGCCGGGGGTTTGGTACACTAAGACACTTAGTGTTTTATTGGGAAACGTATTGTAGGCAGAGTCGTAGTAAACACGGTGGGAGGAAACGGCTTCCTGTAGAAGCGTCCTGAGCCAACCGAGGTGAAGCAGTCGCGGTAGCAGATGACTATTACTAAACAGCGGAAGAGCGGACTGATCGGCGAGTACCAGCGGAGTTCCAACGACACTGGTTCGCCCGAGGTCCAAATTGCCATTCTGACGTCGCGGATCAACGGACTGACCGAGCACTTGCAGGGTCACAAGCGGGATTTCGCCTGCCGGCGAGGCCTGCTGATGCTGGTTGGCCGCCGTCGGCGGCTTCTGGATTACCTCAAGCGGGTCGATCCACAGCGTTACCTCGACATCATTCGCCGCCTGGATATTCGCAAGTAGTCCACCGCACGGACTGCTTGCTTTATGGCCGGTGGTCGGCTCATGCGCTCCTGCTTGGGGCGACTTCGTCAATTGGGTATCGCGCCCAGCGGCGGGCGGCACGCTTCGTAGAGAGCGTGCAACGACCATCGTTGGTTTGCTACGCCTTTCATGGCGCGCCGCCCTAGTGCCAATCGGCGAAAGCCATTCGTTGCTTGCTCTCAGTGTGCGCAGCCACGGCTCGAATCAGATGAAGGTAGGGACATACATTGAAAGTACGTGTTGAACGCCAGATCGGAGCATCAATCCTTTCCATTGAGAGCGGCGAGTTAGCCAAGCAGGCTGCCGGCAGTTGCCTGGTGCAGTACGGCGAGACGGTCGTGCTGGTTGCAACCGCATCCGGCGGCGGTCGCCCAGGAAGCGACTTCTTTCCGCTCACCTGCGACTACCGCGAGCGGGTAGCAGCCGCGGGCAAGTTCCCCGGCGGGTTCCTCAAACGCGAGGGGCGGCCCACCACCAAGGAAACCCTCACGGCCCGCCTCATGGACCGGCCAATCCGGCCGCTATGGCCTGACTGGTTCCGCGACGAAGTGCAGGTGCAAGCATTCGTGCTGGCCAGCGATCGGCAGAACGACGGCGACGTGTTGGCCATGAACGGGGCTTCGGCCGCGCTGCGAATCTCGCCGCTGCCGTTCCAAGGGCCCATCGGGTCCGTCCGCTTGGCCTACATCGACGGCCAGTTCGTGCCGTTCCCCACACACGACGCGCTCGAAGAGAGCGACCTCGACCTGGTCGTCTCCGGCAGCAAGGAATCGATCTTGATGATCGAGGGGTTTGCGCGGGAGATGCCCGAAAGCCAAATGGTTGAGGCAATCACCACCGCCCACGGCTACATCCGCCAAATCTGCGAGATGCAGGAAGAGCTGGCCGAGAAGCTGGGCACGGTCAAGCGACAGTACGAGGTGCCGCCACCGAGCGAGCTGAGGAACGTCCTTAAGGCAAAGTACTACGACGCCCTCCGCACGGCCATGCAGACCACCGGCAAGCTCGCCCGCGGCGAAGCGTGCTGTGCGGTCAAGAAGCAGGCCATCGCCGAACTCATTCCCGATCCCAGAGCCGAAGGCGCGATTACGCCCGAGGCGTTCGGGTCGGCTTGGGAAGAACTGACCACGCGCGTCGTGCGTGACCAGATCCTCACCGGCACGCGGCCCGATGGACGCGATTACAAGACGTTGCGGCCGATTAGCTGCAAGGTCGATCTCCTGCCCCGAGTGCACGGTTCGGCAATGTTCCAGCGCGGCGAGACCCAGTCGCTCGTCACCGTGACCCTGGGCACCGGCCGCGACGAACAGCGCGTCGATGGGTTGGCCGAGGAGTATTCGCAGAAGTTCATGCTCCACTACTACTTCCCCTCGTTCTCGGTGGGCGAAGTCCGTCCCATCCGCGGACCGGGTCGTCGCGAGATCGGCCACGGAGCTTTGGCGGAACGGAGCGTCAAGCCTGTGCTGCCTGACCCTGACGCCTTCCCGTACACGATCCGCATCATCTCCGACATCCTGGAGAGCAACGGATCGAGCTCAATGGCCTCGGTGTGCGGAGCCACGCTGGGCCTGATGGCCGCCGGCGTGCCGATCAGCAACCCCGTGGCCGGCATTTCGGTTGGCCTGGTCAAGGAGCCGGATCGCTACGTCTTGCTGACGGACATCATCGGCGACGAGGACCATTTCGGCGATATGGACTTCAAAGTGGCCGGCACCCAAAACGGCATCACCGGCATCCAGCTCGACCTGAAAATCGACGGCATCAGCGAGCAGATCGTCGTCGAGACGCTCCGTCAGTCGCGCGAGGCCCGGATCGAGATTCTGCGGACGATGCTCGGCGCCATCCCGCGTCCCCGGTCGGAAATCTCCCAGTGGGCGCCGCGGCTGCTCCGCACGCACATCGACCCGGAGAAGATCGGCCTGCTGATTGGCCCGGGCGGCAAGATGATCCGCTCGATCCAGGAGTCGACCGGCGCGTTGATCGAGGTCGAGGACGATGGCACCGTCAGCATCGCCTGCGGCAACATGGAAGGCGCCAACGCCGCAATGAGCAAGGTCGAAGCCCTGACCGCCTCAGTCGAGATCGGCCGCATTTACGACGGCCGTGTGATGAGCATCAAGGACTTCGGTGCCTTCATCGAAATCCTGCCCGGCAAGGATGGGCTTTGCCACATCAGCGAGCTGGCCGACGGTTACGTCAACAGCGTCGCGGACGTCTGCAAGGTCGGCGACGAGATGAAGGTCAAGGTGATCGCCATCGACGACCAGGACCGCGTCAAGCTCAGCCGCAAGGCCGTGCTCCGCGAACAAGCCGCCGCCGAACAGGGCGAGAGCAAGGCATAGACCCAAAAGACGCCTTGAGAATTGACTGGCTCCCCCGCTTAGCGTGGGAGCCAGTTCTTTTGCGCAGAACGCGGGTCGCCGTCCAAACCGTGTGTTGCATTCCGTCCACACGTTGCCGGCAACAGCGTTGCCAATCGGCAGCAACACACTGTTAAGGCACTGCCCCGACCTGTCCCATTCAGCAACAACTGTTCAATTTTGCTGTAGCAAAATAAAACAGGCGAGTTGACGGTGGTTCGGGCGGCCATCCGTCAACTCGCCTGTGTAAATCGGAAGCCAAGCTCATGCCAGGCTTTCGATCCGTCGGGGGGTGCCTCTCTTCTCAGCTCTCTGTGGGATAGCTAAGCTATTGCTATCAACACCTTGCGGTGGTTCTAGCCTCAACTCACGCGAGACGTCTCGCAGGGTCGGTCGAAGGCTTTGGCCTCTTCTCTGTGCCGGCCCCGTCTAACGCCTCTTCTCCGCTTTCACTCCTCGGTTCCACCCTGTTTCGCCCCAGGGCGACCGACTCGGTCGCAATAGATAGCGAACGGCGTGCCAATGACAGGAATTTCACCAAATGTTGCGATGCACCCGGTCCGCCCGATATCGCGACTGCGGAGCAGGTCGCTCTGCAGGATAGCCGACGATAACCAAGCTGTGGGGAATGACGTTTTCCGGAACCCGGACCAGACGCCGCAGCCCGTCCATCCGCTCCTGCCGCGGATAAACGCCGGTCCATACGGCGCCCAGCCCAAGGGCATGCGCCGCCAGCAGCATGTTCTCAACGGCGGCGGCACAATCGACTACCCAATAGCCCGGCGATGTCTCCAGGCTCAAGTCGCCGCAGACGAGAATCCCGAGCGGCGCCCGGCGGGCCATCTGGGCGTTCGGGTTGATCTTCGCCACCTCCGCGAGAATCTGCCGGTCGTCGATCACGACGAACTGCCACGGTTGCTGGTTCCGCGCGCTGGGCGCGTTGCAGGCGGCGGCCACCAGCTCTTGGACCAGCTCCTCTGGCACCGGTCGGTCCTCGTATCGCCGAACGCTGCGGCGGCTATGAATTGCTTCCAATGTGTCCATGGATGGTCCTCGATTCGTAGTCCTTTGTAGAAGTTCGTGGGGGCACTGCCCTCCTACGATACCGACCGCAACGACAAAAGCAATCGGCTTCTGGCCAAGCGATGTTCGCAGTCGCAACTGTCGCAGGGCGATGCCCCGTTCCAAGACCTGGCGCCCCGTCTCGCCCGCCAACTCCCCTTTGCCCCGCCTAGATTGCCCCGTCGGGGTTGACAGTCCCGCCGCTCCCGGCACAATAACAATGGCAATAGTAGCCCTCCTTACGCTAAAGCGATATCCCTCGTGAAGAAGCGGCGTTCTGCTGCTTCAAGAGAAGCATCCTGATGGAGCAGCAAGTTCAACGGACCCGGCGGCGGTTGCATGTCGCTCTGGTGTACAACGGAGATCGCGAGGGCGGGCCCGAGCACCCCGAGGATCGCGGTGGCACGAACGACCTTCGGACCATGATCCGCCACATGGCCAAGTCGCTGCGCCGCGCTGGCAACAAGGTGACGGTCGTCCCGCTGGCTCGCAATCTGTCCGCATTTCAGCGGAAGCTCCGCCGGTTGGCCCCCGACGTGGTGTTCAACCAGTACGACGACGTCGTCCATGGGGCGCTGTACGAAATGCGGCTGCAGGCCCTGGTGCGAATGATGGGCTTCCCCATCACCGGCTCGCCGGCCTTGGCCCTCGGGCTCACCCGCTACAAGCACATGTCGGCCAGCCTGCTCCAGGGGGCCGGTATCCGCATCCCGTTCTGCACCGACGTCCTCGAACGTGTCAGCGACGTCGATCGCCGGGCTTGGCCCTTCCCGCTGATCGTTCAGCCCAGCCAAGAGCACGCCGGGATCGGCCTCGACCGCACTTCGATCATCCACTCGAAGAAGGCGCTCCGAGATCGCACGCGAATCATCCTCAAGGAGTTCCACCAGCCGGTGCTGGTCCAATCGTTCCTGCCCGGCCGCGAGTTCAATGTGGCGATTATCGGGGGGCGGCGGTTGCGCGTGATGCCGCTGGCCGAAATCGATTATTCACAATTGCCGGCCGAAATCCCGCCGATCATGTCCTACGCGGCCAAGTACATCGAGACGGCCGAGGAGTACAAAAAGACCCGGGTCATCTGCCCGGCCGAGGTGGAGCCGGAGTTGGCCCGCGAGATCATTTCCACCGCCCTGCGAGCGTTCCGGGCCGTCGGGGCTTGGGGCTACGGCCGCGTCGACATCCGGCTCAACAGCGAGGGCCGCCCCTGCGTGCTCGAAGTCAATTGCAATGCCTGCCTCGATGATGGCGTCGGCATGGCCCGCCAAGCCAACCATGTCGGCATTACATACCCCCGCCTGCTCCAAATGATCGTTAAGGCGGCCTTGGAAGGCCAGCCGTATGATGCGGATATTCCGATGATTTGAGAGGGCAGAGGGCAGTGGGCAGTGGGCAGTGGGCAGTGGGCAGTGGGCAGTGGGCAGTGGGCAGTGGGCAGTGGGCAGTGGGCAGTGGGCAGTGGGCAGTGGGCAGTGAGCAGTGGCCAGTGGTCAGTGGTCGGCTTTCGGCGGTCAGCTTTCGGCGTCATTGGTCTCCCCTCGCCCGTTGCGGGAGAGGGACTGGGGGTGAGGGCGGTTAACAGGAATCAGCGGTCAGCTTTCGGCGTCATTGGTCTCCCCTCGCCCTTTGGGAGAGGGGCCGGGGGTGAGGGCGTTTTCGATCCTCCATCAGCGTCGATCAGTGCGATCAGTGTTCCTTGATTCGTGCATTCGTCGGCGTTTCTGCCCTTCGGTTTTGCATCGCATCTCGCTTGATCGGTTGCGTTCGGCGGATTCTTGGTTGCTGTAACCGATTGCTTTTGAACGGTTTGCTGCGCCGGTGTCTTTGCAGTGGCGCACCACTCGTTGGTGCTGTCTGATGCGAAACTCCCTCCAATGTGGGCTGTTCTGGCTCTCGGCAGCCGCTCAGAAAAGGCAAGACCGAAACAGCCTACCGGCCGGCATGGCCTGTTCGTCCGGGCGGTGATGAGCCGCATGGCCGGATGCTGGGCTGCGAGTTGGTCAGCAGATTTGCGGATTTCCAATTTCAGCCTTAGAACCCTTCCCCCCGGTGACCGGCGAGGTGTGAACGGCAGCACTGCTGGACAAGCCAGCAGTGGCACCACAGACGACGAACACCACGAAGGCGCACGGTCACGTCACGTCACCTAAAATACCGGGGCGAAACGATTGAAACCGCACCCGCATCTCGGTAGAACAAACGCACCACGTAGCTGCTAACGCATTCCGAAGAACTCGAAGGAGGTCGCACCGATGGCGCGGAACAACAAGTCGAGGCGACAAAGGAAGGCTGCAAGGCGAGCTAAGAATGGGAGGCGACGAAAGAACGAGATTCAAACGCCTGATGACGTTTTCCAGCATGGACCGTTACGAATTTCCCGGTACGGGAACGTAAATCTCTTTCAAAACCTGGCAACGCCCGAGCAGCAGGTGGAGATCCGCCAACATTTGGGCGAACGATTTGACCGGGTCTGCCAGGGGATTAGTTCGCAGGTTGCTCAATGCTGCAAGGTTGTTAGCGCCGTCGATCCTGTACAACTAATGTCGCGATGTTACTGGCACTGGTGCATGCTTTCACTCGATGCTCCTGCCGAAGAATCAAAGCAGAGTCACGAACGGAACGAGGCATTTCAACTGCTTGAGTATGTGCAGAAGCTGATTTGTGCTGTCGGCCCAACTACGGAGGTCCCGAACGTTACCGACGAGCAGTTTGCCGAACTCACGAGCGCGACTCACAGCATCTTTAACTCGCTGCATCTCGATTACTTCGTCTGTCGTAGCGGTAGGTTGCACGATCGAGCAGACTACGACGCCGAACTCGACGAATACGCGGTCCGGAACGAGATGATGTGGCTAAGTGTGAGGGGAAATCGGTACTTGTCGCATGAAGCCGAGTACTTCCGCAAGGTCCTATCGCCGCAGTCTGGACTGTTGGAGAGAACTTATGGCATTTGTGCGAATGCCGTGGCAAGCGGGATCCAAAGCATCCTTTCCTCATTAACGAAGGGAGTCTTTTCCGTAGTAGAAGAACTCGACGCCTTCCGTAGAGACACCCTAAATGCGATCAACCAAGACCGGTTGCTCGCAAAGATGTCGCCACCGCACGCTATGGATGCAGTTATCCAGAGAAATGGTTGGGAGGACCGCCGTGACTCGATATTTGGTCGATTTCTAGGACGAGACCTGTTCGACGTCGAAAAGGTGACCGGCTGGCCAACTGATTTCATCCAAGATCTATCGTTGGCGCCCGGCGAAGATGTCGCCTTCGCGGATGGCAATTCCGAGTCGGCGTGGCCTACGAAGTTCTCCCTGACACATTTCGCTCCGTTTCTTCGCTGCCACAGCAGGTCCTACTGCTTCAACGTTTATGGATTGACCGACCGACTCTATCGCGCCATCGAGCGGGGCGTTCGTAATAGGCACGCGCGCGATAGTGAATGCTGGAATCGATATCAGAAGCGCGCCAGCGAGGACCTCGTGGCAGAACTGTTCTCGCGTTTGTTGCCCGGTGCAAACACCTACCTTGATGCGCATTATTGGACCGATGCTCAGACAACTGTAGAAACGAAGTGGACGGATTGCGACCTGATTGTGGTCTACGAGCGTCAACTCTTCGTAGTCGAAGTAAAAGCCGGCCGGTACACCCACAAGCCGCCTAACAAGCACATTCGGGACCACCTAAAGTCGCTTAAGGAATTGATCGAGAAAGCTGCCGCCCAGGCGAATCGCTTTCTAGATGAGCTCCTGAGGCATGAAGAGCTGACCATCTACACGGCCAAGAGGGATCCCCTTGCGACGTTGCGACACCAAGACTTCGACCAAGTGACTCGCTGCTGCATCTCTCTTGACCAAATCGACGACGTGGCGTCGCGCTCCGAAGATCTTGCAAGGCTCGGCATCGACATCGGCCCACATCCCGTGTGGACCGTGTCGATTAACGATCTGCTTGTAATCGCAGATGTGCTTAGGAACCCACTCATTTTCATCGATTACTTACGCGAACGCTTGCGCGCGTTTGTTTCCCCGGCCTGCCACGTGTCAGACGAGTTGGACCATCTCGGGCTTTACCTTGAACATAACCGCTATACCATGCAGGCGGAGAAGCTTTCGCCAGCGGAGGTCATGGGGTGGGTTGGTTATCGCGACGTCTTCGATCGATTCTACTCCGACAAATGGGCTGGTCGTCGGGGCAAAATCCCATCGCAGGCAATTCCCCGTTGGATGGAACAGGCTCTCGATTTGCTTGCACACTCACTTAAGCCGGGACGAGTTCGTGTCGCTGGGTACCTGCTTAGTCTAAGTGGTGAGACGCGCGACGAGATCGGAAATCAGATTGCACGTGTGCGAAACCTGCAATACCGTCAAAATCGTCCTCGCCCGTTGTCGTCCGGCGGCGACGTTCGCCTAACTGTGGCGATCAGCCAAAAAGGGGCTTATCAGACGGATTTTTCGTCAGCACGCGACCACGCAATATCTGTGATGACGCTGCAAGGAGAGCAAGACCGACTCGCACTTTGGCTGCAATATTCGGAAGACGAGGTTCTCGAGGACATCAAGTGGGCGTTTCTCACAACCGCGGATGCATCCGCTGTCAGCGCGAAAACGCTTGCCGAGCGAGTGCAACGTCTCGAAGCCAGTCGCACAACACTTAAAGCTCATGATACATTCAGGTTCTAGCCGTCCGGGAAAAGCAACCTGATAAGATAGTCGCATCAGCCGACGGCACACACTCTTTTGTGGACAATGCGCTCCCGCGACGCGCCGAGCCTCAAATTTGCGCCCTAAGTCTCAAGCCCGTATTTGGCCCAATTCTTGATCTAGAAAACGCCGCCAGCCATGCGCATGATGGTTGCGTGAAAAACTGGCAGCCATCCAAGACGCCGAAAGCAGAAGCGACTGCCGCAGAGCCGCAAAGGATTCCCGCGCCCGTCCTCTGCGCCTTCGCGCCTTTGCGTGAGTCCACTTTCATTGCCTCCGTCCTCGGCGTCCTCCGTGGCTTCGTGGTGTTCCTCTTTGCGTGTGCCACTGCTGGCTTGCCCAGCAGTGCAGTGCTCGACGTCCGCGCATCCTCGCACATCGGGGGGAAAGGTTCTAAGGTCTAACTTTGGAAAACGGCAATTTTGCTGACCAACTCGCAGCCCGGCATCCAGCCATGCGACTCATTACGGCCCGGCCCGACCTCTTTGCCCGCCAAGGTACCGTCGTTTCCACCTGGCGAAAGCGGGGCCAGAAGCGATTCGGCCCCTACTACAGCCTCACCTATCGCATCGATGGCCGGCAGCATTCGATCTATCTCGGCCGCGCGATGGAACTCATCCAAAGCGTCCGCCGCTCATTGGCTGCCATCCGTCAGCCGCTGCAAAAAATACGCTTCTTCGACGGGCTCCGTCGTCAGATCCTCGCCTCGCTTCGCATTCAAAAGCTCAGTCTGAAGGCCTTGCTTCGCCCATTTGGCTTGCGGCTAAAGGGCCTCGAAGTCCGCGGCTGGCGGATTTCGCCACTTCGCCTCCTCCTGCCGCGTTGCCGTCGCTTTATGCGCCGCCTCTCCACGCGCCCCCACGCCCCGCGCGGTCCCCAACTTTCCCCCGCCCAACGCATGGAGCGCTTCCTCGAACTTCGCAGAAAAGCGGCCGCCTCATGAGCGACGTCCTGGGCAGCGAAACCCCGGGTCGCCCCAGCACGCCATTCGATCTTTGATAACCCGAGCCAGGCCGTAAGCCACGTCGGCAACAGAAAGCCGCCACCTTCGCGCTCTTGACAGCAACCGTCAGCAGCGGGTGAAATGGCGGCGTGGTTTTCACGCTTTTGCTGTCGCTGCTGTCTGCTTTGCCTGCCGCCGGAAACGCTGCGGAGGGGGATGCGCGGCTCAACCAGATCTGTTTCGTCGATGCTCAGCATGGTTGGGCGGTCGGCGACCGCGGCGTAATTCTGCATACGGCCGACGGCGGGCAACGGTGGGAGCCGCAGACCTCTGGGGTCGACTGTTCGCTCTTCTCCGTCTGCTTCATCACCGAGCAACTCGGCTGGGCGGCCGGTGGGCAGACACACCCATACACGCATTCGAGCACGGGCGTCCTTCTTAACACGCGGGACGGCGGAAAAACGTGGAATCGCGAGCGTAGCCTCGTGCTGCCGGCGTTGCGGAAAATCGGATTCTTCGACGCTCGACGCGGCTGGGCCGCAGGGTGCCGCTCGGTGATGTACCCAAGCGGCGCCTTTCTGACCGACGATGGCGGCCATAGCTGGCGACCGATCATCGGCGATACCGCGGCAGGCTGGTCCGCCGGCCAGCTTCTAGGCCATCGCTTCGGGCTGCTAACCGGCCGCGGCGGCTGGACCGGCCTGGTCCGCGGCGGGCAACTCGACTCCTTCCGCGCCGACGGGGCCGAATTGCGGAGCTTCGCCGCGGTGAGCCTCCTCGCCCCAACGGCCGGCTGGCTGGTGGGCGAAGGCGGGCTGTTGCGGCAATTGGCCGAGAATCGTCAGGACGGCAGCGCAGACACCGCACAACCGGCAACGTCGCTGGGGAGCACAGCATTGGTCGTTCCGTCTGGCGTTGCCGCAGGGCCGTTCGCCAAGACATTACGGCACTTCGATTTTACAGCCGTCGCCGCTCGCGGGGCGAAGTGTTGGGTCGCCGGCAACCCTGGCACGCTCGTCTTCTGCACCGCCGATGCCGGCCGGTCCTGGCAGAGCACGCCGACCGGTTCGCCAGTGCCGCTGCGGGCACTGGCCTTCGTCGATGAACAGCACGGCTGGGCCGCTGGTGACCTGGGCACGATCCTAGCCACGGAGGACGGCGGCCGCTCCTGGCGGCTGCAACGCTCCGGCGGATCGCGGGCTGCTCTGCTTTGCATTATCACGGACCCGGAAGATATCCCGCTGGAGCTCGTCGCCCGGCTAAGCGGCAACGAGGGATACCGCACGGCCATCGAGATGCTTTGCCGTCGCGATATTGAGCTTGCCCCGCGCGACGACGTACCGCTTGCGGATCGGTTACACGAAGCCGTCGTCCGGCTGGGCGGGTCGGCGGTCGAGGTTGCGTGGCAATTTCCCCTTCGGCAGAAAGGCGTCCGGCTTGGCCGGCAACAGATCGTCGACATCTGGGACAGCGTCAATGGTGGACATGGCCTCGATGCGATGCGGGCGGAAGTGGTCCGCGCGATCCGCACCTGGCGACCGGACGTGCTGGCAACCGGCGACCAGGGTCGGCCCGACGACGATCCGCTCCAGCCGCTCGTGCAGCAGGCGGTGCTCCAGGCCGTCAGCGACGCCGCCGATGCGGGTGCATTTGCCGATCAGATTTCCGAGGCAGGCCTAAAGCCGTGGCGTGTCGGTCGAGTCTTTACCTCCGTGCCCGCGGAAGGCCGCGGAGCCGTCGAGTTGGTCACCGCCCAATTCGCGCCGGCGTTGGGACGATCGTTGGAAGACGCCGCCATGGAGCCGCGAGGGCTCATCTCTGACCGCTTCGAACCCTCGCCGCGGATGCTGGCTTTTCGCGTCCCGGCCACAAAAACGGGCGTCGAGACCAATCAACGTGACTTCTTCGGCGGCTTATCGGTTGCCCCCGGAAGCGAATCACGGCGAGCCTTGCCCCCGCCGCCTGACGAGCGCGCTGACGTGCTGCAAGCTCTCGCCAGGAAACGCCGTCAAGCCCAGGCGATTGTCGCGATGGCAGAGCGTCGTGGCGGCATTGCCGAACAGCTTTTGGCTCAGATCGATCGGTTGACCAACGATCTGGCTCCCGAGGGCGCCGGCCAGTTGTATTACCAACTCGCCGATCACTATTACCGCAGTGGCCGTTGGCCGTCGGCGGCCGAAACGTTCGAAGCGCTCGTGCAACGGTATCCGCAGCACTCGCTCACGCCGTTAGCGTTGCGGTGGCTTGTCCAATACTACGGCAGCGAGGAAGCGGCTTGGCGCGTTTCCCACGACCTCTCGCAACAAGCGAAGTGGCGAGAGCGAGCCGTCGCGTTCGGTCAACAAATCGAACGGACGCGATTCGAGTGGTTTGGGCACCCGTCGGTCCGCTTCCCGCTGGCTGCCGCTTATCGCGGGCTTGGACAGCCTCGGCAGGCCGATCGGCTCTACCAAGGGCAAGGTCGCAACGGCGGTCGAGACGCTTGGTGGGCGACGGCCCAGGCCGAATTGCAGTCGGCTGACGGCAAAAGCCGCGCGGCCAAGCCGATGCTCACGTGCGTCAAAACCGAATCACGGCCCCGTCTTGATGGGAAGCTTGACGATCCGGTCTGGCGCAAAGCCAAGCCCATCGTACTCCGAAGCGCGCAGGGAGGCGATGATGATTGGCCTGCGTCCGTCATGCTGGCCTATGATGCCGAGTTCCTCTATCTGGCCATCGACTGCCGGCGGCCCGCGGGCGCGGCGCCGCCTGTCGAGGCAGAAACCCGCAGCGGTCGTCCGCGCGACGCTGACCTGTCAGCGCACGACCGCGTCGAGATACTTCTCGACATCGACCGCGATTATGCAACCTATTATCACCTGGCGATCGATCATCGTGGCTGGACGTTCGATCGTTGCTGGGAGGATGCGACTTGGGATCCCACGTGGTTCGTGGCGTCAAAGCAGGATTCCGACCGGTGGACCGCCGAGGCGGCGATTCCACTAAGCGAATTGACCGGGCGTCCGCCGCAGCCGCGCGACCGCTGGGCGATCGGCATTCAGCGCGTTGTGCCCGGATTCGGCTTTCAGTCCTGGAGCACGCCAGCCGCTGTTGCTCCGCTGCCCGACGGTTTCGGGTGCCTTGCTTTCGAATAACTGAGCGAGGCCGGAATTCTTGCTGTGTCACTGTGGCGCCACTATAATCGACATTTCGCACCCACACCGAGGTTTCCCATGCGCCGCTACCGGTTAACACGTCGAAAGGTCGGCGAAAAACGTTGCAGCTATTGCCGCCGGCCGCTTCGTCTCGCCGCGCTCTGCTGCTTGCTGCTGTCGTTCTGCGCGGGCTGCGGGACGGGTGGCTATGAGAGCCGGCTCGATGAGGGCAATGCCAAAAGAGCCGCTCAACCGGCTGCGCAGGGCGCCGGAAACCAAGCCCCGGGCGGCGCGGCCCCCGCACGCAAGTAACCAAGGCTTTGTTCCTGAAGTCGCTTTGCGGTTCGGTCGTGACGAATCTACCGAATGTGCTTTGCGGCTGTCGCCAGCAGGCTTTTCGACGGCCAGAGTAAGCTAGTGTTTTGCAGGGACGATCCCCGTCGCTAGCTCCTGACTGCCCAACCTCCAGATTTGCATCGCCGGCGACGGGGACGCCTCCTATTATCGCCCACGAGGTCGGAAATGAGCGACGAAACAAACTTTCGCCCATCCGCGGATGACTCGGCTGCGACTTGCTCCGCCGCCGATGCCCTCAAACTGGCCAAGGCCGAGCTGGAAAAGGCCCAGGCGTTCTACGATCACTTGCGGCAACAAGCGGCCGAACAACTGAAGGTTGTTCGCCGGACCACCGTGGGCGATATGGTCGATGGGACGCTGGAGGCAGCCCGACGGCATCCGGCCGCGGGACTCACGCTTGCGGCGATTGCGGGATACTTTCTCGGACGATTGTTTCGACGATAACAAGTCTGCCCGGGTGCGCCCTTATGTCCCAGCGAATGAGCCGCGAGGAGCTGTCGGAACGCAAGCGGGAGCTGCATCGTCGCATCGGCCGATCCCGACGGAGAATCGACAGCCGACTGGCTGCCACCAAAACGGAGGCCGAGCGGCTGGTCTCTTGGCGCACCTACGTGGCTCGTCATCCCGCTTGGTCAATCGCTGCCGCACTGGGCGCTGGAATTACGGCGTCGGGTGTCGTTCGGCGGGGCCGACTAGCGAGGTGGTTGGGAAGCGCCATCGTTCGTCGGGCGTTGGCCGAGTTCAAAAGGCAAATCTGGAAAGAACTGCAGCGGACGTGGAGAGCGTCGGGACAGGATGAGGCTTCGCCATGAACGATCCGGTCGAAAAACCACTGCTCGAAGACCTCCGCGCGGAAATGGCGGCGCTGGCCGGTGAGTTTGGAGAAATGGCCTCCGCGCGGTGGGAGCTGGCTCGACTGGAAATCGCGGCCGACCTGCGTTCCGTACGGCGGCTGGCAATCCGCTGGCTCGTGGCTGCGGCGGCGGCCGTGGCCGTGCTGCCATTGCTTGCCGTGGCGCTGGCCGGAGCATTGGCCGGATGCGGCGGCATTGGCATGGCTGGCTGGTTGCTCCTGGTGGCCGCCGGCATGTCACTGCTGGCAATCGTGATCGCTTGGTTCGCTTGGAGACGCTTTCGCCGCAACTTCGTTGGCTTGCGTGAGACGTTCGAGGAGTTGGGCGAGGACCTCGTGTGGCTGAACGAGAAGCGCGAATGCCGAGAGACGCCGGAATAACTCTCCGTCGTCACTTCCCCGTTCGATGTCCGCATCGCTCAATACTTCGCTGCCCCGATCGCCCGTCGCAGTGTCTCGCGCATCAGATCGAACGGTCCTGGTCGTCCGGTGAACAGTTCGAACTGTCGGCATGCTTGTCGCACGAACATATCGACGCCGGTGACGACGGTGCAGTTGCGGCCCCGGGCTTCCTTGACGAGCAACGTGTTTTCCGGGTTGTAAACCGCGTCGAACACGATCATCGTCGGGCGCAGGTGGTGCCTCTCGAAGGGTGTCTCGTCCACATTCGGGTGCATGCCCACCGGCGTGCAGTTGAATAAGAGGTCGGCGGCGACGGAATGGCGAGCCGCCCATTCGACGGAGCGACACTCGTAACGTTGCGCCAAAGTGAGAGCCTGGCGGGCAACGCCGTCGGTCACCACGACGTTCACGCCACGTCGAGTGAGGCCATAAACGATTGCCCGACCAACGCCACCGGCGCCAAGCACCAGGGCGTTTTTTCCCTTCAGCTTTGCCGCGGCCTCCTCGGGACCACCCAGAGATTCTTCGAGACTTTCCATCGCCGCCCGGTGGTCCGTGTTGTACCCGATGCGATTCTTGCCGTTGAAGACCACCGTGTTGGCCGCGCCGATGCCATGAACGGCCCCGTCGGCCTCCGTGAGTCTTTTGACAACTTCCTCCTTGTGCGGAATCGTGACGCTTAGACCGTGCAGATCGAACGAGGCGGCTTTGTCGATGAACCAAGCCAGATCTTCGCGAGGCACGCGGAATGGAATGTATACCTTATTCAATCCGCCGCGGCGGAACGACACGTTGTGGACCAGCGGTCCGAGGCTATGACCGATCGGATCGCCGATGACTCCATACACCTCCGTCTCGGCGTTGATCTGATCATAATGGTACGTCTCGGTCATCTGCTGGTAGCTGAGCTGACCCGGCGCTAGCACACGCTCGTGATGGAATGTGGCGTAGGTAAACGGCGCACCGAACTTGCCGGCCAACAGCCGAGTCGGCGTGCCAATGTCGCCCATGCACACGCCGATCATCGGCACCTTGCTGCGGCGCGTCAGTTCCAGCATCCGCAGGTTGTCGTGCGGGTGGTTGGCCATCGCGCTGATTTTCAGGATGTCCGGATCCAGTTCGCAAAGGCGTTGATGAATCTCATCGAGGTTCTCCGGCGTCTTGCGAAAATCGTGAATGCTGACGATTCGCTTCGTGCGGCCGAATCGCGGGATGGAAGCCGCGACGTCCTCTTCAAGATCGACGTACTCGACGCCCTCGGCAATCGCACTCCGCAGCAGCAGTCGCCGCTGCTCCTCCGTGCCGACAAACTTGCCGCCATCGACCGCGCGGCGGCAAGAAATCACGACAGGGCAAGGCCG
>JAJFUI010000308.1 GCA_021372555.1 Planctomycetaceae bacterium | reverse complement strand
TTGGCCGCTACTTCGGCGGTCGCGACCACACCACGGTGCTGCACAACTACCGCACCACCAAGGAGCTAATCGCCACGGAGCCAGCGACCCGAACGGCATTCGAGCAGCTTCGGGCTGCGTTGTGGAAAACCTGACGGCGGGGTGTCGATGGATCGTCGATCCCGAGGATATGCGTGAACATCGAAGTTCGAGCGGGTTAGGGGAACTGCTGACGGTCGCCTGAGTGATAACCGCAGGCTAACGGCGATGCGTCAGTTTTTCCCCGAGAAAACTTGGGGCTGACAAGCGACCTAACCTACCTCGCTGCGGCGACTTACGGCAAACGGCATCAGAACGATCGACAGTTGGTCGCGGCGACCTAATACTACTGCTCTTAATTAAGAAATAAGAAAGGCAAGACACCGAACATGAAAGCGACCTGTGAACGCGACAAGCTATTGCACGCCTTCCAGATGGCTGCCAGCGTGGCGCCGGCTCGGAGCCCCAAGCCGATCCTTCAGAACGTGAAGTTGGAGCTTACGGCCGAGGGAGCAATCCTGATGGGCACGGACCTGGAAGTTGGCATTCGGGTCGACGTTCCGGGGTTCAACGTCGAGGCCCCAGGTAAGGTGGTACTGCCGCGCGACCGTTTTGGGAAGATTCTGACCGAGAGCTCCGACGAGCAGTTGGCCATGGAGAGCGATGGCCGGAAGGTCCTGGTCCGCGGTCAGCGGAGCGAATTCCAGTTGCCGTCGGAGAATCCGGACGAGTTTCCCGACGTCATCGCGTTTGGCGAGCAGAAGTACCACGAGATGCCGGCGAGGTTTTTCCGGGAGGTGGTGCGGCGGACCGTTTACGCCACGGACAACGAGAGCAGCCGCTACGCGTTGGGCGGGGTGCTAGTCGAGCTCACCGAAAAGGGGCTCACGGCCGTGGCGACCGACGGCCGGCGCTTGGCGCGACAGGAAGGGGCGGCCAAGTCGGTGGGCGGGCATACCAACGGCGACAACACGACGATCATCCCCACTCGGGCGATGCAACTGATTGAGCGGGCGTTGGGCGACAATGATGAGAACATTCGCCTGACGGCTCGCGAGAACGACGTGCTGGTGCAGAGCGGCCGCTCGACGATTTACTCGCGGCTGGTCGAGGGGCGGTTCCCGAAGTGGCGCGACGTTTTTCCGCGTCGGGAAGGGATGGCGAAGATCGACCTGACGGTCGGGCCGTTCTACGCGGCCGTTCGCCAGGCGGCGATCGTCACGAGCGACGAGCGACGTGGCGTCGACTTCAACTTTGGCGGCGGCAAGATCGTGTTGGCCGGCCACGGGGCCGAGCTGGGCGAGGCGCACGTCGAGTTGCCGATCGCGTACGATGGGCCGGACATCAGCATCACACTGGACCCGCGGTATTTGAACGATTTCCTGAAGGTTTTGAGCCCCGATCAGAACTTCGCGATGGAACTTCGCGATGCGGAGAGCGCCGCGCTTTGCTCGACGGAGGATGGGTACGCGTATGTGCTGATGCCGCTGGCGCGGGATCGGTAGCATTGGCTGCAAAGCCACGGCCGACGGTCGCGGCGACGTGAAAGGCAACCCGCAAGAAGCGGGAAGAGATGGCATACAAGCAGAAGAGCGCACGAAATGCGAGCCGCGGTCCGCAGGCGATCGGCGATGTGCTCTCCGAGCTAATGGCTCGGCGCGGATACGGTCGCGTGCAGAGTGCGGCCAGTTGTGAAGCCGCGTGGCGTGAGGCCGCGGGGCCATTGGTCGCCAAGTACACGCGGCCGGGCCAGTTGCGTCGCGGCACGTTGGAGGTCGTCGTGGCGCATTCGGCGCTGATGCAAGAGCTGGGATTTCAAAAAGCAAAGCTGTTGGAGTCTCTACGGCGGCTGTTGCCGGATGAAGGAATTGAGAATTTACGCTTCCGTGTGGGAAGCGTTGACTAGAGCGCGCCGATGGCACACGGCGGCAGGAAACGGGTGTGCCATCCATCACGCGTGCATTAAATCGATGATCCATCGGGAGCTGTAAGCTTCCGACGATTGGGACGAAAGTGACAAGAAACGACATGTCAAACGATTCAAAAGAACAGGGTTCCTCTCCCGATCTTGATACCTACCGGCTGGAACGAGTCGATGGGGACGCGGACTACTCGGCGAAGGACCTTCAGCATCTGAGCGATTTGGAGCACGTCCGCGAGCGGCCGAGCATGTACATCGCCGACACGACGATTCGCGGTTTGCACCACTTGGTCTACGAAGTGGTGGACAACTCGATTGACGAGGCGATGGCCGGCTATGCAACCGAAGTATCGGTCACGATCAACAACGACGGCTCGGTAACGGTCGAGGACAACGGCCGCGGCATTCCGGTCGAGCACCATGCGGACCTTGGCTTTTCCACGCTGCAAGGCGTGATGACCGTATTGAAGTTTGGAGGAAAGTTCAAAAAGGGCGCTTATCAAACGTCCGGCGGTCTGCACGGCGTGGGTGTGACGGTGGTCAATTTCCTCTCGGAGTGGTGTGAGGTTGAGGTTCGCCGCGAGGGACATGTTTATCAGCAGGAATACGAGCGTGGCGTGCCGGTGGCTGATGTGCGTCGCATTGGCCGCAGCGATCGTGTGGGCACGAAAACCACGTTCAAGCCGGACTCGCTGATTTTCCCCAACACGAATTTTCAGTACAGCATTCTCTACAAGCGGCTTCAGGAGTTGGCGTTCCTCAACCGCGGCGTGAAGATCGTGTTCCGCGATAATCGCACCGGGGACGGCGAGACCTTCTGCTATCAGCGCGGCATTGTCGAGTTCGTCGAATATCTGAACCGGGCGAGCGAGACGGTGCATGACGATGTGATCTACATCGCCGGGCAATACGACGGCGTGGGGATGGAAATCGCATTGCAGTACTCGGGCGAGTATACCGAAAACGTTCACTCGTTTGTCAACAACATCTCGACGACCGAGGGGGGCACCCACGTCTCCGGGTTCCGAGCGGCCATTACGCGAACGATCAACGCGTACGGCAAGAAGGAGGGTCTGTACAAAGACCTAGTGCCAAGCGGCGACGATTGCCGCGAGGGGCTGACGGCGGTTATTTCGCTGCGGGTGCCGGAGCCGCAGTTCGAGGGTCAGACGAAGACTAAGCTCGGCAACGGCGAGATCGAGGGAATCGTCAATTCCGCCGTTGGGGACTATTTGACCAAGTTCCTTGAAGAGAATCCGAAGACGGCGAAGGTCATTGTGCAGAAGGGGCTGGTGGCGGCTGAGGCGCGGGAATCCGCTCGGAAAGCGAGGCAACTAGTCCGCGATCGAAAGGGCGCGCTGAGCGGCGGGGGGCTGCCGGGCAAGCTGCGCGATTGCAGCAGTCGCGAAGTGGACAAGTGCGAGTTGTACCTGGTCGAGGGCAATTCGGCCGGCGGCAGCGCCGAGGGCGGGCGCATCCGTGAGTTCCAAGCCATTCTCCCGTTGCGTGGCAAGATCATCAACGCCTACAAGTCGCGCGACGACAAAGTGCTGGCGAACGAGGAGGTTCGCAGCATGATCTCGGCCGTCGGCGCCGGCTTTGGCGCTGAGATGGACCTGACCAAGCGACGCTATAGCAAGATCGTCATCATGACCGATGCCGACGTCGACGGGTCGCACATCCGGACGCTGCTTCTGACGTTTTTCTATCGCCAGATGTACGATCTGGTGAAGGCCGGCTACGTCTATGCCGCCCAGCCGCCGCTTTTCCGGGTGCGGCACAAAAAGGAGACCTATTACGTTCAAACCGAAGAGGAGATGAAGGCGCAACTGCTCGATGCGGGCCTGACTGATTCGGTGTTCGAGCCGGGCGACGGTCGTACTGTCCAGGGCAAAGACATGGAGCGGCTCTGCCGCACGCTGGCGGCGCTCGAGGAGTCGCTCATTGCTCTGGAACGCCGTGGCATCAACCTTCGGGCCCACGCGCTGCGACGTGACCCGGTAACCGGCCGGTTACCGATCTATCACGTGCTGATTGGTCAACAAGAGTACTGGTTCACCACTCGCGAGCAACTCGACACATTCGTGGCCGCCCAGGAGGCTGAGGTCGGCGACGAGTTGGCGCTGAGTGATCAGCTTAACGGCGTGGAGGTGTCGGAGCCCCGCAAGCGGCTGCACATCGATGACTTGCACGAAGTTCGCTCGATCAACAACCATCTGAGCGAACTGCGGAAGATGGGTTTTGACATCCAGAGCTTGATTCCGCAGGATCGGACGGGCATCGAGGAGCCGCGCTACCGATTGCGGCGAGGGGAATCCGTGACCGGCCTCAACGATCTTCGCGGGCTGTTGGCCGCCGTCCGGGCCGCGGGCGAGAAGGGCCTTCAAGTGACCCGGTTCAAGGGCCTCGGTGAAATGAACGCCGAGGAGTTGCGTCAAACGACGCTCGACCCGGCCAACCGCACGCTGCTGCAGGTTCGCATGGAAGA
>JAJFUI010000302.1 GCA_021372555.1 Planctomycetaceae bacterium | reverse complement strand
GGGGCCGAGGCGATGCAAGGCGACGTCTTGGGACCGATCCTCAAGGCGATCCAACCCGACGCGGCCGAACTGACGGCCGCCGATTGTCTGGCCGCGGCGTTCGAGCCGACGCCAAAACTGGCCGAGCGTTGCGCCGACGAGACCCGCGGCCGATTCTTCCGGCAACTCATGGAGACGGAACAATACCAAGCCCTCCACGCCGAGACGCGACTCGACCCGATGGCGAGCGAGCTGGCCGCCGGGCACTTCGCCAAGGGTTTCTTGGCCCTGGTCGAACAGACGCCGACGGAAACGCCTGAAGGACCGCCCGGCGACACGCCCAAGAGCCCCGAGGAAAAGGCCCGCGACGAAATGCGCAAGGACATGACGGCGCTCGGCGCGGCCGCCAAGGCCCTGGAAGGGGCATCCAAGGAGGTTGACGACCTGCGAGAGGCCCAACGGTCGCTAGGCGGCGACGGCGCAATGGACGGGCAACGGGTTCCGGCCTCCGAGCTCAAGGCCCGCTTTGATCGGATCAAAGAGAGCCGGCAGCTTCGCCGCATCATGGAGCTTGCCGGCCGATACCGCCGCATGGCCCAGGCCAAGCAGCGTCAGAAGGTGTTGCACGGCCAGGACGACGTGGTCGGCGTTGAACTGGGCAACGACCTGGGCCGCCTCTGCCCGTCCGAACTGGCGGCGATCGGCGACGAAGACCTAGAGCTCGACGCGATGCGGCGATACCTCGAGCGCGGCTTGATGCAACGCAGTTTCCAAGGGATCGAACCCAAGGCTCGGGGGCCGATCGTGGTTGTCGTCGACGAGTCCGGCAGCATGAACGGCGACCCCATTGCAATGGCCAAGGCGTTCGCGTTGGCAATGGCATGGGTGGCCCGCCACCAGGGCCGCTGGATATGTCTGGTCGGCTTCTCCGGCCGATGCAAGCCCAACGTCTTGGCCATGCCGCCTGGGCGCTGGAACCAGGTGGCCATGCTCGACTGGCTCGAGCATTTCTATTCGGGCGGATCGGATAGGGACGTCCCCTTGGTGGAACTTCCCGAGGTTTGGACGACGCTGGGTTGCCCGGCCGGCGACACGGACATCATCCAAATCACGGACGCCTATTGCCGCGTCCCGCGCGAGATGCAACGCGAGTTTTGCGACTGGAAGCGGACGACCAAGGCCAAGTACTACACGATCGTTCTTGGTCACGACGAGCCGGGCGACCTGCGCGAGGTGTCCGACCGGATATGGTCGCTTGGCGACCTGTCGCTAGAGAACGACGCGATCCAAGAACTGATGGCCATCTAGGAGCGATTCCATGACGCAGCAACAGCTGTTAGACACTTCACCGCTTCCGACAATCACCTATGCCGTCTGGGCTGAAATCGCCAGGTGCGAAAACGGCCAGGCGGTCGACGACGAGGGCGACCCGGCGCTGCTCGGTGAATTCGACACCCCGGAAGCCGCGTTAGAGGCCAGGATCCGCATGACCGACGTGCAGGGTCTTCGCCTGCTTTGTGCCGACATCTTGCGAGAGGGTCTGACGGCAGACCTTCGGTCGGCGCTCAAAGCGATATTGAGATAGCCTTGGTCCAGCACGGCCGAGCCCGCCGGCCGATCCACTTGCCCCGCCGCGGGTCTTGGGCGGGGTTTCTTGGAACACTGTGATGCAAAAACTGGTCACACTCCACCTGGATGAAACCGATTATTGTGACATTCTCAATGCCGTAGCACGCTACCAGCGTGAGACGCGCGTCGCCAACGCCCTGATCTTGCCGGACTGTCGTGGAGAATCCGACTTACGCTCCCGAATTCTTGCGCAAATCTGTCGCGCGTGGGCCGACTATCGCGACCAACGGAGCAGCATTCGATGAAAACACAACTTGCCATCCTTTACGCTCGCTTTTCCCCGCGTCCGAACGCCCAGGAATGCGAGAGTTGCGTCTCGCAACTGGCCGACCTGACGCAGTACTGCGAGACGCACAATTACTTTGTGTTCCGGCGACTCCAGGATGACGCCCTGTCGGGTGGCGACGGCTGGGAGGACCGCCCGGGCTTGCTGGACGTGCTCACGATCGCCCGACGCGGCATGACCGTCATGGTCCGGGCGCTCGACCGCCTTTTCCGCGACACCCAGAAGGGGCTCTTTTTCCGAGCCCAATTGGCCGCGAAGGGCGTGAAGATTTTTTCACTCACCGAGCCGGCCGCCTGCGAAGACACCGCAGAGGGCAAATTCATGGCCACCATCTTTCTCGGCTTGGCCGAGTACCAGCGGGACCTCATCCGGGCGAGGACCAAGGCGAAAATGCTGGCTCATCAGAAGAACGGCCGGCGGATGTCGTTTCGCGTCCCTTTTGGCACGATGCCGGACCCCGCCAACCCGAAACGTCTAGTCCCATGCCGTGACGAGCAAAGCGTCATCGAAACCATCCGAAAGTTTCACGCGATCGGGCTGGGCTACCGGGACATTGCCCGACAATTGGAGCTTCTGCACATCGCCCGCCGGGGCAAACCGACCTGGAACCACGGCCTCGTCCGCTCGATTCTCTTGCGGGAAGGACAGATCGCCTAGATAGGGTCGGTCAATTCGCCCATCGGCACCACCCGCACGTAGACCCGAAAAAACAGGCCCCACCGCTTGCTGATGTGATGCTCGACCACTTGGGAATCGTCCTGCCAGAGAACCCCGGTGAGCGAATCCTCGACGGCCCGCGTCAGCTTGGTGGAGTCGGGCTTGCTGGTCGGATAGTCCGGAGCCGACGACTTGACGACGCTCGCGTTTTTGCCGCTCCCAAAGTGCCCCTTGGGCCGTGGCCGTTCAAAGACGAGCCTCAGCGCGATCGGGCCGAGCAACAACGGACCGCCATACGCGATCCGCGCCGCCGAGGCCACTTGCTGCCTCCACACCGCGGTCTGCGGATTGTCCTCGACGGCCCTGGTCAGGACGCGACCGTCCTTCATAATCGGGCCGTGCTTGCCGTAGATCGGCACCACCTTCTTGCTCCCCTGCGTCGCCGGCTGGCCGAGCACTTGAAATTCGATCATTGGGAACTTTCCTACTCTTTCGCGAGATGACTCCACAGCCGCAACGCCTCGTCGACGATCGACGCCCGCAGGTTATGAGCGTATCGACGACGCGGATAAACGGCGCGATCGAGCACTTTGCCGATCGTCCCGTCCTTGATGCAGCCCTGCAATTCGCCGCGCGACATGGACTCAATACACAGGCGAATCTTCGCCCACTGCAATTCGCTTAGGCCGCCAGACGCTACCGCCGACATGGCAATGTCTCCTTTCACACTGAGCTAAGACCATTATGAGAATTCATCGAACGCCTTTTCCCTCCCCGACAATCCCGCACACTCAAACCGCGTCCGCGGTCCATCCCACATGAGATTGAACCGCGCCTGTTCGCCCTGACGATTCTTCGCCAGGATCATCACCGCTTCCGTCGCCCGTTGCTGGCGATGCAACAGGAGCACCATATCCACATCCTGCTCAATGTCGCCCGATTCCTTGAGAAACGACAGTCGCGGCTCGACGACCAATCCTGTCTTGCGGTCCCGCTCTTCCGCGGCCCGGCCCAACTGGCATAAGCAAAGAATGGGGACGCGTAGCTCAAGCGCCAACGCCTTGAGGTCCCAGGTGATCTGGCCGACTTGCAGATGCCGATCGGCGCGGCGATCGGAGGGCGTCACCCGCTGCAAGTAGTCGACCACCACCAGGCCCAAGGCGTCTTTGGCGGCGAGCCGCCGACACGCCCTGGCGATGTCCTGGACGGACAGGCCGGCCCGATCATGCAACACGATCGGCAGACGATACAACGCGGCGCTAGACCGGGTCAGGTCGGCCGTATCCGACGGCCCGATCTCCGCCGATCGCACGCGCGCCATCGCGACGCCAGCGTGTCCACACAGCACCCGCAACGCCAACTCCGTTGTCCGCATCTCCAGCGACGCGAAGTAGACTCCCTTCCCCTTTTCGGCGACGTGTTGGGCAATCT
This sequence comes from Planctomycetaceae bacterium, assembly GCA_021372555.1. Lineage (GTDB taxonomy): Bacteria > Planctomycetota > Planctomycetia > Pirellulales > Thermoguttaceae > JAJFUI01. The sequence continues at coordinate 5,617 of JAJFUI010000302.1, read as the reverse complement.
GCAGTCCGAGCGACGTCTTGCCGATGCTCGGTCTCGCCGCCAGGATGACGAGCTCACCGGGAAAGAAACCGCCGGCCGCGTAGTCGAAGTTTTCCAGGCCGATCATCACGCCGGCGGCCCGCTTCCGGCTGGCGATTTCGTCTACCGCGTCGCAGGCGGCGATTAGCGCCTTGCCAAACTCGACCGGCTCGCCCGTGTACTCGCCGGTGGGAATCTTGCGCAACTCGGCTTCGCAGAGGCAAACGACTTCATCCACTGAACTGGTTGCATCCCAGGCGGCGACCACCATGGCCGAACCCGCCTGGATGACCCGCCGACGCTTCGCCTGTTCCGTGACAATGCGCCCGTAGTAGACCGCGTTCGCCGCGTGGGGAACCGCGTGCACGACCTCAGCCAGGTACGCTGCGCCTCCAACCTTTTCGACGTCCCCAGCCTCAGAGAGCCGCTGTAGGAGCGTTACGGCGTCCAGCCCGATCCGGCTGTCCCGGATCGCTAGGCAGTGGCCGTAAATCCGCTTGTGGGCTTCGACGTAGAAGTCCTCGGTGGTGAGACTGCCGACAAGATCATCGAGCCGACGAGGATCCAGCAGCACGGAGCCAAGAACGCCGATTTCGGCGTCTCGATTGTGCGGAGGCAGACGGTCCAGCAATTCCGATTTCATTGCTTGTAGGTCTCCGGCCAGCGCATCGCTTCCTTGTAACAACTCCGGCATACCGGAATACGCTTGCCGCCATGCGTCTCCGCGACGGCCTTGGCGTGGCGACCGCAAAAGTCGCACTTTTTCACAGGTGGTTTCACGTTTTTCACCTAGAACTCCTTCATAGGCTCGTCTACGGGTTCATGCGGTCCGCCGCCCTCTTCTCCGGACCGCTTCCACGACTGCCGATCGTCCTCCCAACGGTCCTGATTGAGCCACGGCGTCGGCCCTGGGCAGAACCTGGACTTGCCTAGGGGCGACGCGGCAAACTCGCTCACCGCCGCCAGAATCACCGCAGGCGTCGCCCGCTTGACGGCCTGTTGCCAAGCCTTCCAAGCGGCTCGCTTCCCCATCTTCCGCACCGTCGGGTACGTATCCCAAAACTGCAGGAAGGTAGGCGTGTAGCCCGGTGGTTTGTTTTCCAAACTCGAACCTTCCAAAGTCCCCAGGGGGACTGTAGGGGGCTTATTCTTCTCTTCTCTTCTCTTCTCTGGTAACGGTGCGACCGTTACATCGGTAACGCCTGTCGCGTTACGTTTTTGGCGTCGGCTCTTGGCGACACGTTCCGCCGTAAGTGCCCTGTCCTTCGATGTTTGGCTATTGTGGCGGCAGTAGTTCGGAACCGTGAGAGAACCTGAGCGGGCGCATAGCCAGCCTTCGGCGGTCAACGCGGCGGCGAATCCCGAGGCGCACACTAGCGAATCAATGAAGTCAGGGTGTAACGGTCCTAGTGTTACATTGGCGTTACCGTTTTCGTCGATATGAGCGTCCGCGACGTTGTCGTCGAGCCACTCCCAGAACATCATGCAAAGACCGGCCGCATGGGCAGGGGGCACGCACAGACGGAAGGCGATGCCGAGCACCTCCTTCTTCCGAGCCAGGCCCTTCGTCCACTTGATCCAGTCGCCGGCCACAGCCCTACCCTCCGCAGAGCGAGTCAATGTTGAGGGGGTCGCTGTCGGCCAGCCCAGCCCGCCGGACCAACGCCCGGAAGGCCCTAGTTAAACTCTCGTGGCCGTACTCCGATCCGACGCCGGCCAGCCGAAACGGCCATTCTTCCGACTGGAGCCGCTCAATCGCGTCAGCAATGCCTGGATGATCGCACGTGGCCAACGTGGCCACCTTTCCAAGAGTCACCTTGGCGGACCGCACGACGCGCAACAGGTCCCGCCAAAAGACAGGAAACGGCGAGTCGGCGGCCGCCGCCAGCAGAGCTTCGAAATCACGTTGGGACATCATCTAAAAACCAGCTTCCGTAGCGGATTCTTGGGTTTCGAAGAGGTGATCGCCGGCCGGCGGATTGCTCCGGCCGCCGCGCGAGTTGTGAATCTTCGCGACCTTCGCATTGATCGCGGCCGCGACTTTCTGCTTCGCCTCGTCCGGCCAGGCGGCAGGAATGGCCTTGAGGGCATCCTTGAGGGCCTTGACGCCATCGACCGACTCCAGGTCAGTGAGCCAAGTTTGGACTTGGTCGGCGTAGCTGGCCGCCGCCGTGTCGTCGTCGCCCGGCTCCCGCTCTCGCGTCGGTGGAGCAGCCGACTGACCAGCGTCGGCAGGCTTAGCCGTCGCAGCGCCCGCGGCAAGGTTCGAGCCCTCGCCGGCCGGCGCATCCTTGGCCGCTGGGGACTTGCTTCGCATGAACGCCTTGGCCTTCTCGGCGGCCGTCGGAGCCTTTTCCTCGTTCGCCTCACCAGCCGTCGCCTTGAACCAATCGGCGACTTCGCTCATGCCGTCCCGCATGGACACGTAGATTTTGCGGAGCGAGATGATCTGAGCCGGAGTGATCGCGTCCACGCGTCGCTGGATCCTCCCCTCGACCATTTCCTTGGTGACGCCAAGCGGCTCGAAGGCCCGCAGCATGTCGGCGGTCGCCTTGGCGACATCGGCGATGCTCGCCTTGAGCGTCTTGTCGCATTCCTCGCAGGCCGCTTCGACGATGTCCCGCGGGATGATGTTTTCCAGGCAGGTGCGAACGCGGCGCTGGGCCTGGTTGGCGATGTACTCGTAGACGTCGCGGGGATCGGTCAACACCTTGATCCGGTTGCCGGACTTCATCGCGTGTTCGACGGTGAAGACGACTTTTCGCCGCGTGTTCGACTCCAGGTCCCAAGCGTAGGCCTCCACGACCGACTCACCCGGCTGATTGCCACGGGCCGGATAGCGCGAGAGCTCACGGAACCCAAAGTCGATGTTCCCCCAACGCTGTGCGATGGCCTCCATCAGTACGATCGACGCGCCCGAGATGGCCGTCCCGCCGCGGCTGTACTCGTACTGGGATTTTGCGGCCAAGCCGCGGCGTTGGCAACTGATGAGAATCGAATCCATGGCCCGCTTTTCATCCCGCGGCATGTGGTTGGCGATCGTCAGCGCCGCCTCGATTTCCGATTTTGCGCGTTGCTGCTCGGCAAGCATCGCAGGCGAGGTTCCCGCCTGCCGCGGTTGCGTCATGAACCCGACAGCAGCGCTCGGTTGGGCAGCAAGTTCTCTGCCAGTAGCGGCTTCATAATCTGTAGACACTTCGCTTTCTCCTTGAACAAAAATGGCCGGCTTGCCGCCGACTGGTAGACGTATTCCGCATACAACTCAGGATGCTCTTTTTGAAAACGATCCTTGTCAAAGCACGTCCGGCCCTTGCCGGTTTTCCACGTGCAGATCGTTTCTTCTCCGCAGACCAACGCTTCGACGTCTTCCATCGAACGTTTCAGTTCCGCTTCGAGGGATTCTTTGTAGGCTTCCAGACGCGTGAAATACTCGCGAACGGCCAGCAGGTGGCCGCCGATTTCCAGGTCGGCCTTCGTTGCCTTGCGGCTGACGGGCTTGCTCACCCGCCAACGCTTGGACACGTCGGCGTCGTTGACGGGCTCAGGCGGCGTGCGGGCCACGACCTTCGCCCAGAACGCCCGCTCCTGTTCGACCATGAGCTCTTGAAACTCGCGGTCGGCCGGGACCGTGTAAATGGCAAACTCAAAATCGCCAAACAAGACAGGCACGTCGAACACATCGAGGCCGCTGACGACCATGTTGTGCTGGCATTGAAACAGGTACGGCAGGGGAATCTCGACGCTGTACGGCTCGCCCCATCCGGCTCGGTTGCGTGCGGTCTTGGCCTCAATGCCCTTTTTTTCATGGCCGACAGCCACGCCGTCGAGGTTGGCTCGCATGAACGGATACACCGTGCTGACCAACGCCGTTTCCGGCTTGTGCACGACGATCCCGGTTTCGTCCGTATACATCTGGAGTACGACGGGTTCAAGCAGCGTTCCACGCCGCATATCCGGCGTCTCCTCCTTGGCCGATCTTCCGACTGCGTCGAGATATCCGACCTTCTCCATGTAGACGTCGAGCGGCGTGGCCCAGGGCGACATGCCGCAGACGGCGGCGGCGTCGCTGCCGCCAATGCCGGTTTTGCGTTCTTCTAGCCACTCTTTATGGGATTGCGTCATCGACAGTTCCCTCCCCATTGCGCAGAATTGCCGCGTTCACTTCGTCCCGATGGACGGGCACGGACGGATCGGCGTCGAAACCGAGCCGAACCTTGTCGCCGCGAATCTCCACGACGACGACGCGCCCAGGTCCGCCAAGCACCACGCCCTCATTCTTCTTTCGTGAGAGTACGAGCATCGCGAATTCCTTTTCCTGGCGGCCGACAGAGCGGCCGAGATTCCTATCGATGCCGATCCGAACCCTCCATGCCCGGACCGGCCCTGTTGCGCCCAGCGGCCTCCTGCCGCCTGAAAACTGACATCTCAGTCCAACGCTCGCCGCTCCCGCTCCTCGGCGTCCAGATTTCGCTGGTAGACCACGCCAATCACCATGTCGCCGCGGTAAAAGTGGTCGCCGTGTTCCGGATGCACCAGGTCGGCGACGCCACGCGACGTGGCGAACACGGGCCCGATGTATTCCGGCGCAACGCTCACGCCCTTGCAGAGACTCTGGACCGCGCCCGCGACGGCCGCCGGTTCGCAATCGTAGGGAACCCCACGCTTTAACACGTGTCGCGAGCCCTGAGTGTTGCCCTGCGCGAGTTGCCGCTCGCGGCGGCGCTTCGCGTTGGCCGGAAGAGCGGCCAGCCTCACCAAGATCAGATCGCCCTGGTGGGCAACGCTGCCGACCGGAAAATCGGCGTCAGTGAACGTGCGCGGCGCATCGTTGACGATTGCTTCTGATTCGGCTCCAACACTCGGGCTTAACTTAGCGTCTTGAACGAGCATGCTTTTTTAGCTCCGATGAATGGCGAATTGGTCCAGGCCGTGGGACATCCACCGCTGAGCCGATTCGCAGGTTGTTATTTCACGCGGCACCCCCAGGGCATATCGCCGACCCGTGGATGGATCGACGCAGACGAACCGTTGCGTACCGCCTCCCATCCGATACAACCGCTCCGTTTGCGAGTCGCGGTCGTTGATGCGTTGGTCAACGATCTGCGCTTTGGAAGCGACCAGATATCTTTCCCAACCGAAACGTTCGATCAGAATTCGGCGGACCTCTTCGTTCTGCTCCCGCTCGATCTCGGTGAGCGTAATGAACTCAGGCGACACAATGGCGTAGGCGGGAACTAACACGCCGTGCCAGAAGTAAAGGTTCTCGATTTCATTCGCGCATGCTGGTCCAGTCTCGTTGTGCAACCGACGCCGACTGCCTTCCCCTTCCACACACACCGTCGGTTTTCGTGCCCAAAAGAGTGTCGTTTCCGTCCACACAAACAACCAGGCACCGCCGCAGAAGGCGTCAAGTAGAGGTTCGGCCCACTTGCTAACATTAGTCGCATTGTGTTGCCGCGCCCCGAATGCAGTTGTTGCGAGATAGGCGACGTCCCATGACCACCATCCGCCCGCACGGAAAAGAACCCAGTTGCCAAACTCCCGCATAAGCACCGCCCATTGCGTTTTGTCCCGAGCGTCCAGAGCGGCCCGAGCGTCC
>JAJFUI010000289.1 GCA_021372555.1 Planctomycetaceae bacterium | reverse complement strand
GCCAGCAGTTGCCCATCTGCCCGCGGTTTGCTATCTTGATCACCGTTGCGCCGGTTCGCCCACCTATTCCGGAGTTGTTGCTATGTCACGCCCTGTCCGGTTCACCGCCCTCGTCTGCTGCCTGCTCGGCGTCATGGCCGCCATGGCCCGTGCTGAGAACACGAAAGGCAATCGCATGTCGTACGCTGAGGTCCGAGCGTTCCTGGCCAAGCACACCAGAATCGTCGAGCTCGCCAACGACGCTGGCGCTCGGGTGGTCATCGCCCCGGAGATGCAAGGCCGCGTCATGACCTCGACCTGCGGCGGTTCCGATGGCCACAGCTTTGGCTTCGTCAATCGCAAGTACATCGAGGCCGGCAAGCTCGACCTCCACATGGCCAACCCCGGAGCCGAGGACCGGATGTGGCTCTGCCCCGAAGGCGGCCCGTTCAGCCTCTGGTTCAAGCCTGGCGCGAAACAGGTCATCAAGAACTGGTTCACGCCACCGGCGCTGAACGTCGCGGCGTGGCAGGTCGTCTCGAAGCCCAGCGACCCGGATGTCCGCATGGCCACGCACATGAAGCTGGAGAACACCTCGGCCGCGACGTTCGAGCTCGACGCCCGCCGCCAAGTGCGTCTGCTGGCGGCCAACGATTTCCGTGAGCTGTTTGGCGAGGACGCCGCCGCCAAAATGAGCCAGGACGGTGTGAAAGTCGTCGGCTATGAGACGGCCAACCAGGTGACCCATCGCGGCCCGGACTTTGACAAACAGAAGGGCCTAATCTCGATCTGGATTCTCGGCATGATGAACGCCGGCCCTCGCACCATGATCATCGTTCCCTACAAGCCCGGCCCCGAATCGGAGCTTGGTCCCGTCGTCAAGTCCGATTACTTTGGCGTGGTGCCGGCCGAGCGGTTGCGTATGACGTCCGAAGCGGTCCTCTTTCGCGCCGACGCGAAGTACCGTTCCAAGATCGGCGTCTCGCAGCGCCGCGTCCGCAACGTGGTCGGCTCGATCGATTTTGACGCCGGCGTCCTGACGCTCGTCCACTTCTCGATGCCGTTGGATCCGACGAAGCACATCTATCTGAACAACATGTGGGGCCTGCCTCAGGCCGATCCGTACCACGGTGATGTCGTCAATGCCTACAACGACGGTCCCAACGACCTCGGCGCCCAGATGGGTTCCTTCTATGAAATCGAATCCATCTCGCCGGCCCCCATCCTCAAGTCCGGCGAATCCCTGACGCACCGCCAGCAAACCATCCACGTCCAGGCCGCCCCGGCAATTCTCCGTGCACTCGCCAAAGACGTCCTAGGCGTCGACTTGGAACACGTCAAAGCGGCTCTCCAGTAACTGCCGCGAGCGATTGCCACGTTTCGCAAAGCTGCCGCACTGCTCGGTGGACCGGGGCGACGTGCGTTCCGCTACGTCGTGTTTGGTTAGCGGTTACGCCGCGCCTGCCTCCGGCACCCCATTCGCTTTGGCTTCGGGCCGTTCCATGATGGCCGGGTCCATGAGGCACCGCCGCAGGTCGCCGACGAATTGGCCCAATTGGTAAGCATCAACCACGCGATGGTCCGCGCGAACGAACAGCGACGCAGCGGGTCCGTTCGGGTCGCCATGTTCCGTTGGCCCCATCGTCACGTTCAGTGTGGCCGCATCGTTCGGAAAGCGACTAGGCTTGAACGTTCGCATCGGCGGCGCGCCGCGTTGGCCGAGGTAGTTGACCATCGTGCTCGCGCGGCTCGTGCGGTGGCCCCAGAGCGCTGCCGGCTGGTAGACCCAATTGACCCCAAACAGCATCAATCGGAACAGCATGCCGCGAAGCAACGACGGCATCAGGCGGAAAATCCGTTCGTCGCGTTGATAGCGGGAATTGCCCTTGGTGATTTCTCGCCAGTGTTGCCAAATCTCCGCCGCTAGCTCTGCCAGGGGCTTTCGATCGACGTCGCACAGCAGACATACCTCGGGCCCGCGATTTTTGCCGAGCAGCGGGAACAAGATGTTCACCTGCTTGAAATCGTACAGACGCCGATGGAGAACCCGCCGGTTGAAGTCGGGATGCTTGTCGAGACAGTACCCGACCGCCCGGACCAGTACGTGCGCCGGCAGGACCAGGGCGCGGCTGTTTGCATTGACCCGTTTCAGATAGGCTTCCAATCCGCTAGTCGGCACATCGGTGCCCCAGACCATCGTCGGGTCGGAAGGCGTCGGGCACGCCGCCAGATAGTATGACGACCACGTGGGCGTCTTGGAAACGGGGACCGCTGGGCGTCGGAGTGGCCATTCCATCTGCTGTGGTCCTTCTCACGAAGCGCCCTGCTCGGCGACAAACGTCGCGAGTGCTCGAACACTGCAAAAATGCTGCGGCGAGATGTCGGCGCTGTCGATGGCGATCCCGTACTGCTCCTCAACATGAGCCACGGCCGCCATGATAAAGAGCGAGTCGAGATATCCCTGATCGAGCAAGTCCGTCTCAACGGCGATTGGCGACACGGGCTGCAGCCGTTTGTTGCACCACTGCAGCAGGCCGCGCCCGATATTCTCAACAGATTCCATTTGAGCGGCTCATCTTGGGGTAAATCTTACACTCGGTATGTCTTCTGCCGCGACTGAAGACTGGACATTCCGACTCAACGACCGACTTATCGCGACCGGAGAGCAACCAGCATTTCGGTTTGCGATGTTCCGCAATACGCTTCGGCAGAAACGCGGCAGGCGGGAATCGATCGGAGGTGTTACCGTACGATTGTCCCGTTTTGCCGGTGGCTCCGCAAGGCATCGCGGGCGGTGCGATCGCTGTGGTTGGGGATGCATCCTCGGAATAGCAAGCTACTAGGTCGCGGTTCTACGATTGAGCGGGGCGACTGCTCCACACACAGGTGGAACTTACGTGCTGGCCATAACCACGTGCTCAAGCTTGGTCGCCATCACATGCTTTGCTCGCTATTCCCACTGCCGTCGTCGCGTCGCCTTTACCGACCCGGGAACCCCGGAATCTTGCGATTAACGCCGCGAACGTGCAGATCGGAAGCGGTGTTGACAAATGATACACAATGTGATACAGTTGTATCATGGCGTTGGATGGAACCCACGACCGGATCGTCTCGGCAGCCACGGACGTTATCCTCGCCCAGGGGGTAAGGAAGATGAGCCTGGCCGATGTGGCTTATCGCGCCGGCGTCACGCGAGTCACGGTTTACCGCTATTTCGGCGACAAGCACGGCGTGGTTCGGGCGGTCTGTCAACGGATTGCCGCGATGTTTCGCAAGGCGGCGCAGCCCGGGCACGACACTTCGATGCGCGACCTGAACACGCGGCTCAACCAGTTGGGAGAGGATTTGGGCCAGCTCTCGGGCAGCCTACCAAAGTGCTTGGAGGAGATTAGCCAGGCCTATCCCGACGACTACCAGCAATTTCGAGCCGTTCGCCAAGAGGCGATCGACCAACTCTTTCAACAGGCGCTTGCTGCTGCCGCTCGCGAGCAGACACTTCGCGAAGGGCTGAACCTGCAGGTGCTCGAGGCAATTTTTTGGCCGGCCGTCATTGGATTGATCGAAAATCCGGCAATCGCTTCGTCAAACATCTCCCCGGCCGAGGTGTTCTTCACCATCACCGATGTCTTTCGACACGGCATCCTCAAGCAATCGACCGAAGGCGAGGGGCATGGTAAGCAGTAGAAAGCAACCGGTTGCAGCAGTTCCTCTTGCGGCAGCCGTATCCTGCAAAAGCAATGTACGATCATGCGGCAAGAGGCGTTCCATGTTCTCCTTTCACTTAGCACTCGATTCGTGGCACAAGCGACTCGCGCTGGTGGCAATTGGCGTTGTTGCTGCGGTGACATCTCTTGGGTGTCGCCGAAATGATCTTGCTCCGCCGCCAGTGGCCGTGCAGACGGCCGTGTTGAAGCGGGAGCCGATCGTCTCGATGACCCGTTTCAGCGCGACAGTGCGCGAGCGGCAACGGATCGAGTTGTCGTTTAAGGTGCCCGGGACCGTCGACAGCGTTCTGCAGGTTCGGGGGCCCGACGGCCGGCTTCGCGACGTCCATGAAGGCGACCTGGTCGCTTCCGAGGGCAATCGTCCGTTGATTCAACTGAGCGATTCCGATTACCGGCGGCGCGTTGCCGGAGCGCGAGATCGTCTGGCCCAAGTCCAAGCCAAGAAAAGAGCGGCCGCTGCGGCGGTTGTGGCAGTTCGAGCCAATTTCGAGCGGATCAAGGCACTGAGAGAACGAAACTCCATCGCCCAACAGACCTACGACGATATGTTGGCCAAGCGCGATGCCACCGAAGCGGAACTGGAAGGCGCACGCCGCGAAGAGAGCGCCGCCGCCGTCGCCCTGCAACAGGCCGAGGACGATCTGCAGAACTGCTCGCTTGGACTGCCTATTCCTAAAGCCGTTGTTTCTCGCAAATTCGTCGAGCGGGGCGAACGCGTTCCGGCCGGCCAGCCGGTATTCGAGATCATGGACCTCTCTCAAATGCGCGTTGCTTTCGGCGTGCCCGATACGCAAGTCAGCCGCTTTCAGATCGGACAGCGTGTGACCGTAATGGCAGACGCTTTCCGCGGCGAGCAATTCACCGGCCTTGTGACAAAAGTGCTGCCGGTCGCCGACTTGAGAACCCGTTCCTTCGGAATCGAGGTCAGCATCAACGATCCGAGAATGCTCAGGCCGGGCATGGTCGTTACGATTGTCCTCAGCCGCGAAGAGGAAATGGTGCTGGTCCCAATGACGGCGGTCCAGCGGGGCAAAGACGATGACGACTTGTCTGTCTTTGTCGCCGTCAACGAGAACGGCCGCCAGACGGCTCGTCGACGTCGCGTCGTGATTGCCGGCGTCTACGACAACCGGATCCGGTTGGCCATGGGCAGCGGCAGCGAGGTGGCGCCGGGCGACACAATCATCGTCACCGGCGCTTTCCGGCTTGCGGATGGCCAAGCCATCCGCGTGCTAGACGCGCCCAAGCCGATTTCCGGAATACTACCATGACCACGTCACAGTTCTTCGTCTACAAGAAGCCGGTGGCTTGGACCGCGCTCGCGGCCACATTGCTCTGGGGTGGCGTTGCCTACTGGGCGATGCCTCAGCGCCACGACCCCATCATCCCGATCCGCATGGCGACGATCGTGACGATCTACCCGGGCGCGGACGCCGAAAAGGTTGAGCAGGAAGTCACCAAGCGAATCGAGAATCAAGTTGGCCAGTGTGAGAAAGTCGAGAAAGTCTACTCCACGAGCCGACAGAACCTCTCCGTCGTCTTCGTCGAGCTGTTCGACTCGGTGAAGGATACCGAGCAGGTTTGGCAGGATCTGCAAGGACGCCTGGCCTCAATCCCCGACCTGCCCACAGTGCGAGGACGGCCCGTCCACCCGACCATCGACAAGGATTTCGGCGAGACGGTCACGATGATGCTGACGATTTCTAGTCCGAAAGTTTCGGATTTTGAGGTTCGCCAGCGTTCGAAAGAAATCCGCACTGCCCTCGATGCGTTTCGTCGCAACCGTCCCGAGCGCTACCGTCGCGATCGACTGTCGGCGATCCTGGTCTACCCGAACACAGTCGGACGCTCCTACGTGCTCTGGCTGGGCGAAAGCCTCATGCAGCGGCTGACGGAAAAGGGCCTCATCGAGGACGGCCAGATCGTCGAGGCCCCAAACACCGGTTGTCTCGACTTCCAAGTCGTCAAGGGCAAGACCGACGACGACGTGATCAAAGAGGCCATGCGATGGGATCGCGACTCCATCGGCACCGGTATGTCGCATCCCGATATCTGGCCGGGAGTCATCGTCCGCGACCTTACGACCTTGGAGAAGCGACTCGGCCACTCGCGGATCGATCCCTTGGGCGGCGCCGATCACTACAGCTACCGCGAATTGCTCCGCTTCGCCGATCTCATCCGCGACCGGCTCAAACAATATCCCACGATCGGGAAGATCGACGAGATTGGCCGGCAGAAAGAGGCCATCTATCTCTACTACAGCAGCCGACGCTTCAGCGCGTTGGACCTCTCTCCGGCACTGATAGCCGCGCAGCTCGACCGCCGGAACATTAACTTGCCCGGAGGCCGCGTCGAAACGCCGGAGCAAAACGTCTTCGTCCATCCCAGCGGCGAGTTCACCAGCGAACAGCAACTAGGTGAAGTCGTCATGGATGTCCGGAGCGGCTACCCGACCTATCTCCGGGACTTGGTAGACATCGTGCGCGGTTACGAAGACCCGTCGGGAGTGATGAACTTCCGCTCGGTGAAGGTCGACGCCGATGATCCGCCCGAGGCAAAAATGCCGGGCGAATTAACACTCGGCGTGCCGCATGACGAAGAAAAAGCGACGCCGCTGCCAAAGCATTCGCACTTGCAGACGACGCGAGCCATCACGCTCGCCATTCGGCAGGTCAAGGGGTCCCACATTGACGCCTTCGCCCGGGACGTCAATGCAGCCCTCGACTCGCTTAGCGGCATCCTGCCCGACGATTTGCGCATCGAGCGGACGCATGATGAGCCGCGTGAAGTCCGCGCCAAGATCGAGCAGTTTGATCAGAACCTCATCGAGGCCGTCGTCATCGTCGTCCTCGTCGCTTTGCTCTTCATGGAATGGCGCAGCGCGTTGCTGGTCGCTATCTCCATTCCGCTGACCGTGGCGATGACGCTTGGCGTGTGTCAAATGATCGGGATCGATCTGCAACAGGTGTCGATCGCGGCCATGATTATCGCGCTCGGCCTGCTGGTTGACGATCCAGTGGTGGCCGGAGACGCGATCAATCGCGAGATGGCCGACGGGCAGCCGCGCGACGTGGCCGCGTGGTTGGGGCCGCAGAAGCTCGCCCGGGCGATTCTCTACGCCACGGTGACCAACTGCGTTGCCTTTTTGCCGTTGCTGCTGGTGAAAGGCCGCGTCGGCGATTTCATTTACTCGCTGCCGGTTGTGGTGGTTGCCTCACTGGTAAGCAGCCGCATCGTGTCGATGACCTTCATGCCGTTGCTGGGCTACTGCATCCTGCGCGGACAGCGGGGATTCGAGGCGGCCGGCGAAGGTACCGGCTTTCGTGCCCACGTGGCGGTCGTCTACCGCCGGTTCTCCACCTGGTGTCTCGATCACAAGGCGATAGTCCTCGGCGTCTCCACCATCCTGTTGGGCCTAAGCGCCGCCGTTCTGCCGTTTATCGGCACCGCTTTCTTTCCCAAAGATCTGCATAATGTGTTCAGCGTGAACGTCTATTTGACGGAAGGCACCCCGATTCGTGAGACGCGGAACGAGGTGCTCGGCGTTCTCGCTCAACTGGAAAGGCTGGAGGGCAAGAACATCCGGGCCTACACCACGTTTGTCGGCCAAGGCGGTCCTCGGTTCTGGCTTTCCATCGTTCCCGAGCAGCGATCCGACAACTACGCACAGATCCTCGTTCACACCATTGACGCGCGCGCAACCCGTGGAATCGTCGAGCGACTGAAGCGGGAATTGCCGCTGGTGGTTCCCGCCGCGCGCATCACGATCGAAGAGCTCGAAACGGGGCCTCCGATCGGCGTGCCTGTGCAAATCCGTCTGTTTGGCGACGACATCGGGGAGCTTCGACGCCTTGCGGCAGAAACGAAGCAGCAGCTCCGCGAGATCCACGGAACCGACAACATCCACGACGACTGGAACGCAGAGGTCTTTCAGTTAGTCGCAACGATCGATCCCGACCGCGCGAACCTTTCCGCGGGAATCACCAATGAGGACGTCGCACTGCTCCTGCAAACCGGGCTGTCGGGCACCGTCGCGACTTATCTTCGCGAGGAAGACCGACAAATTCCGATCACGTTCCGGCTGCGCAGTGACGAACGGTCCCGCATCGAGGAACTTAGCAGCCTCGACGTCATCAGCGCGGCGACGAACGCGCGGGTGCCGATCAGCCAGATCGTGAAGTTCTCGCCTCAACTCGTTTCGCCGAAGATATGCCGTCGTGACCGCCAGCGGTGCATTACCGTCAAGTGTGATACCCGGCAAGGCGTCCTGGCCAGCGCCGTCGTGCGGCAGATGCAGACACGCCTCGAACGGTCGTCGCGGCAGTGGCCGCCTGGTTATCGGTTCACGTTCGGCGGAGAATACGAGGAGCAACGGAAGGGCTTCGGTTCCGTGGCATTGGCCCTGGCCGCCTCGATGATCCTCATTTATCTCGCGCTGGTGCTGCAATTCAATAGCGTCACCAAGCCCTTTGTGGTCTTTGTCGGCGTGCCATTCGGGCTGATCGGCGGAATGATGGGCCTTGTGCCGTTCGGCGTTCCGTTTGGCTTCATGGCGTTCCTCGGCGTGGCCTCGTTGGCCGGCGTCATCGTGAGCCACGTCATCGTGCTGTTCGACTACATCGAAGAAGCTTGCGAGCGCGGAGAGCCGCTACGCCAGGCGGTGGTGGATTCCGCCCTCGTCCGGCTTCGTCCGGTGCTGGTGACCGTCTTGGCGACCGTCGGCGGTCTGATTCCCTTGGCAATCGAGGGCGGGCCGCTCTGGGAGCCGATGTGCTATGTGCAGATTGCCGGATTGCTGCTGGCCACGCTCGTTACGCTCGGCATCGTGCCCGTGGTCTACGTCGCCTTCGTCGAGAACCTGCACCTGATCCGCTGGGCGCCGGAGAAGCAGGAAGTCCCCGAACCGAAGAAGCTGTAACGTCGTCGGCAAGACGAGGCGTCGCTTACAGGTTGCCGATCGCTCGGCGAAGTCGCAGCTCAGCGAGGACTGCCTCGTACGTGCTGTTGTAGAAGTTCGTATGCGTCTGCACGCGCAGCGTCTCGGCGTCCAGCACCTCGGTGTTCGTGCCCACTTGGTGCTGATAGCGGTCTCGGGCGACGCGGATGTTTTCGTCGGCCTGCGCAGTGGCTTGCCGAGTGACATCGACCCGCTGCCGCGCCGTCTGCAATTCGAGCCACCGCTGGCGCACCTCCAAGGCGATCATCGACTCGGCGTCGCGGCGCAGTCGCAGAACCGACTGGGCCCGTTGCGACAGCGCCTCGGCCTGATGCGAGGTGCGTCCAGAATCGATCGGCGTCCATTCCACTCCGACCGCCAGAACGGCGACACCGTTGGGGTCGACAAATTGATTCTGCTGATAGAGGTAGCCACCGAGCAAGCCGACCTGCGGGGCATTCTTCGCCCGTAAGCTTGCCGCCTGACTGTCCAATGCCCGCATCTGGGCCGCAAGGCCGGCAATTTCGGGACGCGTCTGAAGAGCCAAGCCGGTCAATTCGTTCACGTCCCCTGGCATGCCTGCGCCGCCAAGCTCAGCGAGGTTGACGGGCGCGTCCAGTGTTCGCCCCAAGGCACGATTGTAAGCGGCAAACGCCACTCGCAGACTGTTTTGCGATTGTAGTGCCTGCTGTTGCGCATCGGCCAACGCCACTTGCGCTGCCAACAGATCGTTTCTTGAGACTAGCCCTCGGTCGTAAAAGGCGGCCACGTCGCGGCTATGCGCCTGGAGGCTCGTCACTTTGCTTTCCATCACCTGAACAATTCGCGTTGCACGCAGCGTCACAACATAGATTTCCGCGACGTTCATCTTCACGTCCAGCACCGTTCGACCGCATTCGGCCTCGTTGGCCTTCACGGCCTCCGAGGCGGCGTCGATGCCGTTGGAAATTCGCCCGAACGTGTAGAGCGGTTGGTTCACCATCGCCTGAAAACCAACGCTATCGCGATTCAGGAACGGGAGATCCGCGGTGCCAAGTGGCGGCAGCGTTGCCGCGAACGTCGGCTGGTCGCTGAGCACGTAGTAGTCGCTGCCGAGCTTGAGGGCCGGAAACCGCTCCGCTCTTGCGGCATCAAGCGAACTCTCCGCCGCGCCTACATTCCAGCGGCTGGCTTCGACGCGTTGGTCGGCGTGCAGCGCGGCGCGCCAAGCGTCTTCGAGAGTCTCTAGCGGCCCCGTCGGGGCAGGCGCAAATGGGATCGCCGCTTCGCGATCGGCAAAACCGACCGATGCCGAGCCCCCGTTTGGCGCATAGCCGGCCGCGGGCCCGGACTGCTGCGCAATCGCGAGCCCGCCAAGCCCGCTTAGCGGCATGACCGCCAGAACAAAGACGAACCGTTTGACGGCAGCAATAGACGGCGACATAGCCCCCCCCACAAGTTCGTGCTGTCAATCGCTAGCGGCACGCGAGCAGTAATTGAAGCACCGGCCCCTCAGATGGCTTCGTCCGCTGATACACACGGTATTGAGCGAACTTTGCCGATCGCACCGGTAATGCGGGCAAGCTGCCTGAATGCGAGCTGCCGTCAAGCGGACTGCCAGTTAAAGTGGGGCGTTTCCAAAGGGCGGCGACTCTGCGTTGTGCTTGCGGAAAGCCAGGATGCACAGTCGGCTTCGGCCATCACGACTTCAGTCGTCGTTGGCTGGTCCACTGGTTCCAGGACCGCCGACCTCTCACGTAGGGCCCTTCCTCCACATGCGGCAATCGACTCCGTGCCGGCAGGCGAAGATGGTGTACATGTGATCCGACACCAGAATCGGCTCGTCACTTCACCTGTCGCGCGGGAATCGCCGCGCAGCTTGAGTGCGTTTCACATAGACCATCGCCAAGTGCAAGCGCAGCCCCCCAGCCGCTTATGTCACCAAGGCAGCAATACCTCGCGTGTACGCGCGCCGCATATTCGAGTGGGAATTGTTTTCTTTCCACTCAACCCGACAAATGCAGGCTGCGTAATCATCGCAATTCGATTCGCAAATTCGGAGTTTCAGTTGCTTGACTTTTCAAAGCCGAGTTGCTAAAACACCTGCCGCTGCCGCCGCGGTTTGCTGGACGACTTGGTCGTACGCAGCGAAAACGGCAGGACTCTTCTAAAACGCATCATCTCTTTCTGGGTCGCCTGCCCGGCACGCTCCAACTATAAAAAGGGGAAAGTCCATGCGCAGACTAGCAATTGCGTCCCGCTGGAACGACATTCTTCGCGCGCTAAGCGGCTTTGGCAAACGCAACAAGGCGGATGCGTCGCTGCGTCGACGGACCTTCCGCTTCGAGCCGCTGGAAGACCGTCAGCTTCTGTCCGTGTGTCACTGGGACGGCGGTGGCGCAGACAACAAATGGATGACGAAGGAGAACTGGGTGGGCGACGTCGCGCCCGTGGCCGGCGACAGTCTGTATTTCGAGGGCACGACCCGCACTGCGACAGAGAACGACTTCACTAACGGCACCAGCTTTGCTGAGTTGTGCTTTACTAGCAGCACGGCTTTCTCTGTCTCTGGTAACAGTATCACGCTCCCGGACCTCGGAATCATCAGTGCTGGGTGCAATTCGGTTTCCATTTCCGCGAACGTGGCAATGGGAGGAATGGCGGGTTTCCAGGTCGACGATGACTGCGCATTGACTATGTTGGGCGTGCTCTCCGACAGTGGCTCAACCCCCGGCAGCATTTACAAGTTTGTCGGGGGTGGGGTACTAACGCTTGCCGGCGCGAACGCGTTCACGGGAGAGACGGAGATCGAAGCCGGGACGCTGAAGATTGGCAACGACGCCGCCATCCAAAACTCGTCCGATGTATACGTTGGCAACGGTACCTTCGATCTAAACGGCCACAGCGTCCTTGCCGACTGCTTGTACTGCTCAGAAAGTGGGAAAATCACCTCCAGCGTGTCTGGCGACGTGACGCTTTCAATCCGCACCAGCACCCTTGGTGACAGCGTGTGTGTCGGAGTAATTGAGGACGGTCTGGGCAGACTCAGTTTAGTAAAGGTCGGAACCGACACGCTGTTTCTTGGTGGCGCAAACACGTACACCGGGGGTACAACGATAACGGGAGGCAAGGTTGTCATCAACAGCGACTTGGCTCTCGGGCAGGCGAACGGCAGCGGCACGTTCGGCGATCTGACGGTCAACAGCGGCACTACTCTCGACCTGAACGGCCACGACGTCACGGTTGGCTCGCTCCGCAACAGCACGAGCACCGGCGGCATTATCACCGACAGCACGCAGACAGACGGCAACAGCTTCGTGTTCGTTCACCAATCCCCAAGCGTCGCGTACACTGGGACCTTCGTCAACGGTTCGTGGACGACTGGCTCCGGCGGAAGCACCACGGCGCACTACCGATACGTAGCACCGGTCAGGGCTACGGGCGTTGATTTCTTTGTCGCGCCCGCCGATTTCGTCGATCCGAACGATCCTACCGTTGGCCATGGAAGCGACAGCAACGTTGGTTCGTGGACGCAGCCATGGCAGACGCTCCGCCACGTCCACGACATGACTTGGTCTCGGGCATCCGGCATTCCGGCAGGCGGCGTCCTGCCGAATGACCACGTGTACTTTCGTAGCGGAGCTTACGACGTGTTCGCGGACCAAAACGGCGACGATGCGTGGTGGTCAATTACCCGCGGGGGAGCGGAGAATCACCCCATTGTGCTGGCGGCGTGCGGATCGGCGACTGTCACGTGGAACACGTGCTATCAACTGGAGTGGACTTGGGACACGCAGCGGCAGTGTTGGAGCACGTCGCTCGCTGGTGCCCCGATGGAAGGTGCTGCGTACTGGGACTCCTCGTCGGTCTTTGCCGTCATCAAAAACAGCTTCAGGGCGATGACGATGTATTCGACCGCTACCGTCAGAGGCATCGGCAGTTCCTCAGACAACTTCTACTTTACTCAAGAGTCCGGTTGTAACGATGGCACTCAGTTGACGGGGCTGTATAACGGCAAACCGTATTATGTGGACAGACTCAATTGGACTAACTCTCCGCGATACTATCTGTTCTGGGATGGCGGCAACTGGCGAATAGCCGCCCACCTGAGTAGCGCCGACCAAGACTATTGGACTCTCGATGTCGCGGGGGATCCTGCTACCCCGTCATTAAATGTCGCATTCACGCACCATGGCAACGCCAGCGGTTCTCCGATGGTAACCGCCCTGGATGATCCCGACGATGCCGATGGTTTGCCGCAGGATTTTGTCACTCCTCCACAAAACCAG
>JAJFUI010000281.1 GCA_021372555.1 Planctomycetaceae bacterium | reverse complement strand
CGGGCCGCTGTTGAGATTCCTGGCCGTCTCGCGCAACCTCGAGCGCATCGCCGACTGTGCGACCAACATCGCCGAGGACGTAATCTACATGTGCGAAGGGCGGATCATCCGCCATCGCCGCGGCGACGGGTGATGGGAAAGTGGCCCCTCGCGCCGGGCGCAAAAAGTGCGAGAGACAGGAGTTGAACCTGCACGGGTTTCCCCACTGGATCCTAAGTCCAGCGCGTCTGCCAATTCCGCCACTCTCGCAAAACGAACGTTATCCCTTGTCACACAATAACTTACGCCCGATTTCCTGCCCTTCGTCGCTGGCCTGTTTTGGGTCAGTGTTACCAGAAATGTTACCTTCTCTGGGCTTGTCGGCAAGCGTTCCGTGGTCGGCCCATAAGTCCCCGGCCATTTCGTCCGCCGTCAGGCAGACATAAAAGCTCATCGTGGTCGAGATATGGGCGTGCCGGGCTAACCTCTGTAGGATAGCAGGCATTACCTTTCGCGCCCAGCGGGAACAAAACGCCCGGCGTAGGTCGTGCGCCCCGGCAAACAGCTTGACGGTTCTCTTGACCTTCCGGCCGTCTTTCGCGACCAGCTTTTCAGTCTGCCCAACCACCACGCCCGCCTTGCGGCCGATGGCCGACACCACGGGGCCCACGGTGTTGTGTGCGGCCAAGGGCTTGCCGGTGGCCAAGTCTACCAGCGGGAACACCTTGCCGACCCGCTGCCCCTGGGGGCACTCGGCAAGTATCCACTCGGCAAAGTCGGGAGTGACGGGGACCACTTCCGCCCGTCGGCTCTTTTGCCCTTCCGCCTCGATATGGAAGGCAGGGTGCTTTCCCGTGGTGTCGAGAACAAACGGCCCATCGTTCCAATCGAGGGCCACAGCTTCGGCCAGACGCAAACCGGAAAGCCACAAGCCGCGCAATAGCCGCTCCCACGCTGGGGCATCCTTCGGCCGAACCTTGGGAACCACGGCCAGCATCCGGTCAAACTCTTCCGCAGTCACGGGCCGGTGTTTTGCCATAGACTGCCCCTTGGCCAGCTTCGGCATTTCGATGTTCGGGGCCTTGACGATCAGCCCTTGCCGCTCTGCCCACCGCAGACAAGCCTTGATGCACCGTAAGTGTCGGGCAAGGGTGGTCGCCTTCATTCCTTGTTTACGGGCTTCGGCCTGAAAACGGCTCATCACTTGCGGCGTCAGCTTTGCCATCCGGTCGGGGTTGACGAGTCGCTCCAAGTGGTCGAGGGCCACGCGGTAGGCTATCTGTGATGAGTAGGGCATTGCCGCCAGCTTCTCGTTCTTGCACCGTGCCCGAAACTCTTTCCAGGTCAATCGGCTCGGGGCTTGATACCGACCACTTCGCAACTCATCTTCCCACTTGCCAGCCGCCTTGATTGCATCGCCTTCGTCGGGCGTGCCGGCCGTTTTCGTTTTCTGTTTCCCGCTCACGGGGTCAACGTACCGCATGACAAGGTTCGCCCGGTCGGGGTACTTGCAAACGGTTACTTTGATTTCGTCGATCACTGGTTGTCTCTCCGAAAAAGCCCCCGGCCAGCATAAGCCAGCCGGGGGCAGCCAGCGGGCGCAAACGTCAGGCGGCACCCAGACGCTTCTCCATGGCGCGGTTCATCGCCGCTTCGCCTCGGCAGTACATCGCCACCTTCGCGAAATAGATTCCCATCTCTTCGAGCCCCTCGGCCAACTGGATGCGGATGGGCTTGTCGTCTCCGTCGAAAATGTCAAATCCAACTGCGTCCGGTGGCGGATCGACGAACACGCTGAACCTGCGCCCAACATCGGGGTCATGTGAGCCGCCGATTGCCGTCGCCATCCACCTGACGTTGATTCCTGGAAGCAGGAGGTCTTCGTTTTCCGGGCGGCTGAGGTGCTCGGCCAGCGACGTGCATCTCTGGATGTCATCGGGGGTGAATCGAACCTCCTTGGCCTCCTTCGCCTTCCGTTGCCCGCTACGCTGTTTGCCGTTGCTCCGTGCGCGCTTCGTGACAGACTTCATCGACTGTGTCTCCAAGAAAGACGCAGAGCCGTCGCACCCGCTAGTAAGCAGCCAAAGACTGCCTCGCGGCCTTGGTCCCCGCCTGTGCGGATCATCCCTTGGTTGCGCGAACGGATACGACGGCTCTGGGCCTGTTCGTCGAACATCTTAGAACCTTTGGAAGGGTTACTAGCCCTTGGTGGCGACTTGATCGAGCCACCACGGGCTATTATCGGCATCACGTCGGTTTCGTCAATAGGGCCGTTACACCTGTAACAGTCTCGGCTGCGGGTGGCGTCCATTGGCAGCAATGACGGCCCAAGTTCCCTAGCTTGGCGCAGCACCTCGGGGACGCCGGGCGCGTGCGGCACTGCGCCGCATTTTTTTGCGGTGCGATTTATCGTTCTTGTCACCCTCACGCTCCTTTCGTTCAAGCGCCTCCATCTCAGCAGCCGCCATATCCAGCAGGGCACGTGCGATGAGGTCTGCGGCCCGCTCGCTCACGGGATAGGCAGGAATCTTGAAGTCGGCGAACGCTGCGGCGATCTCCTCGTCTCGCGTCATTGGCTACTCCATTGGCTAGGTGTGAGGAACGCCGGCGACTCTATCGCGAGCCTTAGCGACTGTCAACAAGCGACCCGCTGACGCCGACGGCCTTGCCGGCAGCATCGCGGGCCTTACCGGAATCACTTGTGGTACTCTTACCACCAGTGTTTTTGCCTGGCGCTGTGCCGGCGTGTTCCTTCTGCCGTTGCTTCGCCTGCTTGTCGTAGTAGTCCCGTATGTTGTCTGCCACCATCGCCAAAACGAATTCGCCTGAGGCCCGCTGTTGCGTTGGAAGGGGTTAACACGTCTAACCAGCCATGAATCGCTCGGATCGCGTCAGGATGCGTTATACGGCGTTTGCTGACCACGCCACCCCGTAGTTGTGTCCAGTTCCGCGGACTTGATCGCTCCGAGCACCATCCGCTTAATAAAGTACCGACTGCCGGGGACGGCAACGGCATATCGCCACCATCCGCGCTTGCTGGCCTCGTCCAGCAGCCATCCGACAATCTCGTCAATGTGTTCGCGGCAGCCGGATGGCCCCCATTGATTCATCGCAGCGATTCTGTCAGCGCATCCGCACTCTCGCGTTGGCACTTCGCCGGCCCATCGCATGATCGCATCGTGGAGGTGATCGCCTGGGCCTTTGGTTGCCGGTCGGAAGTCTGCCGGTGGTGATTCTCCCGCTCGCTCACAATGGCAACGGATCGGCAGGACGGCGGTCTCAAACGCGAACCCATAGACGCCGCACTGATAGCGGTCATCTCCTAGGCTGATGAGGCATGAAGGGTTGTCGCTCATAATGCTGTCAGTGTGCATGTAGCGCCGGACAGGTTGCACCATCCGTCGCTAGGGGACTGCGCCAGCGTCCAAGGGCCGCTGAATGAGAGAGTGAGGCAATCAAGGGTTCCGGTGAAAGCAGCCGAAAAGCTACCGGGCATCACGCGGGTCTGATCGGTACTGGCGGCCAAGGTAACCTTAATGAACCCGTTTGCGAGACACAACGTAACACCTGGATTGGTAAAGCCCGCGCAGCCAAGGTTTCCAGTCTCGTTTGCACTCTGCCAGCAACAAAGCGTCTGCGGGTTCGGCGTCAGAATCCACGTCCCATTGAATAGGCTGCAACCCGTGCACGCGCCGGCGTTGGTGACGCCGCTGATTTGAACCATGAATCGTCCAGGCGCTTTGCCATCGGTGCAACTTCCACACGACTCACATGCGCAGTTCCCCGCCGCCGCCTGTGAAGAAATGGAACAAGTCGCGTTGGCGGACGAGCACGTTCCGCTATTGGTCACGTGGTCTATCAGCCCGGTCAGCGACGTGCAAGTCGGCTGATCCGTGCCGAAGTCTCTGTCCCATACGTGATCCTTCAACGTCACTTCGACATGGTAGTTGTTGCCAGTCTTGTAGACCCGCAAGGAAATCTGTGATCCGAAGTCGCCGCAATAATCGCGGAAGGCGCACTGCCATGTGCATGAGCCCGCGGCCGTCTGCTTCAGATGGTACGTCTTGTTATAGTAGGTGCCGCACTGGTAGCACGTTCCGTTTGCCATGCCGGCAATCGTGACCACGAAGCAGCAAGGGGCCTTGCCTTCTGTGAAGAGAGAGCAGGAGCATTGGCAGGGATTAGAAGAACCGCCGCAATCACAACACCGCCGTCTACTCATTTCATCAGCCTCTCTATCAATAAGCGGTTAGCTGTAAATCCATGGCCCCTTCGAGTCGCCTCGGAGATGTTCCGGCACTGGCAGGGCAACGCAATCGATCTCAGCTTCGTTGCCGTGTTGAAACACTCCGAGAATCGCCCATGTTTGGCCTTCGTCGAGCAACGGCCCATCGACCGGATCGTTG
>JAJFUI010000280.1 GCA_021372555.1 Planctomycetaceae bacterium | reverse complement strand
CTCAAGATCAAACGCGTCCGCGCGGACACGTTCGGCTACCTGCAGAGGAGCTTCGCCGGCCTGCAGTCGGCGACGGACGTGGACGAGGCCCGTCGCTGCGGCCGCCAGGCGGTGCTGTACGCCATGGCCGAGGACAACGGCTCGGTCGCCATGAAACGAGCCGGTAGCGGCAAGAACTACGGCGTCGAGCTGTTCCGCACCGAGCTCAAGAATGTGGCGGAGCATACCAAGTCGATGCCGGCCGAGTTCCTGAACGCCGACGGCAACGGCGTCACGCCGGCCTTCGTGGAATACGCGCTGCCTCTGACGGGCGAACTGCCCAAGACCGAATACCTCGGCGGCTACCCGAAGATCTGAGTCTGCCGCTCAAGTCAATCCAGGCCCCGGCCGTGCACGAACAGAGTGCCCGACCGGGGCCTCTTTGTTTGTAGTGACGCCGTGAGGCGGTAGCTTCGGAAGTATGAAGTATGAAGTTTGAAGTGTGAAGAGTGAAGTGTGAAGTAAGAAAGAAGCTGCCGCGTCCCGGACGGCTCGACACTGGGAAACAGGAACGGCCGACTCAGTCCCGGCCCGAAATGATACGGCGCGATCCCGATGCCATCCCGCTGAAACGAAGCTTCCTCATAAGCCAGCGGCGCTACGTGCAACCGCGGCGCCAACCCTTTCACTGATTGAGCATTGACTCCAGAATTCCCGGCGTGAGACCGCGCGTCTGCGCCTTGCGGCTGATCCCATCCATTCCATGGTTTCCACACTTGACTATGTTCGGGAGCGATCAGGAACAAGCCTCCGCGGCTTCAAACACCATCGCACTTTATCACGGACCTCGTGCGAAGGCAATTACGTACTGCGGTCGCGCAGGCCACGGACGCTCTGGCAGGGCGGGCGGCATTACGGTTTCAGTCCCTCCAAAGACAGGGTCAAATGCAGGTCCGAAGCGGACCTGCCTGGGAAGTTTTGCGCTTTGGGCCTCCAGCATGGGACGCGATCGAGACGCTCGCTCTATTGATTCTTGAATGGACAAATGCAACCGGTATTGTCACCCCCGTGCAAAGCCTGCCCTCGACCTGACCAGGGGGCGGGGGGCCAGGAACGTCGCGAAAGAGCCTGGATTTCCGCTTTCGCGGGAATGACAGAGTCGGTTCCGTGTTTCGATTAGCCATTCAATCATCAATCGGGCGTGCGAAGCACCCCTTGTGCTGGTGGCTCCAATGCGGCAAACTCCCGCGGCCCCGCCGCACAGCGGCGCTCAACACCAAGGCAGCGGACTTCGGATCAGTCCGTCCCTTCCTCTGCGGTCGGTGGCGACGTGAACTCTGCGGCATTGAGAAATGCCTCCTCATGGCGGCCTCTATCACAGAGCAGCAGAGCATCCTCAACTCGGGCTCGAATGCTCATGGTTGCTCGGGGTACGTCCGTCGGGAGGTTTCGTCGAGCAGTCGGATCTGCTGGAGGACCAGGCCGTAGTGGCTGCCGGGGGGCTTTTCTTGCATGACTTCGCCTCGCCAATCCTTCGCGAAGTTGCCGGAGTAACAGAGCCACGCCGTGCGGCCGTCGTCGTTGATGAACTTCGTCGGGAGGTTCAGGAAGTAGCCTTGCTCGCCGAACTCCTTCATGTAGGTCACGAGCCGCCAGGGGCCGACGATCTCGTCGGCTTCGAGGATGTAGGAGTTCATCTTGGCGCAAGTGGGCCAGCCGTCCGTTACGCACATGAGGTACCGCCTGAGCGGGGCGTTGTAGGTGACTGTGACGCAGCCGCAGTTGTTGTTCCAGTCGATCAGCGGCTGGATCGTTGCGAAGTCGCTCGTCCAGAGGGGTTTGCCCGCGGCGTCGCGGCCGGCGAAGAACTCGTACTTGCTCGCGTCGTTGATGGTCTCGACGCTCGGCGTGACGCGGAGCAGGTAGATCTGGTCGCCGCTGATCCAACTCAAGTTGCCGAAGCGGGGCTTCGGGTCGGGCTCGGGGGCCCCGTGGGCGACGAGGTACGCCTTGCCGTCCGGCGAGCGCTCCATGTTCTTGCCGAAGTCCACGAAATGGGGGGAGCCGATCTTGACGGGATAGCCCCACATGCCGGTCTCGCCGAAGAGGGGCTTGGCCGGCGTGTGCGGCGTGTCGGTCCAGGTCTTTCCGAAGTCGGTCGAGGTGCGGAAGCCCACGAAGGGTCCCAGCCAGGGCCAATTGAAGGCTTGATCGCCGTAGCGGACGAGGCCGTCGGGGGCCAGGCAGTACGTGCCGTAGTACCAGACGCCGTTGTGGACGAGGCTGCCGCAAGGATAGCGGCCGCGGTAGGGGGAGGCGTCGCCTTTGAACAGGCCCAGACTGACGATTTTGAGATTCAGCGGGTCGTCGCCGATCAGCACGGCTTGTCCCGTCGTCGCTTCGGGGCCCACGCCGCTGTTGGAGTTCTCGCGAGTCCCATCCTCTCGCGGAGCCGAGCCATCCGTCCACGGCGAGTACAGGTTCCCATCGGACGCCCAGCTCGGATACCACGTGTCGGCGACGTAATAGTCGCTGTGGACGCCGGTGAAGGCGACGCCGACGATGTCCCTGGACGCCTCGAACGGGCAATCCGCCGGCGGCTGCGACGGCCAGACGAACGGCGGAAAG
>JAJFUI010000243.1 GCA_021372555.1 Planctomycetaceae bacterium | reverse complement strand
TCACGGGAGCCGCTCCCGAAGGCTTGGCGGCAGACTATGCCCGAGCCTTCCTGTCTGACGTTAACTGGCAAGAGATTGCCGAGCACCTGTTAGATGCTATCAAGCAGGAGGCCGCATGAAAACCTTTGACGTGGTGCTATTTGCATCCATTCAGGAGATTGTGAGCGTCGAAGCCAGAGACGAAGACGACGCCGCCGAGATCGCCTTGCAGATTGTTCGAGCGGGCTACACGCCCAACCGTGACCTTGATTGGGACGTTGAGGAAGTCAACATAGGAGACCCCGCAGATGTCGCAGAATGACCAGATACGCGCCGCCCTGATTCTAGGGCGGTCACTCACCCCGCTCGATGCCTTGCAGGACTATGGCTGTTTCCGCCTTGCCGCTCGGATCGCCGAATTAAGGCGCGAAGGGCTGGACATTGAGTGTAAGACAGAGACAGCCAACGGCAAGCGGTACGCTCGGTATCAACTTAGGAGGCCGTATGCGGTTTCCTAAACTCTGGCAGTTGGGCTATTGGTTCGCCCGTGGCTACGATTGGCGGCACGTTCCCGCACCTAATTGGCGCTGTAGCCGTCGCATCAACCCTCTTTCCGTTTATTGGTGACTTATGGAAAAACCACATATACCCACCCTGCAAGAATTAGAAGCCTTATTCGCCGACGACGATACACCCCTGACCTACCGCGCACCCCCTGACCCTGCGCGGCTTAGAACGGCTGTGCTTGCGTTCTTGAGCGCATGGGATGAGGAACTGAGCATCCGTAACTTGCACCCCTTCGTCGAAGAAGTCCGCAAGGCTGTGGAGGGGCGGCCATGACCCGCGACGAAATCATCCGACTAGCCGAACAAGCAGGGATTGTGTTTCGCTTGACTAGCACCGACGTTACGGTGGAGAAGTTGCAGCGATTCCTAGAACTTGCACAGGCGCCACGTACCCGTGGTTTCTTATGGTTCTGGCTCCGACCCGAAGGTGGTGTACATAAGCCGGGATTAAACCTGACTCTACCGGGTAATGGGTTTGTCCTGACGTTGTACACACAACGATCCAAGTACCGACTCCGTTTCCGATGGGGTATCAAGCCAAACTTTTTATGGAGCAAAGAGCCATGACCCGCGACGATATAACCGACCGAGAACTACTTGAACTCGCTGCGAAGGCGGCTGGTGCAACGTGGATTGATGACAACTGGCCGGAAGACTTGCCGGGACTGATGCTTGACTTTGGAAAAGGGACTACGCAATGGAGCCCCCTTGCCGACGACGGCGATGCGCTGCGATTGGCGGTGCGTTGCGGGATTACAGTTACTCCGTTTAAGAAAGATATTGTTTCAGACGTTGAGTTTCAGTTTTTTTCACGCTACGCATGGTGGTTCGGAGGCAAAAAAGTAGATTGCCATGACGCTGACCAATACGCCGCCACCCGCCGAGCGATTGTCCATGTCGCAGCAGAGATTGGGAGGAACATGACATGACCCGCGACGACATCATCCGACTAGCCGAACAAGCCGGGATCGTGTTTCGCTTGAC
>JAJFUI010000237.1 GCA_021372555.1 Planctomycetaceae bacterium | reverse complement strand
CCATACGCCATGGTCATTAGCAGAATGGCCAGCAGCAGCCTGTCGAGCGGAAGCCCGAGGGCGCCTTCCTCGTTCGCGCCAAGGCTCGTTGCCTCGCCTCGCAGGACTCGATCCAGATCTCTCCACCACGGTTTCATGGTTGCTCTCCGTAAAGTGCTTTGCAATGCAAAGTAAAGGCGCAAAAAAACCCCGATTGCTCACATCACGACGGCCCGCCTCCCGCGTTGCCTCCTCGGTCGATAATCTGACGCAACGTCTCCAGGTAGCGTTCAAACGCCTTTCGCCCCTTTGCCGTCAGCCGCATCGCCGTGTGGGGGCGGCGGCCGCGAAACGTTTTGTCGACGACGATATAGCCCGCGTCCTCCAGCGTCCGCGAGTGGGCGCTCAAGTTGCCGTCGGTCAGGCTGAGCGTCGACTTCAGCTCGCCAAAGCTCAATTGCGGCGAGACGGCCAGCGCCGCCACGATCGACAGGCGCACGCGTTCATGGATGATCGCGTCGATGTCGTCAGGCTTGACCGGCTCGTTCATCAGAGCACCGTCTGCCGTTGTTTGTGGAGGATATAAAGTCCGAACACAAGATGCAGCACGCCGAACGAGAGGGCCGCGGAAACAACCCCGTACTGCGGGAAGCACAACAGGGCAATCACTCCCATCGCCAGAAACATCAACCCCAGGACCCGGGGCGGCCGAATCGAGAACAAGCCCGCCGTATAAACGCCCGTCCCATACAGCATCATCCACACCGGCACGATGTACTGGATTTCCTCCGCCCTCGGCTCCAGCGGCACGTTGAAGTTCCACGACCAGAGCATGCTCCAGACCCTTGCATCGACAGGGACCAAGAACTTCACGGTCAACACCATCGCCACGATCACGCTGGGCGTCAGCGAGAACGCGGCCACCCGCATCGGACGACTCGTCGACGTCAGTTGCTGCCCGGCGGCCGCCCGGTTGGTGAGAATCACCTCGACGAGCACGCCGGCGACGCCAATCAGGAACCACATCACGCAGAAGTCGATCTGCCCATGGACCGGCAGATGGAGGATGTCGGCGAAATCCAACGAGCGGAACATCGCGTAGCTGACCGCGCAGCCGACCAGGACCAGGAGCCCCCCGACGACCGCCGCCGTACCAGGCAGCAGCGTGAAGAGCGTCGCCCGCTCCATGATCCGTTGAATCTCTCGCATCCTGTTTTCGGCTTCATTGGCGTCCATGACAATCTCCAATGCCATTAGCTTTGCATCGCAAAGTAATTTATCGAAACACAAGACGTTTGTCAACAGATTTTCTTTCAACGGAGGCGGGAATGGGACGAAACGGGGCCAAAAGCCGAGCCCGCCGTACACTTCTTCGTCGTGAAGCCCACTCGGCGCCCGTGAACGACGTCCGTTGCCCCCGGCCGCGCGCTTCACGAGTTGGGCCGGGACCGTTTAAGGCAAATAGCCGTCGAGCAAGACCGTGTTGCCCTGAGGCCGGAGTTGCACAGCGCCTAATTCGGCCGGCAACAGGGCCGTTTGCCCCCGCGGCAGCCCCGACCCGGCCGGGTCGCCCTCGATCTGCACCGCACCCTGCAGAACCGTGATGATGTGGCAGCGATCGTCACCGCCAGCCGAGAGCGGCGAATCGAATTGCCAGCGGTCCAGCATGAACTTCTCGCATTCCACAAGCCGCTCGACTTGCGGTCGGTTCGTCGGCCGCGGTCGCTGGGCGACGATCGGTCCCCGGCCAAAGTCGATGGCATCGAGTGCCTGCTCGACATGCAAGGCCCTCGGCTTGCCGTCCGGGCCGAGGCGATTCCAATCGTACAACCGGTAGGTGACGTCGCTCGACTGCTGGATCTCGGCGATCAGCAGCCCCTCGCCGATCGCATGAACGGCCCCGGCGGGCAGGAAAACGCAGTCCCCGGCGGAAGCGTCGATCACGTGCAGGCATTCCTGGCATCGGCCCTGGCGGATGGCCGAGGCCAGTGCGTCGCGATCGACGCCGGGCTTGAGGCCAGCGTAAATCTTGCTCCCCGGCTCGGCGGCAAGCACTACCCACGCCTCGGTCTTGCCAAGGTCGGGCGGGGTGAGTCGCGCCGCCTGGGCATCGTTCGGATGAACTTGGACCGAAAGGGTCCGCACCGCGTCCAGAAACTTGAGCAACAACGGGAATCGCGGCTGCGGATGATGCCGGCCCAACAACTCACGTCCCCATTGCCCAACCAGTTGCCCGAGCGTCGTTCCGGCCAGCGGCCCCGCCACCACCACGCTCTGGTCCGGCCCATGATCGACGACCTCCCAGCTCTCGGCCCAATCGTTGCCCGGCGGCAGTGGCTTCCCGAGCGAAGTCTCCAGGCGACGCCCCCCCCACAAGTGCCGACGCAGAACCGGTTTGAAGCGAAGCGGATACAATCTAGCCATCGTCGTCCTTCCCATGTGCTCGCAACGCAAAGGCGTCCCGAATCCCCAAGCCTTACGATCCTACGGAACTCGGCCCGCGTTGCCAAGCCGGGCTTGGCGGTGGTAAACTGAACTGCTTGCCGTAGAGAAACTGCCCTCGCGCCGTATGCCCGAACCCCTCGAAGACAATCTGTTTCGCGAAAGCACCATGACCTTCGGGGAACACCTCGGAGAGTTGCGGGGCTGCTTGCTGCGATCGATTTACGGGCTCATCGTCGGTTTCATCATCGGCCTAACCGTCGGCCATCACGTCGTTGCGTTCATCCAGCGGCCACTTCTATCCGCGTTGACCACCTACTATCAGCGTCAATCCGCCGAGCGAGTGCGTCGCGAGATGGCGAAGCTCGACAAGTCGGAGATGGACAAACTTGTCCAAGCCGAACTGGCAAAGCTGAAGCAGGCCGGCAAGTCCCAGCAGGTCAGCGGCGACGACGCGCGAAAAAGCGTCGAGGAACGCGTGCGAAAGCAAGCGGAGGACGAGATCAAAACGCGTGTGCAGGAGCAGCGACTGCTGGCTGATGAGATTTACGTCGATCCACGCCAAATGTTGCAGGAGCTTCGCAACGCCTATCCTGGGGAGTTCAAGAACGCCCCGGTGCTGCCCGAAGCCCCCGCAACAACCGCAGACAACCCCGAAGGCCTGATGCGTCTGCTCGTCTGGCATCGCAGCGCCGACGACGCTCGCCTGCAAAGCAAAGGCCTAAGCGTTTTTGAGGGTTTCGGCGTCTACGTCAAGGCATCCCTCCTTGTCGGGGTGCTCTTGGCGGGCCCCTGGATTTTCTACCAACTCTGGAACTTCGTGGCCGCGGGCCTGTATCCGCACGAACGCCGCTACGTCCATCTCTACTTGCCATTCAGCATCGCGCTGTTCCTGGCCGGGGCCGCTCTGGCGTTTTTCGTCGTCTTCGGCCCGGTGTTGGACTTCCTCTTGAGCTTCAACCGCAGCATGGACATCCCGCCCGAACCTCGCATCAACGAGTGGCTCAGCTTCGTCTGGGTCCTCCCAGTGGGCTTCGGCGTCGGGTTCCAACTGCCGTTGATCATGCTTTTCCTGGAGCGAATCGGCGTCTTCAGCGTCGCCAATTACCTCGCCCAGTGGAAAATCGCCGTCCTGGTCATCTTCGTGGTCGCCGGCATTCTGATGCCTCCGGACCCTTACAGCATGCTCCTCATGGCCGCCTCGCTGACCGGCCTCTACTTCGGCGGGGTCCTGCTGTGCAACATGATGCCAAAGAAGGCGAGAGCGTGGGAGTAAGGAACCTGCGGCGACGGGGAAAGTCGGCCTGCGGCCCGTTTTGTGGCGACAAACCCCCTGGGCAACTCCCGCAGAAGTGGTATAATTTCGGCGGTTGCTTGGCGGTGACCACCGGAAGCGTGTTTGGCGACAAGCATCACTCGACGAACGACTAAGAGCAAACTGAGGAATACGCAATGAGCAAAGCAGACGTGAAGGCGAAGTTGGCGAAGGTGAAGATCGCGTTGGCCGAGAAGTGCGACCGGCTGGCCAGCGTCGCGGGCAGCACCCCGAAAAAGCGGACGATGAAGTGGCAAGCCGCCCGCTTCCGCCGCCAGGCCGCCGACCTGACGCGGTAGCGCCGCTGGTCGTCCTTCGGCCGCGGCCGCCTCAAGGCGGGACTACGAACTTGAGCAGTGCCAGGCATGGAAACGCTTGAAGGCCATCTGCTGATCGCCTCACCACAACTGGCGGACGAAAACTTCGCCCGTAGCTTGGTGCTTCTGATCGAGCACAATCGCGAGGGCGCGTTTGGCATGATCCTTAACCGCCCTGTCCGCAAAAGCCTTCAAGAGCTTTGGCGCGAGGTCGGTAGCGCGCCGTGCCACAGCCAACAGCCGATCTATCTCGGCGGCCCCGTGCCTGGACCGCTGATGTCGTTGCACACCAAGCGGGAACTGGCCGAGAGCGAGCCCGTCCCAGGCGTCTTTTTCGCCGCCAAGAAGCAGCACCTTGATGAACTGGTGCTCGACGAAGAGCCGTCATACAAGATCTTCATTGGTCATGCCGGCTGGGGCGCCGGCCAATTGGAAAACGAGTTGCGTCAAGGCGCCTGGCGCACGATGCCTGCCACGGCTGAACTGGTCTTTTCAACGGCGGAGGACCTGTGGGAAACCGTCTTCCGCCAATTCGGTCAGTCGTTGCTGCGCTCCATGATTCACCTGAAAGAACTGCCGCCCGACCCGACGGTCAACTAGTTTACCGCACACTCGCGGTAGCTGATGTTGTTTAGCCGCCGGGCGTGCCCGCCGCCTGTTGCTCGCGGGTTCGGTTGCGCGCAGCCGGCCATCAGCACCAAGTTCCACTCATGCCCCCGCTCGAAGAATCCATCGTCCAATTGGTCAACGCCCCCGGCTATCGGCCCGTCAAGCCGCGAGTCATCACGAAGCAACTGAAGCTGCCCCAGGACCAAGCAATCGACGTCCGCCGCGCCGTCAAACGTTTGGTCCGCGACGGCCGCCTCGCCTACGGATCAAACCACTTAGTCATGCCGCTTGCCCCCTCCGCCGCAAGCGGCCAATCTCCGCTGGCAACGAGCCAACAGCCAAACTCTCCGGAAGAGTCTCCCAAAAGGGTTCGCCGATCACCCTCCGCACCTTCCTCCAAGGCCAGCGGCAAACGTCTCGTCGGCGTCTTCCAGCGTACCCAGAAGGGCTTCGGCTTCGTGCGTCTCCGCAACGACGACGCCGCCACGGAGTTGAAGGACATTTACATCCCCGCCGAATCCACCAAGGACGCCGCCACCGGCGATGTCGTCCTGGTTCAAGTCGGGCGCCACCGCCCCGGCCAACCCGGTCCGCGAGGCGAAGTCGTCGAAGTCGTCGAACGCGAGACGCAGCAGTTCGTGGGCACGTACCTGGAATCGGCCGGCGCTGCTTACGTCCGAATCGACGGATCGCTATTCGCGCGACCGATCTACGTCGGCGACCCGGGCGCGAAAAACGCACAGCCGGACGACAAGGTCGTGATCGAGATGCTGCGATTCCCCTCGGCGCTCCGCGACGGCGAAGGGGTCATCACCGAAGTGCTCGGCCCTCGCGGCAAGCCAGGGGTCGACACCCTTTCGATCATTCGCGAGTTCAATCTGCCGGACGAATTTCCCGCCGATGTCCTGGCGGACGCCCACGCCCAGGCCGAGAAGTTCGACGAGTCGCTCGATGGCCGAACCGACTTCACCGACGAGATCATCGTCACCATCGACCCGGTCGACGCCCGCGACTTTGACGATGCCATTTCTCTCGAGTCGCTTCCCGACGGCGGCTGGCGGCTCGGCGTCCACATTGCCGACGTCTCGCACTTCGTCCGGCCAGGTAGCCCGCTCGATCGCGAGGCCACCGACCGCGCGACCAGCGTCTACTTGCCCGACCGCGTGCTGCCGATGCTACCCGAGGTCATCTCGAACGGTCTGGCGAGCCTCCAGCCCGGCAAAGTCCGCTTCACCAAGTCGGCGATCATCGAGTTCACCGCCGAAGGGCTCCGAACCTCGACCGAACTCCACTCGGCCGCCATTCGTAGCAGCAAGCGGTTAACCTACGAACAGGTCGACGAGTTTCTGAATCACATTAAGCCGCGACCGGCGATCGCGCCCGGAGGCGCGAATCCCAAGGATGCCGCTCCCAGCGCGGCGCACACCACCGAGATGCGCCGCAAGCTCGGCGCGAAGGTCTTCGATCTGCTGAAGCGGATGCACACGCTGGCCATGATCCTCCGCAAACGCCGACTGGCCAATGGCGCCCTGGAGGTGACCATGCCCGAGGTCAAAGTCGAACTCGACAAGCAGGGCCGCGTGGTCGGCGCCCATGTCGTCGAAAACACCGAAAGCCACCAGATCATCGAAGAATTCATGCTTGCCGCGAACGAGGCCGTCGCCGAAAAAATCCGCGACCGCGGCTGGCATTTCCTCCGCCGCGTCCATCAATCACCAAGCCCTCAGAAGCTCCAAGCCTTGACGGAATTCATCGCCGAACTGGGCTACAAGACCGGCAGCCTGCAAAGCCGTTTCGCCCTGCAGGAACTGCTTGATGCCGCGACCGGTCGTCCCGAGCAGCACGCCGTTCATTTCGCTGTCCTCCGCTCGCTGCAACGGGCAATCTACAGCCCCAAGGACGAAGGCCACTACGCCTTGGCCAGCGAGTGCTACTGCCATTTCACATCGCCCATCCGCCGCTATCCCGATCTGACCGTCCACCGACTCGTCAGCGCCCTGCTGACCAAGGCCAAACCGAGGAACGATTACGATGAGCTTGTGGTTCTCGGCCGTCACTGCTCGGACCGCGAACAGCGTGCGGAAGCTGCCGAGCGCGACCTGACCAAGCTCAAGCTGTTGGCCTATCTCAGCGAGCGAATCGACGAAGAAATGGACGCCGTCATTACCGGCGTCGAAAGCTATGGCATCTTCGTCGAGGGCATCGAGCTTCCGGCCGAAGGCCTCATCCGCGTCGAATCCCTTCGCGACGACACCTATCATTTCGATCGCGCCGCACACACCCTGAGCGGATACCGCGAGGGCAATAGTTTCCGCCTCGGCGACCTGCTGCGCGTGGCCGTCGCCAAAGTGGACCTCGAACGCCGCGAAATCGACTTCCGCTTGGTGAAGGGAGGGAAATCGCGGCCCAAAGGACGTCCCGCCTCGCCGCGAAAGCAACGCAAACAGCCCCGCCGCAGGTGATCGGGGGCTCCCCATTACCACCTGCCGCCATCGCTGCTAGAATAGACGCTTTTCGTTGCCGGCCGTGGACGCTCCCCGCCGGCACGGGTTGGACGCTCAAGGACCTAGATCGAAATGGACGCATCGCTCACGCGCACCCCCCTCTATGACTGGCACGTAAACCACGGCGGACGAATGGTCGACTTCGCCGGTTGGGCCATGCCTGTCCAATACACCTCGATCATCGAGGAGCATACCGCCATCCGCTCGGCCGTCGGTCTGGCCGACATCTCCCACATGGGCCGGCTCCGCTTCGAGGGCCCCGGCGCGGCGGTCTTTCTAGCCGAGCTGCTCACCCGTCGCGTCGCCGACATGGAACTCGGCCAGATCCGCTACTCGCTGGTCACCAACGACGAAGGCGGAATCCTCGACGACGTTCTCGTGGGCTACTACCACAACTCCCACGGCCAGCCGTTCTTCATGGTCGTCGTGAACGCCAGCAACAGGGCCAAGATCGTCGATTGGATCTCCGCCCACCTGCCGCCCGAACGGGCGCAACGCCCCGGCCAGGAGATCATTTGGAACGACATCAGCCGCCTCTGGGCGATGTTCGCCATCCAGGGTCCCCGCTCGGTGGAGCTATTGCAGCCGCTGGTCGACGTCGATCTCCGCTCGATGCGATACTACCGCGGCGCGCAGGCCCTGATTCTCCATCCCGCGGCCCAACGCCAGGGTTGCATCATCAGCCGCACCGGCTACACCGGCGAGGACGGCTTCGAAGTCAGCCTCGGCGCCGGAATTGCCGCCGAGGTCTGGGAAGCCCTCATGGAATTGGGCAAGCCGCTGGGCATCGTGCCGGCCGGCCTTGGCGCCCGCGACACCCTTCGGCTCGAAGCCGGCATGCCGCTCTACGGCCACGAGCTTTCCGAGCAGATCAACCCGTTCCAGGCCGGCCTCGGCTTCGCCTGTCATCTGGTCGGCTATGATTTCCCCGGCCGCGATGCCCTCGTGCAGATCCAGAAGCAGCCGCTCAAGACGGTTCGCATCGGACTGGAAATGGCCGCCGGAAGCCGCGCCGCACGGCAAGGGTGCCCGGTCATGGCCGATGGCCGAAAGGTCGGCGAGGTGACAAGCGGTACCCACTCGCCCACGCTTGGCCGCCCGATCGCCATGGCCTATGTGGACGCCGCGTTCGCAGAGCCCGGACGCGAGTTGCAGCTTGACATCCGCGGCCGCTTCGAGCCGGCCAAAGTGGTCGAACTGCCGTTCTATCAGCGCAAGAAGAAGAAATAGCACCTCTGGACAACTGCCTCCAACACAACGCCGCGACCGTCGGTCGCGCCCGCAACTAAGAAGAAAGGATCCATCATGTCTCAAGACCTCCTGTATAGCAAAACGCACGAGTGGGTTCGCCTCGCAAACGAGCCGGCCGGAAAAACCGCCACCGTCGGCCTGACCTCCTTCGCCTTGGAGATGCTCACCGACTTGGTTCATGTCGAACTGCCGCCGGTCGGCCGCGAAGTGAAGGCCGGACAGCCTTTCGGCGAAATTGAATCCGTGAAGGCCGTCAGCGACCTCTATAGCCCCGTCAACGGTCAGGTCGTCGAGATCAACTCCGCCCTGGCCGGCAACCTCGAACACCTTCCCGAGGACCCGTACGGAAACGGCTGGTTCATCAAGATCAAGCTCGCCGGCGACGCCGGTCTGAGCGATCTGCTCAACGAAGCCGCCTACAAGAAGCAGTGCGAAGAAGAGCAGCACTAGAAGATTGACGACGCTCGAACGAACGAATGACTAACAAAGTCCGAAGCCCGAAATTCGA
The DNA here is from genome assembly GCA_021372555.1 of Planctomycetaceae bacterium. Taxonomy (GTDB): domain Bacteria; phylum Planctomycetota; class Planctomycetia; order Pirellulales; family Thermoguttaceae; genus JAJFUI01. The sequence goes on along the minus strand of JAJFUI010000237.1, from coordinate 466 downwards.
ATTTTGGGCTTAGGACTTTGTGTTTTGAATACCCTATGGAGGCCCTCATGCCTTACTTCCCTAACACCGACGCCGACCGCCAGGCAATGCTCGCCGCCATCGGCGCCAAATCCATTGATGAACTGTTCGCGATGATTCCGCCCGAGTTGCGGATGAATCGCGATCTTTGCGTCTTGCCGGGCCTCGGCGAGCTCGAACTGACTGCTCACCTGAACGACCTGGCCTCACAGAACACCCCGGCCGCGGCGACCGCATGCTTCCTCGGCGGCGGCAGCTACGACCACTTCATTCCCGCCGTGGTGGACACGGTCACATCGCGGAGCGAGTTCTACACCGCGTACACCCCGTACCAGGCCGAGGCCAGCCAGGGAAGCCTTCAAGCGTTCTTCGAGTACCAGACGCTTATCGCACAGTTGACGGGCATGGACGTTAGCAACGCCAGCCTCTACGACGGCGGCAGCGCCGT
>JAJFUI010000230.1 GCA_021372555.1 Planctomycetaceae bacterium | reverse complement strand
TTAGGGCAACGCGGCCAGTACCGGCTTGACCGCGCCAAAGCGCCTAGTTTAACTGCCCTCAAAGAACGTCGGCATTTTTTCGGCCCGGAATAAGTCGGCGCAAGAGAACACCCGCGCCGGTAGCGACCAGCGCGGGTGAATACCACGGAGGTAATGTCGCTCACTTTTACTTGCGTCGCAGGCTGATGGCCGTTCCGACCAGGGCCAACAGCGACCAAATGATGACGGTGGCCGGCTCGGGGACTTGCCCGTTGACGGCGGTCAGGCCCGAAATCCGGACCTGCTCCAGGTCGTGGAAGAACTCGCCTTCCGGCAGGGTGATTGTCACGCTGCTCATGGTTTCGCCGTTGGCAGCGACGAGGGTGGCAAAGCCGTTGCCGACGCCCTGTCCCTGGCCGAGATTGTAGGAGCCGGTGAAGGTGGAGGTGCCGCCACCAGACTCATTGACCTGAGCCGTCACGGTCGCCAGCGCGCCGGGCGTCCCGATGTCCGCCGTGTTGGCGGCGTTGAAGATCAGGTCGGTGAACGTGAAGCCGGGGGCGGTGATGGTAATCTGGTTGATTCCCCCGTCCTCCGGATCTCCGATGATCATCGCCTGCCCCGCAGATGGGATCAGCAGGGTATTGACCGACGACGTGAACTCGACCGGGGTGTTGCTCTGGTTCGTGTTCCCGGTGACCAATGCGCCAGTATCCCCCTTGTTAAGCAGCACGTTTTCTTCGTCGGGCTGCGGGTTGTTGCCGGGGGTCAGGGTGACTGACGCCCGGGCTTGTGCGGCGGCTAGGAGAACCGCCAAGGCCACAATGGCAAAAAAGCAAATTGACCTCTTCATGCGTTTCCCTTTCCAGTCGGGGACGCCGTGCCTTTTGCCGGGCAATGTCCTGACTGCCCTACCAAGCTGTTTGGCACGCGGGATGAAGCTGTTGCACGCGTCGTGCAACTTTCGTCCACAGGCATTTAGGCCACCCGGCCCAAAAAACTGACAGCCGACGCCCGGTCGAACGGATTGGCTGCCCGAATCGGGCCGGTCGGGACACCTGCGTGGGTACGGTGCGGCCGTCTTGGTTGTGCTGGCAGGCGAGACGCCTGCACCACAAACGCCTGCACAAGCGCCTGCGTCACAAGGCCGCCGGCGGCGCGTTTTTCGTGCCGATGCGGCGACGATCGGTTACTGGGCCGGCCAATTTCGGGTCTGGACAACAGCGTCATGGAAGCGCATCATAAGGGGTTTGCCCCATCGGGCCAGGAGGCATCTGCCTACCCGCCGAATAAGGCAGGCGATGGGCAGGAATAGGAAATCCGGCGAGTTGGTGACCAACTGCCGCAACGGAAGACGAGTGTGCAAATGGCTAGCTGTGTTCTCGCGTATTCTGGTGGACTAGATACCTCGGTGCTCGTTGGCTGGTTGATGGACGAAGGGTACGACGTCCACGCGGTGTATGTCGACGTTGGGCAACCCAGTGAAGACCGCGAGGCAATGCTGCAGAAGGCGAGGACGATTGGCGCGAAGTCGGCCCGCGCGATTGACGCCCGGGAGGAGATGTGCCGGGACTTCGCTTTCCCCGTACTGCAATGGGACGCCAAGTACGAAGGCATTTATTTGCTGGGCACGTCGATCGCCCGGCCGCTGATCTCGAAGCTGTGCCTGCAAGTCGCCCGAGAGGTCGGGGCCAACGCGTTCGTTCACGGCGCGACCGGCAAGGGGAACGATCAGTGCCGCTTCCAGTTGGCCGCCGACGCCCTTGATCCAAGCGTGAAGATCATCGCCCCATGGCGGATGGAGCGGTTCCGCAAGCAATTCCCCGGGCGGACTGAGATGATCGCGTTCTGCCACGAAAAGAACATCCCGGTGAAGCCGTCCGTGGCCAAGCCGTACAGCATGGACGAGAACTGCCTGCACATCAGCTACGAGGGCGGCAAGCTCGAAGACCTGACAACCAACGGCGTCGAGCAGGTCAACTTCCACATGACGGTGTCGCCGCAGCAGGCGCCGGACAAGGTCGAGAACGTCAAGATCGGCTTCGAGGCCGGCATTCCGGTCAGCGTCAACGGCAAGCAGCTCAGCGCGTTCGAGTTGGTTGCCAAGCTGAACGAAATCGCGGGCCGCAACGGCGTCGGACGGATCGACATCGTCGAAGGGCGATTCGTCGGAATGAAGAGCCGCGGCGTGTATGAAGCGCCCGGGATGACGGTGTTGTACGCCGCGCATCGCGTGATCGAGCAGATCACCATGGACCGCGATCTGACGCACCTGCGCGACCGGCTGTCGCCTGAGGTGGCCGAGATGGTCTACTATGGGTTCTGGTACCACCCGAAGTTCGACGCACTGCTGGCATTCATCCGCGAGGCGCAGAAGCCGGTCACCGGCGAGGTGAGCCGCGATTTGTACAAGGGGACCATCACGGTCGCCAGCCGGAAGAGCCCGTACAGCCTTTACGACGAAGGCATCGCCACGATGGAGGGCGGCGGCTCCTACGACCAGACGGACGCGGAAGGCTTCCTGCGGATTCAGGGCCTGCCCTGCCGGGTGCACGCAGGCGTGCAGCCGCGGCGGTGGTAAGCGGCAAACGAGCGGTGGCTGTCTGACTCGGGGGGCGTGAGAAGCAAGTTTCGTGCAACTTTTTGCGGTGAAAAGGATTGCACGACGGTTGCGTCGAACGCGCCGATAATCATAGAATCGCTATTATCCTGCCGCGGTCCTTCCGCTTGACCCGCCGATTTGAAGGAGTCTGACATGAGCACGTCCGAGCGAACCTCCACCTCCCGCCGCGACTTCCTCAAGGCGTCATCGACCGCACTGGCCGGGGCAACATTGCTCGGGGCTCTGTCGGCGCGGAGCTATGCGGCCGAACAGAACACCATCAAAGTGGCGTTGATCGGGTGCGGCGGACGCGGCACGGGCGCGGCGGCGAACGCCCTGAGCACGAAGGGACCGACGACGCTTTGGGCCATGGCGGATGTGTTTGATGACCGTCTCGCGGCGAGCCGCCAGGGACTCGTGAAGCAATTCGAGAAGCAGGTTGATGTGCCCAGCGACCGGCAATTCCTCGGCATGGACGCCTATCGCAAGGCCATTGACATACTAGACCCGGGCAGCGTCGTCATCTTGGCCACGCCGCCGGCCTTCCGACCGATCCATCTCGAATATGCGGTCGAGAAGGGAATGCATGTCTTCATGGAGAAGTCGTTTGCGGTCGACGCCCCGGGCATTCGCCGCGTGCTTCGGGCCGGTGACGCGGCCACAAAGAAGAACCTCAAGATTGCCGGCGGCCTCATGAGCCGCCACTATAAGCCGCTGGAAGAAGCGGTCGACAAGATCCACAACGGCGCGATCGGTGATGTCATCACGTGCTGGGCGTATCGCGAGCACGGGCCGGTAGCGTTCACGCCGAAAAAGAACGGCACGAGCGACCTGGCCCACCAGATTCGCAACTACTCGTGCTTCACGTGGCTCAACGGCAGCTTCCTCCTCGATTGGCTGATCCACAATCTCGACGTTAGCTGCTGGGTCAAGGATGCGTGGCCGGTCTCGGCTCAAGGGCAGGGGGGCCGGCAAGTCAGAACTGACGCCGACCAACTGTTCGATCACTATTCGGTGGAATACACCTTCGCCGACGGCACGCGACTGATGGCCCAAGGCCGTCACATGGCCGGCTGCTGGGGTTTCTTCGGCGACGTGATCCACGGAACGAAAGGCTCGGCCGTGTTGGGCGAAGGGCAACTGCAACCCCGCCTTTATCGCGGACACAAACAGACTGCCGGCAACGTACTCTGGCAATACAAGGGACCATCCTTCCACCACTATCAGTACGAGCACGATCTATTATTCGACGCCATCCGCCAAGACCGGCCCTACAACGAGGCGGAGCGGTGCGCCAAGGCCGCGATGACCGGCATCCTCGGCCGCATGGCCGCGGAATCGGGCAGCCAGGTCACCTGGGACGAGGCACTGGCCTCGAATCTTGAGTTGGCGCCGGGGCTAGATCAGTTGACGATGCAGTCGCCCGCGCCGGTCGCCCCCGACGCCAACGGCCGCTATCCGGTCGCGATGCCCGGGATCACCAAGGTGCTGTAGGGGCTGAACAAGACAAGCCGCGGCTAGAACCGCACCGGCTCCGGCAGCATATCCTTCATGCGGTTGTACCAGCCGGTGCGCTCGGGCTGTTTCGCATTGGGGTCGCGGGGCTTGGTGGCCATTCGCTCGGCAGGCGTCGCGTCGGTCGGCAGTGAAACGTTTTCTTCCAAGAAGCGGGGCCAGTAGCCTTCGAGCAAGTGGAGGCAGTCGCCGATCTCCCGCTGCTGGAGCTTGACGTCGGCCAGTGCAATCAGTTTCGATAGTTCAACCATCTCGGCCCGGTTGAAGGCCAGTCCGTAAAGCTGAACATCGTCGAGCCAGACCTCGCCGGGTCCCATCAAATCGAAGCGCACCCGCAACGAGTTGAGCCCTTCGAGCGGCAAGTCGTTGATTTGAACGACGTACTCGCCCCATTCGGATGAAATCGCATCAGTGCGTTGGTCGGGACCAGTGGCGACGCCCACGGGACCGAACCGGTAGTAATCGCGTCCGTGAAGCTTTCCCTCGAGGGCGAGCCGAAGCGGCGGCTGCCGCGACCCATCGGCCACGCGAAGCCAAACGGAAATCGCGAGGCGACCCGTGGCAGGAGCCACGAACGGGCGGCTGACGAGACACGCAACGGGACCGTCGCTGGCGAGCTTGACCGACTGCCGTCCGGCGTGTTTCTCGTTCTTGTCCAATTGGACCGTGGTCCCCCGATGGTCGGTCGCAGTCCAGTCCGGAATCGCACCGTCAGCCGCCTGCGGGCGTTCAAAGCCGGGGTTGGCGATGACATCCAGCGGAGGCGGAGTTCGAAGGGCGGCGGCGCGGGCGCCCAGACGCCGAATGGCGGAGCCCAGCTCCGCTTCGACAAACTCGGGCCATGTGGTTTCTGGACGAGCGCACTTCACGTCGGAGTCGGAAAACTGGACGGCAACCAGATCATAGGGTTCGAGCGCCACCTCCCAACAGAGGCCGGAATCGCCGTCAGGGCGGAGCGGCGCAATCTTCCGGCGGCCCGAAATTTCCTCGATGCGGCACTCTGGCCCGGCGTCGACATGCACTCGCGCGGTGACGGGTAGTGGAGCATCATTCACGGCGTAAAGGTACGCCCGGCCGTTAAGCACCGCGAATCGGAAGATCACCGGTTGCGACCCGCTCGACGTGGCGTTGCCGATCGTCTCGAATCGCACGGCCGGCAAGGCCCGATAAGCGGCAACGAGGTCGGCGATCGAGTCTTCCTGGCCGAGCGGCAGCACGCAGCCGCCGTCCACGATTAGCTGAGCGTCCAACGAGGCCAGACTGTGAACGAAGCGTCGCCGGTTATTGGGGCCGGCGGGACCTGGCTGCGAGACGAACGACGCGCCGCCGGACTTGAAGGGGCATTTCCGATCGAACGACTCGATGCGTACGTGGCGCGGCTCGTGGAAGAAGAAACTGCCCGGACTGCTGGCCGTTTGGAAGCAACGATCAACGTCGGGCATTTGGGCGATTTCGAGATCGGCGGCGCGGCTTTCGCGGTCGGCCTCGGGGGCAACGCGCTCCGGGCGCAACAAAACGATATTGGAACGATCGTCGGCGAAGTGCCGAGTGTCGATGCCAACCTGAAGCAAGGCGTCGGCCATCGTGCTGTGACGCGGCAAGGCGGGCCGCAACTCGGCTTCAAGCTCCAGCGTGCCTATCATGTCCGCGCCGGCCAAATACAACCGACTGTTTGGACGCACGGACGCTAGTTCGTCGGCAGCGCGATGATAGAACTCGGCGAGCCGCGTGGACCGCCATTGCAGCCACGATTGCCGGTGGCTCGGCTCCGCCAGAAACGCCGCGCGATCGGCAAATCGCTGAGGCCCGCTGCCGGGGAGACGAAAACCAGTGTCGCGTTCGAAGCGGGCGATCGTTGCATCGTCGAGCCCCCAGTCAGGGCCCGCCAACTGCGCGTAGCCACTGGCCGAGAGTCGCACGGCCAGCCCGGCAAACGCGGGATGGCTGGCGTACCGCGCGGCCAACTCTCGAAGCACGTTAAGCATCGCTTGCTGCACGCGCGGATCCAGAAGATTGTAGTGCGGAGCCACGCCGTGCCGCGACGACCAGGAGGCGGCCCACGCGGTCCCGTCGGGCCCGATGCTCTCGATTCCTTCGGCGTCCGGTCCGCCGCGTCGCCGCAGAGCTTCCAACTCGGGAAGCGGCGAGGCAAACTCCACCATCGGAATTAGCTGCAGTTCTTCCCGGTCAAAGAGTCGCAGCAACATTTCCGTCACGTCTTTGCGCACCGGGTCCTGGGCCGAGGCCATCAGGGCACCGGTGTCGTAGCGCGGCGTCGGCTCCAACAACCGGCTGGGGTAGATCGTGCTGCCATCGGCCAAGACGCCCAACATCAGGCCGTTGCATCCGGCGTGGTGGAGATAGTCCACAAGCCGCGTCCCGGCTTCGTAGAAGGTCGTCCAGTCGTCGAGACACCGGCTGCTCCATGGATCGAGCGCGCGGCGGGCGCCGAAGTTGTCGGCCAGGAGCGGACGATCCAGGCAGGCGATCAATTGCCGGCCGGCCCCGGGGCGGTTCGGCAGCGCACGGGGAAGCCGCTCACCGTCGGTGAGCACCCGAATTTTGCCGTAGACGGCAGGCTGTCGTTGGCGGCCGTTCGTGACCAGAAGCAGCGGGGTAGCGGTTCTCGGCCAGAAGAGAATGCGGTGATGCTGCCATTGCGGGGGCGAACCGGCCTGGGCGACAATGCTCGCGGGGTTGTCCATCCCGGCGTCGGTGGTTATGGGCGACATCGCGCCGGCGGCGTCTGGTTCGAGAATGCTCAGGCCCAACGTTTGCGGGACGTCGCTGGGATACTCGACTTCGACGACGTGCGGTTGGCCGGGATCGTTGATGGGAAGCCAGTAGGCCTGCCAGCTAACGTCGGGCGAATCGGCGTTGGGTTTCAATTCGGCGAGTTCGCCGAGCGGATGGCGACGCCCTTGAAGACAGTCGTTGCCCATCTCACCTTTCCCGGACGGCGGGGAGCGACCATCGCGGCTGAGCCATCGCGGTAGCTTGGCGCGAGATAGCTGCAACTGCGGCACTTTGCTCAGTTTCTCGAACCAACGCGGATTGGTCGGATCGATCTCAATGACCGAACTCAGAGCACGGTCATTGTGCGGCACAGGCATTCGTTCGGGTCGCAACACAACGACCTGCATCCGTCGCTGGGCAAGAGTCCGTTTCCAGGCGAGCGGCTTGCGGACGGCCTGGGTCCAATTGGGAGCGATCGCGGCCGCCAGGGCAATGTCGTACACGCCCTCGTCGGGCGGCAGGGAGAGTTCGACCGGTACCGTGGCCGATGGGTCACTTGGCAAGTCCTGTTGATGCGACCACAACTCGTTGCCGGTGGTCGTGAGGAGTTGGATCCTTAGCCGTGCCTGGCTTCCTTGGGGAAGCGGCAAGCCGCGGGGTTCCACGTCGAACTTCAGTCGCTCGCCCGGCGCGAAAACGAGATGATCGCGAGAGAGTCGCACGCGGAGCATGTCGCCGGGCGCCCGCATCGCAAGGACTCGGTTGCCCCGGTCATCCAGCTCCTTATTGGCGAAGTCATTGGAGAGTTCCGAGAGCGGGATATCGACCGCCGTTTGGGGCTCGGGCTTGTCGGCCGGCGAAAGTCGCAGCAGCAGCTTTGCGGTCGGCGGCGCAGAGACCAGCAGGTCGACGCCGTCGTACGTTCGCGGGCTGCGTTGGCGAACGATCAGCTTACCGCCGTGCGGATCGGACTGGATCCACATGGAGCCCGGCTCGTCGGCCTCGACGCCGAGCGGTTGCGGCTCGGAGATGGCGCCGTCACTGACGGCAATCGTGCCAGTCCAGAGTCTAGCGGCACCGCCTCCCCAGGCGATGCGTAGTCGGACTTGATCAACGCGGGCGCGACTGTCGGCGGGCGGCGTGGCGCTGAGAGATTGATCGGCCGTTAGCGCGATCATCGCGAGGACGCACGCTGTGGCGAGGGCGGTTTTGTGGCAGGTTGACAACCTGGCCCACGGCGCTGCGGCGGACAACCTGGCCCACGGCGTGAGCCTATGCCGCGGGGGCGCATGTCTGAACACGCTCGCGGCGGTCCAAGGGACCGGCAAGCGACCTACGCGCGATGGTCTCGGACCTCCTTGTCCGATCATCGGCACACCAGCGCAATGTCAGCGTTGTCGAGGGTAGAGCGATGTCGTCAAAACGATGACGTACAGGGAAAGCGACCTGCCCAAAAAGCGGCGGATTATACGGAGAACCGGCCGCGCGTCGCCATGCCGGATTGGGCGGAATTTGTGGCGCAAACCGCCCGCCACTTGCGAAGCTGGGGGGAATAGCAAAGACAAATCGTCGCTTGGCTGCTGGTGAACGCGACGCGAGCTGCGAAACCGACATGCTGGCCCGCTATGGCGACCACCGCGGATCGGGCGAGACGCATATTCCGGGCGTCACATTGGCCTGGATCGCGGCAACCTCGCGCCGAGCAGCGGCAGTGGCGTCGGCATTGGCATAGCCTTCCAACGTGAGTTCGAAACATCGCGTCTCGCCCGGTTTCAGATCCGCCACTCGCCCCTGCCGCTCCTCGAAGGAACGGACGTTGGGGAAATTGATGCCGGGCTCAAGGCCGGTCACATAGCCATCCGCCACGGCCTGACAGTTCTTCCATAGGGTGAAGCACGGCATTTGCCGCTTGTTGAACCGAAGACCGAAGCCGCGATTGCCATCGGCGGACGTTACCACGGCCAAGGTGCGGCCCGCGGCGTCGGAGGCGGGCTCGAAAAAGAAGACGGCCTCGCCCAGGCCGGGCGTCTCGGGATCGTAAACGCCCCAATTTGGGACGGCGCCGGCTGCCACGGCGTCGCGTGGGGCCATCCGCTCGACGGGCAGCGCGACCGTCGCCCCGGCGCCAACGAGCGGCCAACCCAAGTTCGTGTGGTAGAACAGCTCCAACTGGCTCGGCTCGGCCGAAAGGTTGGTGATCTGGTCCGCGATAGTAACGCGGCTTTCGCCAACCTTCGTCGCAATTGTCGTACTTAGCCGGAACTTGGGACCAAACAGCCGGCTCTCATCGACAACGCCTGTCAAAGCGATCTCGCCCGTGTCCCCATCGATTGTCAATTCGACCTTGTGCGCCGGAGTGTTGCCGATCCTGCCGTGCAACGGGTAGCGTAGCGCGCCGTTGGGGAGAAACTCCGGCGCACCGTTGCTTTCCAATCCGCAACGGACGAGCAATTCGTCGAAGCCGCGAAGCCAGCCGATGCCGCTCGGCTCCCAGAGGGGCACGAACGCCGGGTTGACCGGCCCGCGGACGGGCGACTTCCATCCGAGCTCGACACCGTCGCAATTCGCCCGCCAAATGTTCATGCCGCGGGTCGGCACCACGGTAAAGCGGAAGCGGCCGTTGTCCACCTCGACCACATCGACGCCATCGCGGAGTCCGCCGCGGAGCGTTCGCTTGGTCACCGAGTAACCGACGGCCGGGCCGCCGACGTCGCCAGGGCCGACTGCGAGCCGATCGAGATAGACGTCGGCATCGACGTCCGTGAGCGTCCAGGTCTTTCGAGGCATGGCGGTTTTGCTCCGGGAAGTTGGCCAAACATCGGCAATCGCTACGCACTGTTCTAGCAGGGGGTCGGTCGCTTGTAAACGCTTCGGCGGGGGTGTAAAAAAGGTGGGCGTCTTGGAGCCTCGACGGTTGCAAGCCAGCAACAAATCTCCGGGTTGAAAGGAAACCAGCGATGTGCGCGTCGAAGATCGTCACGCGGGATAACGTGCAAGCGATTCTCAACCGGGCGTTCGATGCCGGCGAGGGGGTGCTGCGGCTCACGCCCGCCTGGGTGCCGCGAAACTTCCTGCACCCGGGCAAACGGATCAAGCTGGCGCCGACGGACTGGTACGCGCTGGGCACGCACCGCGGCGGCATCGACGAGCGATGGTTTGCCAGCACGACGGAGGCCGCCAATGAAGGCCGCACGCCGGACGAGGGCCTGAGCTACTGCGTCTTCGAGGGCGAGCGATTTCTGCTCCGCGACGCCGTGGAAGAGGCCGGGGCGCGAATCGTCGGCCCGGCGATTTGGGAAAAGTACAAGCGATGGCCGGTGTACTCGAAGTTTTTCGACAACATGGGCCCCATTCCGCACCACATGCACCAGCAAGCCAAGCACGCCGCCCTGACCGGCCAGCAAGGCAAGCCGGAGTGCTACTACTTCCCACCGCAACTCAACGCGGCGGAGAACCACTTGGACGACACGTTCATGGGCCTGGAGCCTGGGACCACCAAAGCGGATGTGCGGCGATGTCTTGATAACTGGGACAAGGGGGACAACGGCATTCTGGACTTCTCGAAGGCCTATCGCCTGAAGGCCGGCACCGGCTGGATGGTGCCCGCGGGCGTGCTGCATGCGCCCGGCTCGATGTGCACCTATGAGCCGCAGTGGGGTTCCGACGTTTTCGGCATGTACCAGTCGCTGGTCGAGGGTCGCGAGGTGCCGTGGGACCTGCTGGTGAAAGACGTGCCGAAGGACAAGCACCGCGACTTGGACTTCATCGTCGAGCAGCTTGAT
>JAJFUI010000217.1 GCA_021372555.1 Planctomycetaceae bacterium | reverse complement strand
CTGCGGGCTGTGCAGAACGACGCGGAGGAAGTCGTTGCGTCTGGACCGCCCTCGCCCGCCAAGTCACCCCTTCCCCATTATTTCGTCGTGACGATCTTGCGGCTTGAGGAAACATTGCCGGTTAGTTGGCTTGGGCTGGCTGCGTAAAATAGCCGGCTTGCCGTCCTTCGCATCGAGCGTCTGGCACGAAGGGTCCTACTGGCGTAGAGTAATGGGGAAACGTCTTCTCTCCGGACGGGCGGTGCCATGAAGCTAACGTCGATTCCGCAAATCTACCGCCATGTCGGCCGCTGGTACGAAATCCTCGAGGTCCTGAGCAAGTACGGCGTTGCCGCCTGGGTGGGGCGACTCGGGCCCGATTTTGCCAAGGATCTGCTGAAAGCTCGAGGCGGCGGGGCCATCGCACGCCACCCGTGGGAAACCCGGCTGCGCATGGCGATGGCAGAGCTTGGCCCGACGTTCATTAAGCTGGGCCAGATGCTCAGCACACGTCCCGACCTTGTCGGGGTTCGGCTCGCCGAGGAGTTTCAGCACTTGCAGGCCAACGTTCCGGCCGATTCGTCCGCGCTGGTCCATAAACTGATCGAGAGCGAGTTCGGACGGCCGACCACCGCCCTATTCGCGCACTTCGAGCCGGAGGCGATGGCTTCGGCGTCCATTGGGCAGGTGCATCGCGCGAGGCTGCATACCGGCGAGGCCGTCGTCGTCAAAGTGCTGCACGCCGACATCGAGCGCAAAGTGGCTGTCGACATGGACATTCTCGCCGGGCTGGCGCTCATGGCCGAGATGGTCCCTGAGTTCCGCAACTACCGGCCCCAGGCGATTGTGGCCGAATTCCATCGCGCCATGCGGCGCGAACTCGATTTCGGTCGCGAGGAGCGGAACATTCAGCAGTTCGCCCATGACTTCGCCAGGGACCCTACCGTTCACATCCCGAAGACGTATCCCGCGCTTTGCAGCCGCCGCGTGCTGACGATGGAATTGCTTGAAGGGATCAAGCTTTCCGAGGGCGGTCGGTTAGCAGCCGCCGGCATCGATACCGAGGAGATCGCTCGGCGGGGCGCAGCCATCTGCTTGAAGATGATCTTCGACAATGGCTTCTATCATGCCGATCCACATCCTGGCAATTTGTTGGTGATGGAGCAGTCCCGGATCGGGTTGCTCGACTTCGGCATGGTCGGCCGCATCGACGAGCGGCTCCATGAGGCGCTTGGCGAAATGTTGGTTGCTCTCGGCAATTTCGACGCCGAGCACATGACGGCGATGATCCTTCGCCTTGGCAAAGCGCCATCGGACCTCGACCGGTCGGCCTTGACGCTGGATGTGGCCGACTTTCTTTCCTACTACGCAAGCCAATCGCTCGATAGGTTCGACCTGAGCGGGGCGCTGAACGAGATCATGGAGCAAATCCGTCGCTACCAGATCATGCTGCCGGCGCGGATTGTGATGCTCTTGAAGGCTCTGATCACCTTGGAAGGGACGGCGCGGCAAATCAGTCCGAAATTCAGCCTCGTGGAGATGATTCGGCCGTACCGCAAAAAGCTGGTGTGGCGGCGATTTTCGCCGCGCCGCCGGCTTCGGAAGCTGCACCGCCTCTACTCCGAGCTCGAACACCTCGTGGACATCTTGCCCCAAGGCATTGCCGACGTGCTCGAACAGATGCAAGGTGGGCGGTTCGACATCCACCTCGATCACCGTGGACTGGAGCCCTCGGTGAACCGCCTCGTGTTGGGACTGCTGGCCAGCTCCCTATTCGTCGGCTCGGCCATGCTCTTGAGCTTCAAAGTGCCGCCGCCGTTGTTCGGCATTTCCGCGCCTGGCCTTGCCGCCGCTGTCGTGAGCGTCGCGCTGGGGCTTCGTCTCTGGCGCGCCATCAGCAAGTCGGGGCATCTCGACCGGAAGAAGCGAGACTGAACGAAACATCAAGCCGCGCGGCCATGATCGGCCGCCGAGCAGCCGGACGTTGACTTGCCGTAGCGCTGCCACTCGGCCAGGGTACGCTCGATCCGCTTGTCCAGCTCCTCAAGGCGCACCATCAGCTCATCCTGTCGAGCTTCCAGGTCCCTGAGCAGGTCGAACTGGTTGGCGGTGTCCATTGCTTCGAGCCTCGTGTGGTGCGCGATGGTTCTGTACTGCATCGGCCGGTGCTCATTCGCCGAATGAGAGGAGCGAGGCGGTGCAGGAGTCGGTAAGCCGTTGTCCCGCTGTAGGTTGCGCCTGCGCAAAGTTTGCCGACCGATCATTTGCCCACAATGGGTGGGTTGACCCATTCGCCATAATTCGCCTGAGCCGTGACAGAGAATCGCCGGTGCTGCTGATTGAGTCACAGAGGACCGGCCGATAAGGGGTGGACAGGGCCCACGCGGCCGTGTAGATTAAGAGGCTGCGCCTTTCCGGCAGGATTCGGCACCGTCCGAGTCGTGCTTCGAGCCGTTAACATCTAGTAAGAAGGAGGATTGAGTGGTCAAGCTGACGTTGCGTGAGCGTGAGTCGATTCAAGAGGCGGTGCGTCGTTTCCGCAAGTTGGTTGAGCGGAGCGGAATCAAGAAGGAGATGCGTCGCCGCGAGTATTACGAGAAGCCCAGCGAAATTAAGCGGCGTGCCCGGTTGCGTGCCGAGCGCCGTTCCCAGCGTGGCAGCCGGTTGATGGGCCGCGTTGGCCTCTAACGCCTGCTCAGGCGTACTGTTTCGCTAATGCAGATGCCGCCAAAGGCGGTTATCGCTGCGCACGCGAAGATTGCGCGCTTGTCCCCACCGCAGTTGTCTCTGCTGTGCTGGACGCAAAGAAACGCCCGCTAGACAGCTCGCTTTTCCGGCTCTTCCATGCCGTCGATGTAGCGGCGCAGACGCTCAAGCTCGTCTGTGACATGGCGAAGTCTCAGCATGTTCTCCACGCGCTTGACTAGCTCGATCTTGTTGACCGGCTTGCTCAAGAAGTCGTCACAGCCGGCCGCCACCGCTCGCTCGATGTCGCCCAGCTCGTTCAACGCGGTGACCATGAGAATCATGATCTGGCGAGTGTTGGCATCTCGCTTCAGCGTCTTGCATACCTCGAACCCGCTCAGCTTTGGCATCATGATGTCCAGCAGGATGAGGTCCGGCTGGAACTCGGCCACCTTCGTGAGCGTGTCTTGACCATCGACCGCCACGGCCGTCTCGCAGTCGAGGCCATCCAGGTAAGCTTCCAGCAACTCGACGTTTGTCAGATTATCGTCGGCGATGAGGATTTTGCTTTTGGGCATAGCGCGATCGTCCGTCCCTTCTTGTGCGGTCGCATTTTAGCACAAATCTCCGTGTCCGGGAACGTCTTTGACCACCGGTTTGTGGTGTGCGCGTCCCGCCTGCAGACACAACTTGTGGTGCGGGCGTCCCGCCAGCAGATGCGACAACACGATGGCCAATACAACAGTCTTCCCAACTTGACCGCTGGCCCAATTCTTGGTCTGGACAACGCGCCCCGCCGGACGCATGATGATGCACGCGAGATCCTCACCGGATTAGCGACTCCTCTTGTTGACGCCTCACCGACCATCGCAAGTCCACCGCTAACGAGATCCGGAAATTGGAAAATCGAAAAGTCGCTGACCAACTGCTGCCCCCGCGGCATCGGCAAGACGCGCTCCAAATCTGGCGGACGGGCGTCGACGCAGTTCAACCCGAGGTCTTGGTGCCGCAGTGCCTTCGTGTCGAAGGCGACAGGCTCGTGGTCGATAATCGGGTGGACAGCGCATCGGGCCCGTCTCAATTGGTCGTGCCGTTGGACGCGATTCGTCGCATCGCCGTTGTGGGCGGTGGTAAGGCCGCCGCTGGCATGGCACTGGCCGTGGAGGAGGTCCTTGGCCCTCGGCTAATGGCCGAGAAAGAGCTGACCGGCTGGGTCAACGTGCCCGGACGCGCGGCCCCCATTGGCGGCGCAAGCTGCAATCCTGATCCTGGCATCACGGGTTCGCAGCGTGCCCCGCAACGGATTCACTTGCATGCTGCCCGGCCTGCCGGCGTTAACGAGCCAACGCCAGCCGGCGTAGCAGGTTCCTTGGAAATACTTCGGCTTGTTGCCTCCTTGGGACCGGAAGACCTCTGCCTGTGTCTCATTTCAGGCGGCGGCTCCGCGCTGATGCCGGCCCCCGTGCCAGGCATTTCGTTGGCGGACAAGCTCGCGGTGACGCGGCATTTGAGCGCCGCTGGCGCCACGATCGAGCAGCTCAACTGCGTGCGAAAGCAACTGAGCCGAATCAAAGGCGGGGGACTGCTGAGAGCTTGCCACGCCGGCCGGCTCGTCTCTCTCATCATCTCTGACGTCCTCGGCGACCCGCTGGAAGTCATTGCGTCGGGGCCCACGGTGCCCGATTCCTCAACTCCGAAAGCCGCGATGGAGGTGTTGGAACACTTTCATGCTCGCGAGGCTGGGGTTCCACCGGCCGTGTTTGATTGCCTGGAGTTGGCTGCACGACGCCAAGTGGACATCGCAAAGACCGCTTCGGCGCACGGTGATTGCAGCGACCAACGCATGGATAGGCTTCGATTGCCCATGGCGCCTGACGAAAAGGCGGCGACGACCGCCAACGATCGTGTCCTCAATGTCGTCATTGGCAATAACTCCACGGCCGTCGAAGGGGCCGCGCAACGAGCTCGATGCCTCGGTTACGCTAGTATCGCGGAGAGCGCGGCTCGATCCGAGGGATCGGCCGAAGAAGTCGGGCGGCAGTTGGCCGAGCGAGCGATTGAAATGCGCCGCGGCGCAGGGTCGCTCTGTTTGGTTAGCGGTGGCGAACCTGTCGTAAAGCTGACAGACGAGTCGCGCCGAGGCCTAGGCGGCCGGAATCAGCAGTTGGCGCTGGCGGCGTTGCTACGTCTGGCCGAAAAGGGGGCCGATCGCATTGCGCTGCTGTCGGGCGGGACCGATGGCGAGGACGGTCCGACCGATGCCGCGGGCGCGTTCGTCGACGCCGACGTCTTGGCTGCCGCGCGGCGGCTCGGAATCGATGCGGCCGATTACCTCGAGCGCAACGACGCCTACCGCTTCTTCGAACAATTAGATGCGCTGCTCAAGACCGGCCCCACCGGCACGAACGTCTGCGACCTGCGAATTCTCTTGGTCGATGGAACAGCGTGAAGCGATTACGGCCGCATCGGCTCGTTGTCCGGCTTGGGCAGACGCTCAGGCGTCGGAAGTTCCTGCGCGGCTTGCGGCTCAAGCAGATTCCGAAGCTTCTGTAGCTCCTCGGCGCCCTCCGGCACGACGCTTGGCGCGACCTCCGGCAACGGCGGGATTTCCGGCGGGTTTTGACGAATTTCCCATCCGCCGCCCAGCGCCCGATAGACCAGGATCAGCCCCTGGTCGATCTGACCGCGCGATTGGGCCAACAGATCTTGTTGCGTCACGCGGTTCTGTTCGATGAGCGCAAACCGGTTGAAATCAAAGCCGGGCTGCCCAATGGCCGTCGGGAGGAACATGTCCCTGACCGCGGCGCCAGCAGCGTTGACGCTTTTCTCCAGGTGTTGCGTCCGGTCTTGGGCCTTGAGGAATGTAACCAGCCCGTCCTCGACCTCCTGGGCCGCCTGGAGCACGGTTCGCTGGTACGTGGCGACCAGTTCCTGGAACCTGGCCTCGTGGTAGCGAACATTGTTTCCGATCCGCCCATAGTTGAGCAGATTCCAGCGGAACGTGGGGCCAATGTTGCCGTTGAACGATTTGGGCGAAATCAGATTCGAGGCATTGGCCGCCTCCCATCCGAAGCTGCCGTCGATGGTGAAGGCGGGATACAGGTCGGCTACGGCAATGCCAATCTGCTCGGACTGCGCCGCCGCAAGACGCTCAGCCCGGCGCACGTCGGGGCGGCGGCGGAGAAGTTCGCAAGGAACCCCGATCGCCAACTCTCGCGGAACACCAGGAATGGTCGTCTCGCCCAACATTCGACCCAGTTCGACCGGTGGCATACCCAAGAGGACACAAAGCCGATTCTCCGCCTCCCGCAGATCCATTTCCAGTTGCGGGATCCCCGCGATTGTTTGTTCCAAATTGCTTTCGGTCTGATGGACGTCCAGCGGCGTGGTTTTGAAGCCGACCTGCTCGCGCCGTTGCGTCCATTTCAACACGAGCTCCAGGATGGTCACGTTTTGCCGCAAGTAGCGAAGCCGCTCTTGATCGGTGCGAATCTGAATGTAGTTCGACGCTACGTCGCCCAGTAGCGTGACGAGCACCTGATCGTAGTCGGCAACCGAGGCGTCGAGCTGGGCATCCGCCGCGGCAATGGCGCGGCGCAGCCGGCCCCAGAAGTCGACCTCCCACGCTAGGTTGAAGCCGAAGTTCCATTGATTGAAAAATGGATTCGCGACGGGCCCTTGGGCCGTGTTTTGGCTGACGGCAACGCGCTGGTAGCCGCCGGTGGCGGTCTGCGTTTGGGGAAATATTTCTCCGCGGGCAATTCCCAGCAGCGCGCGTGCCTCCAGAATACGAAAGCTGGCTTCCCGCAGCGTCAGATTCTGGCGATACGCGCACAGGATCAGATGGTCGAGGGTCGGATCGCAGAAGACGGACCACCATCGGCTGAGGTCTTGCCCTTCAGCGACGTGAATGTCGGCCTGATCGATCCAATGGTCGGCAACCGGTCCGGCCGGTGCGCAGTAGTTCGGCCCGACCTTGAACCCGTTGCGGACATACTCGCGGAAGCTTGTACATCCGGCCGACGACAGCACGGCCGCAGTCGCCATTACGAGAACAAGTTGTCGAAGCAGCCGATGCCGGAACACAGCTAGTGCGACCTCCATGAAGTGCTCGCCGGTTCGTTGGGGCGGCAGTTGTACTGCCGCCCCGGGGTGGCAGTACAACTGCCACCCCAACTTACGAGAACAAGCTGTCCGAACGGCCGATGCCGGAACACAACTGGCCCTCCATTGCTTGCACGAGCAAGCCGAGGAACCGGTGCGCATGCTGACACACTGCGACCGGTATGATCGCCACCATCGTAGTATTCGGCAGGCTCGGTTTGACCGCTTCGACCCGCTTTTTCCGACCGAACAGATCGTCGCAAATCACCCAGTCTTCCAGGGGACGGGGCGGTGTATTGTGCCGAGCACCGCCGGCGGCTCGCCACTTCCATGTGGTACAAAGCCTGAGGCCCGATGGATTTGCGACGGCTCTGTCATTACAATGAGGCCTGATTTCGGCTGCGCGAGCACCATTGTGGCGACGACTCCGTGACGAAGCATCGGCGACGGCGATCGCGCGCCCCGAACAACGCCTTCCAATGACAGACCCTCAGTGGCAAGACCTTTTGCGTGTGATTCGCGGCGAGCTTTTAACCCCCCTGCCCGTTGGGCTGATTATTGACAGCCCCTGGCTGCCCGGCTGGGCTGGCGTGCCGATGCTCGATTATTTTGGGGACGAGCACACGTGGCTGGATGCCAATCTGCGGGCGGTACGGCGGTTCCCGCAGATCATGCTGCTGCCTGGCTTTTGGGCCGAGTATGGCATGTGCACCGAACCGTCGGCGTTCGGGGCAAAGTGCGTCTGGCCTGACAACACTTTCCCAAGCCCCGGAAAGGTTCTGCACGAGTACACCGAGATCAGCCGCCTTGCGAAACCCAACTGTCGCACCGATGGTTTGCTTCCCTTTGTGATTCGTCGGCTCGAACGCTGCCGCGCAAAGATCGAAGCCGCTGGCCATCGCATTCGTTTTGCTACCGGACGTGGGCCGCTCAACATCGCCTCCTATCTCCTCGGTCACACTGAGTTCCTCATCGGGCTGAAGACCAATCCCGAAGAGATGCACCGCCTGTTGACGCTGATCACCGACTTCCTCGTCGATTGGATCGACTATCAGGCGACGACCTTCGACTCGATCGACGGGATATTCCTGCTCGACGACTTGATCGGCTTCCTGCGCGACGACGACTTCCAGCAGTTTGCCCTACCGTATTTGAAGCGAGTTTTCACGTGTCGCCCGGTGTCCGTTCGCTTCTTGCACAACGACGCGCCAGGGCTGATCACCGCCCGGCATTTGCAGGTGATGGGCGTCAATCTGTTCAACTATTCTTTCCAGCACAGCGTCGAACAGATGCGAGTGGCGTCGGGGCCTTCGGTCGTACTGTTGGGAAACATTCCACCGCGTGATGTGCTTGCGACGGGAACACCGCAGGACGTCGCCCAGGCCGTTACCGCGATGCTCGATTCGGTCGGCGACAAACGCGGCGTCATCGTCTCCTGCGGTGGTGGCGCTCCGCCAGGAACCCCCAGCGAGAACCTCGATGCGATGTGCGTCGCAGCAACGAGCCGGTCATGACGAGCAATGCCTGGAGGCCGCACTAAACGATAGGGCCCGCCAATTGACACATGATTCGGTGACTCGTAGCCTGATACGATGAGGACGTTCGTCGCCTACCCGCCTTCCTCAACCCGCCGAAAGTAACTGAAAAATGATGCACTCTGACAAATCCCTCACGCGACGTGGCTTCTTCCAGCGGACCGCTACCGCAGGCGCGGCAGTCGCGGTTCCATACCTAATCCCGTCCGGTCTTTTGGCCGCCCCCGGCCGCCCCGGTCCTAACGACCGCATCGGCGTGGCAGGAATCGGCATCGGCCGTCAAGGCACCGGCCTCGTTCAGCGGGCTGCTGGCCGAAAGGACGTCCGTTTCGTTGGCATTGCCGACGTTAATCTTCCCCGGGCCGTCGACACGGCAAAGCGATTCGGCGGCGTCGGCGTCCAAGAGTACCGCAAAATCTTGGACCGCAAGGACGTCGACGCAATCATCACTGCAACGCCCGAACACTGGCGGGCATTGATTTGCATCGAAGCGTGCCAAGCCGGCAAGGACATCTACGCCGAAAAGCCGGTGAGCCTCACCATCCGCGAAGGACGGCTGATGGTCCAGGCCGCCAGGAAGTACAAGCGAGTGTTTCAGGTTGGCAGCCAGCAGCGATCCCAAGCGATCAACTGCGCCGGTGCGAAGTGGATTCGCGAGGGAGGGCTTGGGAAGGTACAGAAAATCATCGTGATGAACTACCCCAGCCCCTTTGAGTGCGGCCTGCCGGAACAGCCCGTGCCGGCCGGCCTTGATTGGGACGTGTGGTGCGGCCCCACACAACCGGTGCCGTATCACGAGCAGCTTTACGTGCCGCGTGGGAAGCCCGGTTGGCTCTCCTTTCGCCCGTACTCCGGCGGCGAGATGACTGGCTGGGGAGCGCACGGCTTCGATCAGGTGCAATCCGCGCTGGGCATGGATGAGAGCGGTCCCGTTGAAGTGTGGGTAGAAGGGCCGAAGTTCAATCCACCGACGATTACGACGCCCGAGAAGAACCCGCGGCCAAACAAGATTTGTAGCGAGCCGAAGGTGCTCTTCCGCTATGCCAATGGCATCGTCATGGAGCCTGGCAAAAGTCCGCCGTTTGGCGCGGTGTTCGTCGGCGAAAAAGGGACATTTACCATCGATCGTGGCAAGCTCCTCTCCGACCCGCCGGAGTTCGCCCAAGAGGCCGGAAAAGGCAAGGCGACCGGCGAAGACCACATCGGCAATTGGATTGATTGCATCAAGAGCCGGGAGAAGCCCAACGCGGACATCGAGATTGGGCATCGCTCGGCGACCGTCTGTCACCTGGGCAACATCGCTCGTTGGGCAAACCGCAAACTGCGATGGGACCCGGTCAAAGAGGTCTTCCCAGACGATTCCGAGGCCAACGAATACCTCGATCGCAATCGCCGCAAGCCCTATGAATTGCCGGCGGTGTGATCGTCGGCGGTGTGAATGGCGGCGGTGTGAACGGCGGCGCGGGATGCCAATTGGTTCTCCCCGCGCTCGCTTGCGGGAGAGGGGCCGGGGGTGAGGACGGCTCGCGCCATCAAGGGGCCACGTTTCAAGCTTTCTTCAGTACTAGTTCTTGCGTCGCAACGACGCGGCAAGGTACGCACATAATGCAAAAGAAAACAGTTCGCACTGGCATCGTTGGGTCCGGCTTCTCCGCCTCTTTCCACTACGAGGCCCTGCGGCGGATCTACGGAACCAACGTCGAGATCGTCGGCGTTCACTCCAAGGATCAACAGCAGGGCAGAGTGTATGCCGAAAAACGAGGCCTCCGCTTCTTTGAGACGCTCGATGCCCTGCTGGACGGTGTCGATGTCATCCACGTCTGCGTGCCGCCGATGGCCCATGAGCCGGCGGCCGTGGCGGGGCTGAAACGTGACAAGTTTGTGATTTGCGAAAAGCCGTTGACCGGCTACTTCGGCGATGGCTCGAAGGATTTCCACTGGGATCGGGCCGACAAACAGGTGGCGCTCGAGGCGGCGATGGCCAGCGTCGATCGCATGATGGCGGCCGAGCGCGGCAGCAAAGGCCGACTGCTGTACGCCGAAAACTGGGTCTACGCCCCAGCCGTGCAGAAAGAGCGTGAGATTCTGGAAAAGACCGGCGCGCAGATCCTTTGGATTCACGGCGAGGAAGCCCACAGCGGTTCGCACTCGGTCGATTACGCCTATGCCGCCCGGTGCGGCGGCGGCGTGCTGATCGGCAAGGGCTGCCACCCGCTGACCGCGGCTCTATATCTCAAGCGAGTCGAAGGTCGCACGCGCGACGGCCGTCCGATCCGCCCACGCTCGGTTTCCGCTCGCACCCACGCCATCACCCGCCTGCCCGGCTTCCGCGACGAGGGACACATTCGCCGCGACTATTACGACATCGACGATTTCTCGATGATGCACATCGAATTCGAGGATGGCTCGATTGCCGACGTGTTCGCCTCCGACATCGTGTTGGGCGGCATCCACAATTGGCTCGAAGTCTGTGCGAACAACCATCGTACGGTCTGCAACATCAACCCGAACACGTCCATGCAGACGTACAATCCGGTCGAGAAAAACTTCGACGACATTTACGTGGTCGAGAAGATCGGCACGAAACAAGGCTGGGCATGCACGTCGCCCGAAGAAGATTGGTTCACCGGCTATCCGCAGGAAATGGAAGCCTTCTACCGCACCATCGCCTACGGCGAACCGGCCGAGAGTGACAGCCACTTGGCCGCCGACGCGATTGCCACGATTTACACCGCCTATCTGTCGGCCCAGCGGCAGGGCGCGGCCGTGGAGGTGCCTACGTCGAGTTGCCGGGCATGATTTGCAGAGACTTGGGAATCCCATTTGTGAAGTGAGGCCAAACATGGACAAAGGGCCGCTTGAGAATGCAAGGGAAGCCCGCCAAAGGCTCAAGGCAGCATACCTCGATCTGTTTCGAGCGGTTTCAGAGAGCCTATTCAAGACGGATCCGATGGGTATTAACTTCGAGTCGAACACCGACGAATACGATCCCGAGGCTGGAACGATACTCCCGCGGTTGAGTTCTTGCGAGACCGAGGTCGATCTGCTCGCAGTTGTCCACGAGGAATTTACCCGCTGGTTTGGCGATAGCGCCGGGTCGATTTGTCGTTACCGCGACGCCGCGTCCGAGATCTGGCGAATCTGGACCGACGCTCGCATGAAACTATGACAGCCTTGAACGGCAGTGACATGACTATTCCAGTAAGAGTGACGGCCATCGTCGGCACCTATCGCAAAGGCCACGTCATTGACCAGGCGGTCGATGAGATACTCGCCGCAGCCCGAGAAGCGGGGGCCGAAACGTCGAAAATCTATCTAATCGACCGGCACATCGAGTTCTGCACCAACTGCCGCGCGTGCACCCAGGCCGAAGGGCCGCAGCGCGGCGAGTGTCCCATCCAGGACGACATGCGGGCGATCCTCGACCAGATCGACGAGTCCGACGCCCTGGTGCTTGCCTCGCCAATGAACTTTGGAACGGTCACGGCCGTCACTAAGCGGTTCATCGAACGGCTCGTCTGCTACGCCTATTGGCCCTGGGGCAACCACGCCCCAAAAACCCGCAACAAGCGGCGAACGAAGCGGGCCGTGCTGGTCATCTCCTCCGCCGCGCCTTCGCTGCTGGCCCGTCTGATGACCCGCATCGTCGGCCTGCTGAAAGGCGTCGCCGGGCTGTTGGGAGCAAAGACCATCGGAGTCCTCTCCATCGGCCTCGTTGGCGGCGAACAGAACGCCGACATCGGCCAACGCGCCAAGCGAAAAGCCCAGCGATTGGGCCGCAAACTCGCCAGCCGCCACGTTTCATCGGTATAATTCCCCGCTGATGAGCTGAGTGGTATGATTCCAGCATGTGGTTCCACCCATCCAGCGATGGTCAACGTCTAATCTGCGACCTCTGTCCGCGGCATTGTCCGCTGAAGCCGGGGGAGCGGGGATTCTGCTTCGTCCGCGAGAACCGCGACGGACGGGTCGTCTCGACGACCTATGGCCGCAGCACCGGCTTCTGCATCGACCCAATCGAAAAGAAACCGCTCAATCAGTTCTACCCGGGCACTCCGGTCCTCTCATTCGGCACGCCCGGCTGCAACCTTGGCTGCACGTTCTGCCAAAACTGGACGATATCGCGGAGCCGCGACATCGAGGCGGCGTGCGAAAAGGCCGAGCCCCAGGCAATCGCCGTCACGGCCCAAAGATATAACTGCACCAGCGTCGCCTTCACCTACAACGACCCCATCATTTGGGCGGAATACGCCATCGACACCGCGAAGGCGTGCCACACGCTGGGCGTCAAGACCGTGGCCGTCACCTCCGGTTACATTACCGAGACCGCTCGGGCGGCGTTCTACGAACCGATGGACGCAGCGAACGTCGACCTGAAAGGCTTCACCGATCAGTTCTATCGCGAGTACTGCGCAGGCCGGTTGCAGCCGGTGCTAGATACGCTCCACTGGCTCGTGCACGAGAGCCAGACCTGGGTCGAAATCACCAACCTGGTCATCCCCGGGGCGAACGATTCGCCCGATGATATCCGCCGGATGTGCCAGTGGATCGCCACGGAGTTGGGGCCGGACGTGCCGTTGCACTTCTCCGCGTTCCATCCCGACTTCAATCTGACCGATCGTGGGCCAACGCCGCCCGACACGCTTCAGCGGGCGTACGAGCTGGCACGCGAGGCCGGGCTGCGCTACGTCTACACCGGAAATCTGTACGATCCGGAGCGGCAACACACGTACTGTCCAGGGTGCAGGCGGCCGGTGATTCGCCGTCAAGGATACACGCTCGAGTCCTTCGAAATCCACGGCGGCCGCTGCATGCACTGCCAGACGCCCATCGCCGGCCGCTATGACGACGCGCCCGGCGACTGGGGCGGGCGGCAACTGCCGGTTAGAATTGTAGGTTGAAGCAACGAGCGTTTAGCCGCCGACGGCACATCGGGTCTTCGCAGCCGCAAGCCGTGGCGCCGGCACTTGTTAGACTACATTGGGAGCCAAGCGGAGTCATTCATGGACCGTCCTTCCTCTCAACCGCTGGAACCAAGCGCCGCGGCCAGGCCTCGGCTCACCGACCAACAGCGAGCGGCGGTGCTCCGGGCGGCAAGCCGACGCGTTGTGGCCGCCACCCGACGCCAACTGGCCGACTCCACGAGCGTGCTGTTGGCCGATGTGGCCGACACGGCCGTTTATGGCGCCTTCGTCACCCTGAAACGTGACGGCCGACTCCGCTCCTGCTGTGGGCATATCGAATCGTCGATCCCGCTCTTTCGCGCGCTCGACGCG
>JAJFUI010000198.1 GCA_021372555.1 Planctomycetaceae bacterium | reverse complement strand
TGGTCGGCTTTTAACGTGGCCAGCTGACCAACCACGGCACGCCACCTGTACTTCTAACTGCCCGGTCGAATCCAATTCGCCCCCGGCAAGTGCTTGTTCGGTCCACGAGGACCGTCCACTCGATAGTATTATACGTGGACCAGGCATTGTCTGCTAGCGCGATGCTGGGCGGGGACCGATGGCGGCAAATCTCTGCACCCGGATCGCTCGATTGCCGATCGGCGTTTCTTCCGTTACACTGGGGTTTTCCTATCTCATCAACGAAAGTCGCGAAGTCGTCATGCAGGATGTTCTTGCCGCCCTGATGGGCGTTGTCGAAGGCCTGACCGAGTTTTTGCCCATTTCGTCGACCGGTCATTTGGTTCTGGTCGGCCATTTCAGCGGCTTCGAGAACACAATGCCGGCCGGCGCGGCCAAAGCATTCGAGATAATCATTCAGCTCGGGGCAATTCTGGCCATCGTGGCGGCCTACCCGCGTCGGTTCACCGGCCTGCTTCGAGTGACAGATAACCGTGGATTCAGTGGACTTCGCGGCATTGGCCTCTTGTTGATCACGACAATTCCCGCATCCATCCTTGGCCTTCTGACGCACCACCTCATCAAAGAGACATTGTTTCATCCGTTGACTGTGGCTGCGGCGCTTGCGGTGGGCGCCGTGTGGATTCTGGTGACGGAGTACTGGCATCCGCGACCGAAAGTCGAGGGCGTCGATTCCCTCACATGGCGAGAGGCGTTGTCTATCGGACTGTTTCAGTGTCTCTCGCTGTGGCCGGGCATGTCGCGGGCGGCGTCGACGATCCTCGGCGGCATGATCTCCGGCGTCGAACGCAAGACCGCGACGGAATACTCTTTTTTCGCCGCAGTGCCGATCATGATTGCCGCGACGATCTTCGAACTCCACAAGAGTTACAGGGATCTCGCCGGACACTTCCAGGTGGTGGCGATCGGGTTTGTCGTCTCATTCGTCGTCGCGTGGTTAGCCGTCAAAGGCTTCGTTTGGTTCCTTGGTCAACACACGCTGGTTCCGTTCGGCTGGTATCGTTTGGCGTTGGCGGCGGTCGTCCTCTGGGCCGCGCTGACCCTTGGTACGGCCCTTTGACAATCGCGATCATCTCCCTGTCGAGTAGCATTCGACCACCCCCCCTTCCGCGAGTCCTCGGCGCGCGTGACAATCAAGGATTCCCCCCACGGCAGTCGGCACGCACGGGGTTGCATGAATCTTTGGTCCGGGAGTGATTGTGATGTTCAAGAATCTTAACGCTCCGGCGCTCGGGCTTTCCGGGCACCAGAGCGAAGTTATCGAGTTGGCGCTGACCTACGGTTTCACTGGAATCGACGTGAACATGGTCGAGTTTGCCACCCGCGTGCGACTGAAGGGGATGCCGTACGCCCGACGGCTGATCCAGAGCGCGAAGGTTCGCGTTGGAAGTTTCGCGCTACCGATCGAGTGGGATGGGGACGATGCGGCGTTCTCGACAGAGCTGAAGAAACTGCCTGAGTATGCTCAGTGCGCGGCCGAGTTGGGCTGCACGCGATGCACGGCGATGCTGGCGCCAGCCGGCGACGCGCGTCCCTACCACGAGAACTTTGAACTGCACCGCCGCCGGCTGCACGAGATCTGCGACGTGCTAAAGCCCTCGGGCGTGTCACTGGCCGTGGGATTCCAGGCTGTGGAAAGCCTGCGACGCGGCAAGGCGTTCGAGTTTATTCACGACCTCGACGCGACGAACCTGCTCATCAACATGGTGTCGGCCAGCAACATCGGCCTGCTTTTGGACACCTGGGAAGTCGTGGCCTGCGGCAGTTCGATCGAGGCAGTCGGCAAGCTTTCGGCGAAGCAAATCATCGCGGTCCAGGTCGCCGACATGCCGGCCGGCGTTGCCCCGGCCGATTTGGACGAGAAGTCGCGGTTGCTGCCTGGCGCGGAAAACGGACAGGTCGACGTGGCGGCTTTCCTCAGCCAATTGAAGACGATGGGCTACGACGGCCCGGTCACGGTGAAGCCATCGCGAACGGTCTTCCAAAGCCGCCGTCGCGACGTCATTGCGAAGCAAACGGCGGAAGCCTTGGAAAAGGTTTGGCGGGCTGCCGACCTGCCGTCCACCTGTCGCCCGAATCCGGCCACGGCAAACGCGTAGTGGACAGTGGGTAGTTGGCAGTGGATGTGGTGACGCGGCGACCGCCAGAGCCTTGTGGTAGACTGAAGGCAGCGGATGTTATTGATGTTTGCTTGGATGTTGTGCCGGTGAGTTGCTTGATCTTTTTTTTCGGCCTTCCGTTGGTCGGCCTTAGTTCACTGGCCACGTAAACGTCAGTAAGTATCCACTAGCCACTTAACCACTAGCCACTGCTCCTTGTTTCACTGGGACGACGGACTGAAGCTGACTCGGGCCGATTTGGCGATTGATTTTCGCCGGCGGCAGCCGCGGGCGTTCATCTCGCACGCCCACGCCGACCACATCGCGCGACATGAGTACGCGCTCTGCACGCCCGAGACGGCCGCGCTCTACCAGCACCGATTGGGTCCGCGGCCGACGCGTGCGATGCCGTACCGGGAGCCGATCGTGTGGGGCGGGCTTCGGTTGACGACCTATCCGGCCGGTCACTGCCTGGGCTCGGCTATGCTTTTGGCTGAGGATGGCGACCAGTCGCTGCTTTATACCGGCGACTTCAAGCTTGGCGAATCGGCAACTGCGGCGCGCGCGGAATTGCCGCACGCCGACACGCTGGTCATCGAGAGCACGTACGGTCATCCTGACTACCGATTGCCGCCGCGACAGCAGGCCGTTGAACAACTAGTCACGCTCGTCCGGGAAACGCTGGCGCGGGACGCCGTGCCGGTGATCGAGGCCTACTCGCTCGGCAAGGCGCAAGAGGTGACGCGATTGTTGACTGATGTCGGCATCCCCGTACTCCAACACGGGCAGGTCTATGCTGTGAGTCGTGTCTACGAATCGTTCGGCGTCAGTCTCGGACGGCACGAACTGCTGAAAAGCGACTACAAGAGCGGCTGGGCGGTCATTTCTCCACCGAACGTCGGACGCCTGGAATGGCTCGGCCGTCAGGTCCGCATCGCCGCGACCGGTTGGGCCGTCGATCCGCGGAGCAAGTATCGCCTTGGCGTCGACCACGCCGTCCCGCTTTCCGACCACGCCGACTACGATGAACTGTTCCAGGCGGTCGCGATGGTCAACCCGCGCATCATCTACTGCACGCACGGGCCCGAGCAGTTCGTCGATCGGCTTTGCGAAGCGGGCTATGACGCCCACGTGCTTGGTCGGCCGCTTCGGCAGGCGAGA
>JAJFUI010000192.1 GCA_021372555.1 Planctomycetaceae bacterium | reverse complement strand
ATTTCCGCGTTCAACCGAACGCGGCCCCATTGAAGCCCTACGAGGTGATCGTGATCGGCATCGACTGATCGCGATTTCCGCGTTCAACCGAACGCGGCCCCATTGAAGCCTGTGCGGTGAATCGCGAGTTCGGAGTGATCGTGGCCCATTTCCGCGTTCAACCGAACGCGGCCCCATTGAAGCCCTGAGCGTCGTGACCTCATTGATCCGCATGCCATGATTTCCGCGTTCAACCGAACGCGGCCCCATTGAAGCGAGGGTGGCACGACTGGCACGGTCTGCATGGGTATCATTTCCGCGTTCAACCGAACGCGGCCCCATTGAAGCCGACGATGATCATGGCCTTCAGGACGCGGAGAAACTCATTTCCGCGTTCAACCGAACGCGGCCCCATTGAAGCGAAGAGGATGAGCCTCGCGGCAAAGCATGATTCGGATTTCCGCGTTCAACCGAACGCGGCCCCATTGAAGCCACGCCAGCGGCTCGAGTACGTCTACCCCTTCGCGACATTTCCGCGTTCAACCGAACGCGGCCCCATTGAAGCGCGGCGACGTCGGCCGATAACACGGGCAAGCTGCTCATTTCCGCGTTCAACCGAACGCGGCCCCATTGAAGCGTCGTACCCGCGGAGGTACGCCCCACCGCCTTTGCTATTTCCGCGTTCAACCGAACGCGGCCCCATTGAAGCGTCACATTGTCTTTCTCGGCATTCCTGCGTCTCTACGCGATTCGACCCGTCTTTCTTTGTCTCGTCTCGTTTTCTTTCGGCTACAATTCTTCCATGCCCCTCTGCGTCACTGCGTCTCTGCGTGAGATAGTTTCTTTTCGCGCGTTTCGCGTGGTTCGCGGTTGACGGGTTGTACTCGGCTTCCCGATCGAGGGCGAATTGTGATTCCCCCCTACCGCTTCTCACGGTTCCGCTTCCACGCTTCTACGCATCTACCTATCTCCGTGCCCTCTGTGCCTCTGTGGCGAAACCGTTCATCGTCGCCAGGGATGCTCGTAGGGGCCCACTTCGTCCAGCGGGATCGCGGAATGCAGAGGCAGCTCTTGACAGGCGGCCTTTACTTCGAGCGAACGATCGTTCACCACGTTGAGCGTCGCCTTTTCCACGCCGCCGTCACGCAGGAACGGGTTGCCGCAGTGGGCGAAGAGATTACGGCTGATGAAGTTCGTGTCGGCGTTGGTCTTCAAGTTGGCCAGGTCGGGGTAGCGGCTTGCGTAGGGCTCCTCGCTCCCCTGCTGGAGGAAACGCGCGATCGATTCGAGCCAACGCCGCTCGCCCCAGCGGCTGAAGCTCATCCCGGAGAAGCAGTCGAGGAAGACGTTGCCGTCGATGAGGTTCTCCTTGCCGCCGTGGATCTGGACGCCGCCGAACTGGACCGCACCGCAGCGTTCGAAGAGGTTGCCGTGGATTACCACGCCCGAGATCATGTCGTCCAGGCGAATGCCCGCGGCCCCGCACTGGGTGCCGCCGACGATGTCGCTCCAGCGGTTCCAGCGGATCACGACGCCGCGATAGAGCGGAGTGCCGAACATATCGATTCCGCCCTGGTCGTCGGACTCCTGGACCACGTTGCGGATCACGTTCAACTCGATCAAGTGGTCGTTGCCCTCGACTCGCATCGCGGAGGACGGCATTCGCTCGAACAGGTTGTGGGCGATCCGGTTGCCGCAGCCGTCGAGGAGGACGGCGGGCGTATAGGTGCGTTTGATCCGCGAAATATCGGAGACGATGCAATTCTCGACGAAGTGGCCGCCGGGAGTCAGCGTCTTGCGGTCGCCGCCGGCCACGCGGGTTCCGCCACAACCGAGCGTGTCCATCGTACAGCCGAAGATGCCGTGATGCAGGCCTCCCTCGACGATAATCGCGTCGCCGCCGAGCCGCCGGAGGGTGCAGCCCGCAATCAGACAATCGTTCCCGCCGCGAATCTGAATCCCGTCACCGCGGGCTTCCTGGAACGTCAGTCCGAGGATTGTCACGTAGCTGACGTCGTTCATCGTCACGAAGGGCTGGTCCATAACGCTCAAGACCGTCTGGGCCTTCGACGCGTCGACGCCTTCCGGCGGGAGCCAGTAGAGGACGCTGGTTCGCCGGTCCAGATACCACTCGCCCGGCGAGTCGATCTCGCAAAAGAGATTCGTCGCGTAGTATCGCTGGTCCTTGCGGTAGCCGTAGTTGGAGTACGGCTTGGCCAGCGTGAACGCCTTCACGCCGGCGTCGATCTGCGAGACCTTCTGGTATTCCTCGTACCAGTCCCAGAACCAATAGCCATAGAGCCGCACGTCGGGCTCATCGAGCCACCGGCCGGGGCGGTCCTCGACGTACTGGAACTTGCCGTCCCGGCAGCCCTTGATCGTGCCCCACTCGGTGAAGGTCTCCGTACCCAGAACCTCGCCGGTTCTCACGAAGCCCTCGTTCGGCCAGCGGGCGAGGGTCTGGGGCACGCCATCGGCGAACAATTCCGGCCGGCGACGCAAATCCGTCGCATCACCCAGATCTGTCACACCGAGAGCTTTCACATCCGCTTCGAGAACGCGGCCGCGAACCGAAGGATCAAGCTTCTCTCGCAGCTTCGCATCGGCGATCGGCTTGAAGCTCGTGATTCGCACGCCGCCGCGAAAGACGGGCGTCTGGCCGGGCTGGGCCTGATACACCACAGGAGCTTCGGCCGTCCCCGAATCTTCCGCGGTCAACGTCAATGGCATCTCCATGACATAGTCGCCCCCGGCGATGAGGATCTTCACGCCGCCCGTGGAAAGCGAGCCTTTCTTCAACGCCCGCACGGCGTCCCGGGCTTTGCCCAAGGTCCGGAAGGGCTTGGCCTCGGAGCCGTCGTTCTCATCGCTCCCGGTCGGCGCCACATGGAACACGACGCCAGGCTCCGGCAGCGAAGGCAACTGCACTCGGTAGGCAGCCGGATCGCGGCCGGCCAGCCCCCGCTTCTGCCGTTCGGCTTCCGTGAGGCGTCGCTGGGCCGTGTCCCGGTACAGCGGCGGCACGGTCGCGTCCGCAGCCAGCCGCTGCCACGCGGCAGTCGCCGCCGGGGAATCCCCGCGGGCTGTCGCGGTTTCCGCAAGACCGAGCAGGGCCAAGCCACGGATGAACGCCGGGGCCGATGCGTCCTTTGCGACGGCGTCGAATCCATTGGCCGCCGCGTCGAACTGCCCATCCGCCAAGGCTTTCCCCGCGGCGTCCAACGCAGGCGAACAGGATGCAGGCGATTGTCCCGCCGCATCGACCCGAAGAGCAATGATCGCCAACAACCCCAATACGCACAGCAGTCCCCGCAATTGTCGTTTCATCGAAATCTGATCCTTCGCTGTTTGGTCAACGGCCTTCAGAGAGTTCGGGCGTCCGACGGGCGTCACGGCATCCCCGTTCGTAGTGTGCCCGTGAGGGCATATCTTCAACTCCGAGAATGCCCGAGAAAATCGAAGATAACGCCTTGCGGCGTCACTACGAACGGTCACGCCAGCTTGTCCCGGTTTTCGTAGATCTTGGCGATCGCGTTGGCGATGTCGTCCATGTCCTGCTTGCTCGTGAGCAGCATTTCCTGGCTGAT
Source organism: Planctomycetaceae bacterium (assembly GCA_021372555.1). GTDB lineage: Bacteria > Planctomycetota > Planctomycetia > Pirellulales > Thermoguttaceae > JAJFUI01. The sequence goes on along the minus strand of JAJFUI010000192.1, from coordinate 1,254 downwards.
CCACACCGCCTCCTGGCAGAGCCGGTCGTTGTCGGGATAGTGCAGCTCTTCGCGATAGCGGTCGAGCCGAGCCTTGGGGAACGCCCGTTTGAAGTTCTTGGAATTCAGCGTGACCTCGATCAGAGCGTCGTTGTACTGGGGGCCATACCCGCCGCTGCACGGGACGCCTTCGGCCCGCAGCGCGGCCATGAACTTCTCGCGTGGGACGTTGTTGAACTGTTCTTTCAGATAGCGGAACGGGTACAGGTGATACACGGCCCTCGTCACGCCCTCGTACAGCTTGTGCGGGACGATGCCGGGGATGTCCTTGAGCTTCGAGCTCAGGTACCGGCCGTTCGACCATCGCTGCTCGGTGTCGGCCTCCAGCCGCTTCATCTGGTTGAGCAGGATCGCCGCCTGGTACTCCGTCATCCGGCGGTTGTTCCCGCTGATCGGGTACCCGCTGGTCTTGGGCATGTTGCCGAAGGGCCGGCCGCAATTGTGATACGAGTGGACCCGGTCCATCAGATCCTCATCGTTGCCGACCACCGCGCCGCCTTCGCCGGCCGGCAGGTGTTTGGAGTTCTGGAAGCTGAAACAGCCCAGGTCGCCGATCGTGCCGCAGCATCTGCCGCGCCACTGGGCCAGCCACGCCTGGCAGGCGTCCTCGACTACCTTGAGGTTGTGCTTCTTGGCGATCTCGGTGATGCGGTCCATGTTGGCGGGGATGCCGAGGATGTGCACGGGCAGAATCGCCCGGGTGTTCTCGGTGATCCGCTCCTCGATCTTGTCCGGATTGATCTGGAACGTCTCGGGATCGGTGTCGGCAAAGACAGGCAGTGCGCAGGACTCCAGGACCACGTTGTAGGTGGCGATGAATGTGTATGGGGACACGATCACCTCGTCGCCCACGCCGATGTCGAGCATGTGCAGGGCCGTCAGCAGGGAGTTGGTCCCGTTCATCATGGCCACGCAGCGCTTCGCGCCGATCAACTTGGCGTAGGCCTCCTCGAATTGCGTGACGGTCTTGCCCTGCCCGCGGTACCAGTTGCCGCTACGGAGAATCGCGAGGACCGGCTCCTCCGCGGCCTTGTCCCAGATGGGCCAGGTCGGCCAGGGTTTCGCCCGGACCGGCGTGCCGCCCTGGATCGCCAGCTTGCCGGCGCTGGTTCCAAGACCTCCGAACGCGGGCACGGACCGCGAGCCGATCGCCGCAAGCGTACCGGCCGAGGCCGCGCCCATGAATTGCCGTCGAGTCATGCCTTGTCTGTTCAT
>JAJFUI010000181.1 GCA_021372555.1 Planctomycetaceae bacterium | reverse complement strand
GGACCTCGATCACATTCGTCACTGGTTGAAGAAGGACGCAAGCAGGGCGAGATAGCACGAAACGCCACGTTGGTAGTCCAGGAGCAGGGCATATGAGCAAGCCGCTGAGATTCTGCCCGTTGGCCGCTTCCGCGATCGCTGGCGTGCTTTCGGTGCTGGCGCTCGCTGGATGCAATCAGAGCGGCGTGACGATCGCCAAGTCGCCGTCCGACGTGGAAGAGGCTATTCGTGCCTACTACGCCTCGAAGTACCCTTCGTTCGCCCAGCTTCAAGCCCTATCAAAAACCGCGAAGACATCGCAGGACTCTGTCAAACGCGGCGAGAAGTTGCTTGCCGCGTCTCCGGTTGCCGAAATCGTCAATTCCTACCCGCGTGGTCCGTATCTGAGCTTCGAGGAACGAACGGAACACTCGAAGACCACGATCATCGTGACAACCGTGGAGCTCACTGCCGATGACAAGGACTCTTGCCGCGTGGTAATTAGGAGCAAGAGGCGCGACAAACGTCCAGGCGATGCATTCTCGACCCTCCAGCCGATACGTGAGGACGAAATCCCACATATCGTCGCAGCTTCTATCGACGCGACAAACGCTCGCTGATAATCGTGGTTTTCAGCGGATGAAGATCTGCAAGCGGAGCACAACGGCCCTCACCCTAACCCTCTCCCAAAGGGAGAGGGGACCAGCGCGCTTTTTGTCCCCGTCTCCGTCTCCCCCCGTCTCGGCTCTCCCCATCTCTGTCTCAGCAAGTCCGGCTAATCACCACCACCGCAACGTCGGCGTTGAGGTTCGGATTCTCGCGAATCACGACGTCGGCGGCAGTGTCGAGCGCGATGTGATCGTGGATCGTGATGCCTTGCTCACGGCAGAAGCTTTCGAAGTCGGCGATCGATAGTGATCGGACGTACGGCGTATCGTGCCACTGGAAGCCCTGTTCAGCGTGGACGCGCGGGGCGCGACCTTGTTCGGCCAGCTCCGCGCGGCGCTTGTGATAAGCCACGTTGGGGAAGCTGACGATGCCGCAGCGGCCGACGCGGAGCATTTCGCGGAGCACCTGCGCCACATTGAGGACGGTCTGCAAGGTTTGCGAGAGAACAACGAAATCGAATTGGCCGTCGGTGAAGCCGTCGAGCCCCGCATTGAGGTCCGCCTGCACGACGTCGAGCCCTCGGTCCACGCAACTGACGATTGCCCGTTCGTCCCACTCGATGCCGACCAGCCGCTGGTGCCCACGGTCGCGAAGTCGCGCCAGTAGGCCGCCGGTGCCGCAGCCGAGGTCCAGTACGCTCGCGCCCGGCGGGATCAGGTCGAGAATCGTCTCGTAGTCGAGCCGGTGATCGTGAAAGATGCTGGTCGGAGCGGGAGGAGAGAGGGAAGAGGGAAGATCGCCGCCTTGGCCGTCGTTGCTGATGGCGGCGTGCGAGGGGACGCTCAGGCTGGCGTCATCGTCCGTTCTCAGATTAGCCAAAAACGACCGCACCAGTTCGCCGTACGTGCTGATCTGGTTCGGGAGCAGGAAGGCGTCGTGCCCGCAATCGCTCTGCACGTTACAGTAGCTCACCGGCTTGTCGTCGGCGGTCAAGGCGTTGACGATTTCCTGCGACTGGAACGGCGGAAAGAGCCAGTCGCTGGTGTAGCTCACCAGCAACCATCGGCACGTCGAGCGAGCCAACGCCTCGGCCAACTTCTCTGGGGTGTCGCCAAGATCGAACAGGTCGATCGCCATGGTGAGCGTCAAGTAGCTGTTGGCGTCAAACCGTTCGACGAACCGATCGCCCTGATAGGCTAGGTACGAGCCGATCGAAAATTTGGTCTCAAACTGCGTATGAATCTCGCGGGCATTTCGGCGGTCGCCGTCAAACTTTTGCATCATCGCTTCGCGCGAGAGATAGGTGATGTGCCCTAACATTCGCGCGATCGCCAGCCCCACGGCCGGCCGGCCGGCGTTTTCGTAGTACCGTCCCGCCTTATACGCGGGATCTTGGAGGATTGCGTTGCGGCCGACGACGTCGAATGCCAGTGCCTGGCTGGTCAGTCGGGCGGAGGTGGCTAACGCAACCGTGCCCGCCACACGGTCAGGAAAACGAGTTGCCCAGGTCAACGCCATGTGCCCGCCAAGCGAGCCGCCGACGACCGCCCGAAGCCGCTCGACGCCGAGCGAATCGAGCAATTGCCGCTGGACCTCGACCATGTCGCCGACCGTAACGACCGGGAAGCTGGTGCCGTACCTCTTGCCCGTATCAGGGTTGATCGAGCCCGGGCCAGTCGTGCCGCGACATCCGCCAAGCACATTCGGACAAATCACGAAGTACCGATCCGTATCGACTGGCTTGCCCGGTCCCACGAGAACTTCCCACCAGCCGGGATCGTCGTTCTCGTCATGCCGAGCGACGTGCGAATCGCCGGAAATCGCGTGGCAAATGAAGACCGCATTGTCGCGGGCGGCGTTGAGTCGGCCGTAGGTCTCGTACACGACCGTAACCGCTGGGAGCGAGCCGCCCAATTCGAGTTTCAAGGGACCGCCGAGCGTCGCGCGCTTCGCATGCTTGAGCGGACGCGCCTGACGATTGCTGTCGCTACTCGAAAACTGATCGGTCTTCGCGGAAACCCGTTGGCTCATGCCTGTGATGCTTTCAATGCCTGGTCCAGATCGGCAATGATGTCGTCGATGTCCTCAATGCCAATCGATAGGCGAACGAACTCGTCGGTGACGCCCGTCTGTGCCTGCTCCTCGGGCGTCAGTTGCGAGTGGGTCGTCGTGGCCGGATGGATGATGAGCGACTTGGCGTCGCCGATATTCGCCAAGTGGCTGAACAGTTTGACGTTGTTGATCAACTTGACGCCGGCCTGCTTCCCTCCCTTGATGCCGAAACCGACGATGCCACCCTGTCCCTTGGGCAAATACTTCTTTGCCAGCGCGTGATCCCGATGGCTCGGTAGGCCCGGGTAGTTGACCCAGGCGACGGCCGGATGCTTTTCGAGGAACTGCGCGACGGCCAAAGCATTCTGGGCGTGCCGCTCGACGCGAAGGTGCAAGGTCTCCAGACCCAGCAGCGTCAAGAACGATCCAAACGGGCTCTGGCACGCGCCCATGTCGCGCAGCCAGTGCGTCCGTATGTGCGTAATGTACGCGATGTTGCCGAGCGGCCGCAACGCCTCCTCGAAGATCAACCCGTGATAGGACGGATCCGGGGCGGTGAACTCCGGCCACTTTTCCGGCTGCTTAGCCCAGGGGAATCTGCCGGTGTCGATGACCGCACCGCCCAGATGGACACCGTGACCGGCGATGAACTTCGTCGTCGAATAGACGACGATGTCGAACCCGTGCTCGATCGGCCGGAACAGCGCCGGCGTCATTACCGTGTTGTCGATGATCGCCGGCAGCCCGTGACGATGGGCAATCTCGGTCACTTTCCGGTAGTCCGACACGTCGTTCTTCGGATTGCCAAGCGTTTCGAGATACACCGCCCGAGTGTTCTCATCCACGAGCTTCTCGATGTCCTCAGGCTTGGCAGAGTCGAAGAACCGCACTTCGATCCCCAGCTTCGCAAACGTCTGTGCGAACAGGGTCCACGTGCCACCGTACAGACTGCTTGCCGAAATGAAATTCTGCCCAGCGTGGACGATCGTGCCCAAAGCGGCGGAGATGGCCGCCTCGCCGCTGGCGAACGCCAGTGCTCCGACCCCGCCATCGAGTGCCGCAAGCCGCTTTTCCAGCACATCGTTGGTCGGGTTCATCAGCCGACTGTAGATATTCCCAAACTCGCGCAGGCCAAACAGATTTGCCGCGTGCTGCGTATCCCGAAACACGTAGCTTGTGGTGGCATAAATTGGCACGGCGCAAGCCAGGGTGGTCGGGTCAGGGGCTTGACCCGCGTGGATCGCCAACGTTCCAAGTCCAGTCCGCCGCTTCGTTTCTTGACTCATTGCAGTCCTTCCGCGGAGCCAATACCAGCTCCGTCTCCTCCAGTAGAACATATTGACCGTCTCTGACAACGGGGTGAACGCCGGCTAATGCCGGCCCAATAGATTACAATGTAGATGCACATACTTGTCAATGCGAATAACGCAAAAAACCAGCAAGGGCATTCCCCATGCGTGCTTCGACTCTCGCGAGAAGGGGCGAGGCAGCCTAATAACGCCGGTCAGTCTCGCCGCGCGTCGATGGCATCGGGTTTCTTCTTTTGCGCGGCGTACCAGCTCTTCCACGCCTGCTTGTCGAAGTCGAAGTTGCGGCCGGTCAGGGCGACCAAGGCGTCGAGCACCGCCTGATTGGTGAGCTGTTTATGAATGAACTTTGGGCCGCCGCCGACCGACAGCCCGCCGCCCATCGACTTTCCGCCGGGACCGCTGCCGAAGCCGGCATTGGTGCCACCCTCGCCCGCCGGATTGACGACCCTGAACTTGTGTGTGGTCACTACCGCGTCAATCAGCGGACCGATGGCCGAAGGGGCTTTCATTCGCCCCAAGCCGAGGCCAGCCGCGTTCACTACGGCGTTATCTTTGTCTTTGAGCTTGCCAATAAAGTAATTCACGACCTCTGGCCGTTTCTTAGCCTGCAAATTGTCGAGGCACGTCAGCCGCACCTCTTCGGCCTCGTCATAGATCGCCGAAACGGCCAACGCCAGGGCCGCCTCGGTCGTGTCGATCTTGGTCAGCGCTTCAACGAACAGAAGCCGGGCATGCGAGTCGCCATCGTCACGCAGGCCCAGGGTCAGGGCCTTCGTGGCCACTGGGTCAGTGATGTTGCGAATGTTCTGCCGGGCTTGGTCCTGCCGGTCGGTGCCGAGCCATCCTCGCCACCGCTTTACCTTCTGACACCATTCCTGCTGCGCGACCTCTTGCTTCCGCTTGTTCTCGGCCAGCTCGATCTCCTGCCGGGAACGCCACTGGCCCTTGTACTTGACCAGCCCCTGCTTGGCCATCCGCTGGTCCTTCGTCGTCCATTGGCCGTCGACCTTGCTGTAGCCCAACAACCCCCGGGCTTGCGCGTGCTCGGGATCGAGCTCGATGACGCGCCGCAAATGCGTCTCGCGCTGCGGCCCCAGGTGATGATCACGGCACCATTGGGCCAACTCCCACTGCCCGGCAACGGTGTCCGGATAGGTTGGCGCGATGCGTTCGTACTCGGTCTCCTGAGGCCGGACATGGATGACTTTCTGGACCTGCCCCGCCTCGAGCGTCACCTTCGCTCCCTCGGCAAGCTGGATGACGTATTGCTTCCTTGGCGCCTCGCTGCGATTTACCAGTTCGCCGGTCACTCGGCCGCCGTTACGAAGCAAAAAGACATCGGCCGCCGCCGATCCGCCAAGCGCGGCCGACAGAATTAACGCGGCCAGACTAATGACCGTCGGTTTCATACCACTAGTATACGAGACGAAGGCATTTTTTGCATTGCGTTAGGTAAACGTGGGCGACGACAGCGAGCCCCCACCGAGTTCCCAGCCAACAAGAGGACGGTGGGTCGTTACGTCTATCCCATCGCACCCCCCATATTGGCATAGTGGAGCCTGCGGGCCTTCGAGTACCTTATGCCGCTATGGCGAAGCCGATTCTCATATTGCTGGTGGTGGCTGCCGTGGTGAGCAGCGTCTGGTTCTTCATGAACTACGAGATCCAGACGGAGCAAAAGAACGGCCAGACCGTCGTTTGGCGAATCGTCGCCCGTAGCGCCGGCTCCAACGCGAGCACCGCTGCCGCAACCACCGAATCGCCGGCGGCGCCGGTGCGGTCAACAATCCGCATCGCTACATACAACCTCGGGCGGTTCGACGAAGCCAAGTTCGCGAACCGCCAAGTCGCAGACGTGCTTTTGCGTCTGTTCCCGCAGTTCGAGCTGATCGCCATCCAGGGCGTGCGCGGTCGCAACCAGGGCGTCCTCGTGCGACTCGTCGAGCAACTCAACGCGGCCACTGGACGCAGCTACGACTTCGCGACGTGCCCGACACAACAGCGGGACGGCTTGGAGCACTATAGCGCGTTCCTTTTCGATAGCGCTCGAGTTGACGTTGATCGCCGCACGGTCCATTTCGTCGAGGATCGGCGCGGCCGCTTCCGCATCAAGCCGCTGGTCGGCGCATTCCGCGTTCATGGCCCAGACCCCGCCCAAGCGTTCACGTTTACGCTGATCAACGTCGAGACCGATCCGGATCAGCCGACGGCCGAGCTGGACTTGCTGGCCGAGGCCTATCGGGCGGTTCGCGACGACGGCCGCAACGAAGACGACATCATTCTGCTGGGCGATCTGCAAAGCGACGACCAACATCTCGGCCGGCTCGGCAAGCTGCTTGGCGTAGCGCCGCTGCTCTCCGGAGTCCCCACGACAACCCGTGGCACACAACTGGTCGACAACATCTTGCTCGATCGCCGCGCGACGGCGGAGTTCACCGGACGCGTCGAGGTCGTCGACATGATGCGGCAGTTCGAGCTGACGATGCCGGGCGCATTGGCGGTCTCCGAGCATCTTCCCGTGTGGGCGGAGTTCAGCGCCTTCGAACGCATTCTGCGCTGACGCGTCGGCCTGACGTGGCCCAATTCTTTCTCTTGAAACTGCTCCCGCGCGTGCTAGAGTAACAGCCATCACGACGCGGGTGTCCGCAGCGCCTGAAATCAGGTAGCCAAAAGAGCCCGTCGCTGGAATTGTTCCGGCGGCGGGCTCCTTTTTTTTGCGCGCCGTCCCGCCAGCTCTCACCCTAACCCTCTCCCAAAGGCAGAGGGGACGAAGAGCCAACGATGATCGCACCGGAAATTGTGGCCGACATCCGTCGCCTGCTCGAAGAGGACCGTTACAGCCAGCGGCAGATTGCTCGAATGCTCGGGGTGTCGCGCGGCTCGGTCTGCGCCATCGCCTCGGGCCGCCGGCCCGACTACGAGTCGTTGCCGAAGCCGATGGATGATCTGCTGGAGCCAGCTGGCCCGCCGGAACG
>JAJFUI010000170.1 GCA_021372555.1 Planctomycetaceae bacterium | reverse complement strand
GCGGCCGCAATGGCTCTCACACCGGCTGCGCCAAGATGCTCCAGGTGGTCGGCCGATAGTGCCTTGAAGCGGGCGGCCAGGTGTGCACCGCCCACGTCCGCCAGTTGCTCGAAGTGCCCCTTCACCGGCAGTCCGCAACGTGTGGCGGCGTCAAAGATCCGTTCGCACTGGGAGGGCGCAAATGCAATCGAATCGCAGAACGCGTCCACGGCGTCGGCCAAGCCTTCCCGCACCACCGCGGGAATCATCTCTTCGCAAATCTCAACGACGTAGTCATCCGCACGGCCGGCAAACTCAGGTGGCAGAGCGTGCGCGGCCAACAGCGTCGTCGAAACATTGACCGGCAACTGTTCCGCCATGCGCCTCGCGACGCGCAGCATCTTCAACTCGTCTCGCAGCGTGAGGCCGTAGCCGGACTTGATCTCCACGGTGGTCACGCCCTCAGCCAACAGCGATTGTAGTCGTGGCAACGACGCCGCCAATAGCTCCGCTTCGCTCATCAACCGAGTGGCGGCGACCGTCGCTAGAATTCCGCCGCCCTCACGAGCGACCTGCTCGTACGATGCACCGGACCAACGCTTTTCAATTTCGCGCGTTCGATTCCCGCCGTAGACCAAATGCGTATGACAATCGACAAAACCAGGCGTGACCCAACCGCCCCGACAGTCAATGATCTCACCGGCTCCCTGGCCATCGGCAAGACGTTCCATCGGCGCGATGACGGCAATCTTGCCGTCCCGGACGCCAATCGCGTGGCCCTGCCTCACGCCATAGCCTGGCGACGGCCCCGCTTCCATCGTCGCCAACCGAGCGTTGGTCCAAAGACGGTCACATTGTGCAGTCGTCGTGTTCAACATCGGATGCGACCGACCCTAGGCAATTTCCCGAAGAAAGTCGAGGCCCCGCGCTCTTGCCACGTTTGGGCCCCCTGGTTATCCTAATGATTAGTCTTTTCAATAAAAAGGGGCCTTATCGGCGACCACGTCCCGCACGGAACAGCGGGCTCATCCCAGGAGCATCGAGAAGTCGGCACACCGCTACTGTCGGACAAGCTTTCCGAACACTTCATATCAACCTTTATCGGGCTTGGGGAGGATGAAGATGATGGGTGCCTTGCAACGATCCAGCACAGATTTGGATGCCAAACAGGCGATCGCCATCGAGATCGCCTTGAAAGTTGGGCTGGTCGAAAAATGTGAACAGCATGGCTGCGTCTATGACGCCATGAACGACTTCGCCATGGAGGATGCCATCCGTTGCGGCGATGCCCTCATGACCGGCAACGACCCGCTGGTGGCCCCGTTCGGCGGCAACCGCAGACGTCTCCGACACGCCATCGAGAACGTCCGCACCGGGCTGCCTAACTGCTGCGATGACTGCTACTACTCGCAGCACCAAAAGTAGCCAGGGCGAGCGACAAGAACCTTTTCTCGGCGCCTCTTCTGCACGGACCGCCAGCCGCTATGCCCGCTCGGCGCATCAAGCCGGCGGCCGGCGAGCTATGTCGACATCCAATCGCCAGGTGTCTGCGCACTCAGTTCGCGCCGCGGACCGCACGTTGGGAAGTGCAAAGATGTTTGGCCTGCGTGCACGGCTCTACAGCTTGCCGGCGACAGCCTGCAATCCGCGGAGCCGCAGCCACCTCGCGTAGGCCCGCATGTGCAGCCACGCGTCCGTCGAGCAGAGCTTCTTGCTCGCCCGGCTTTCAAGGTGATAACAGGACGCGGCGCCGTGATAGATCACGCCCCAGCCGGCTTGTGTCATTCGCAGACAGAAATCAACGTCCTCGAAGTACTTGCCGTACCCCTCGTCAAAACCGCCGACGTCCTGGATCGCTTCCCGTCGCACCATGAGGAAACAGCCGGAAAGCCAATCGCAAGGGAACGTCTCGTCAGGCGAGCGCTCGGCGTAAAAATGGCGGTCCAGCGTACCGCGCAAGAATCTCCCCAACCCGCAACGCCTCGCCAGCACCAGCGACAGCGTCTGAAACCGCCTCGCCGCGTGAGCGTCCGTCCCATCGGCATGATAGAGTCGGCAGCCCGCCACCCCGCAGTCCGGCCGGCTGTCCATCATCGCCACCATCCGACTCAAGCACTGCTGCCGAGGGTCGAAGTACATGTCCGTGTTCATTAGCAACACGTACCGGGCGGTGGATGCCTCCAAAATCCGATTCAGGTTGGCCGCGTAGGAAAGCCGCCGCTCGTTCCGCACCACGTGCGTTTCGTTAAACTGCTTACACCAGGACGCCACACCGTCGACCGACGCGTTGTCGACCAACACCAGCCGCATCCGCACCCCGTCGCCCGAAGCGGCCATGGTCGCCAACAGTCGCGGCATCAGCTTCCGCTCGTGGGTGTAGATCACGCCAATGTCGAGGTCAGCAGAGGACATGCGCAACAGTCGGATGGGTCAAAAGGTGCCTTGCCAGTCGGTTACGCGGCTTTGCGCCGGGAATTAGTGTCGTGCTCCGTCTCGCGATCTCCATGCGCAACCGCCGGGCCAAATAGCTCATCCGTGCAGGCCGCGAAATGGGCTGCCGAATCCTTGAGCATGGACGTCAGCGCCGTAAGCTCGTCGCGCCGAACAACGGGCCTCGAACCCCCAGCGCGAAGCTCGCACAACTCGCCACCCGGCCCCGGCAGTGATACCCAAAGCGACCACCGACAACGCTGGCCCGGCGGAGACTTCGGATCAATCCAGCGGATTCTGCGCCGATTTTCGCCAAACGAGGCGTCAAACTCCGCTTGGCAAATGTCCCACGCTTGTAGCCGATGCAAAAATCCATCCCACGACAACGGAACATTTGCTTCGCGCCCAGAAGTCGTCGACGCCGCGGATGTCGCGATCTCAGCTTTCTCCAAACCAGCCGACGCTGCCTCCGACGCTTCGTGTCGAAAGCCCGGCTTTAGCGCCCGCACAACGGCCTCCTTGACCAACGCGAACTCCTCGTGACCGAAAAGCCGCAAGCGGATCATCAGCACGATCAGCGTCATTGCGGCGATCCACGCCAACGCATCGCGACGGAAAATCGTGGCCGCCGTAGCCGCCGCGCCCGTCGTCAGACACAACGCCCCGAGCAAACAAAGCACCTGCCAAGGCGTCCAGCCGCGATCCAGCAGCCGATGGTGAATGTGAAGCCGATCGGGCGCATCCAGCCGCCGCCCCGTAAGGCCCCGCCGTACGACAGCCGCCACAATGTCAAACATCGGCAGTGTCATCACAACCACCGGCGCGGTGATCGCCAGCGTCGCCGACGTCTTGAGCGTCCCTTGAATGCCCAGCAGCCCGATCGTCAGCCCTATGACCATGCTCCCCGAGTCACCGAGGAAGATGCTCGCGGGCGGGAGGTTGTACAACAAAAATCCGGCCAAGGCGCCCGCTAGCACAAACGCGATTGCCGCAACGTGCAGGTTCCCTTGGCTACTGGCGATAATCCCCAACATCCCCGCGGCCGACAACCCGATGAGCGACGCCAGCCCGTCCATGCCGTCGATCAGGTTCAATGCGTTAATGCACCCGACGAGCCAGAGAACCGTTAGCGGAATCCCCAGCAAACCGAGCTCGATGGGGCAGCCGAACGCGACAACGCGATCGACGTGGTAGCCCAACAGAACAATCGGCGCCACCGAAAGCGTTTGCAGCGCAAGCTTGAGTCGTGGCGGCAGATCAAACCGATCGTCCACCCCCCCGACCAAGCAAACGCAGCCGGCCGCAATCGCCCAGGCGGTGCTCAGTTCCGCAAACTTCTCGTGGATGCCGCCGACCAAATAGACCGCCAATAGACCCAACACCGTGGCCCCGTAGACAGCCATGCCGCCCCAGAGCGGCATCGGCCGGCCGTGGAGCTTGCGTTGCCCATCCGGCCGATCGACGATTCCCCAACGTCGCGCAAGCGCCCGGACCATCGCTGTTAAAATAAGCGAAACGGCGAAGACGCCCAAAGATATCAACGCCAACCAGCGCATCTGCAATCCATTGCGACGGGCAATCCACCTGATTAGACCCCGCCTTATCCCAGATTTCGCCAGCTGATGCAATCCCAGTTAGTCGCCTCAGCCCTCCTAGCGACATCCTGGGAAGAATCGAGTAAATGGACAAGATGCCCCGGATGGCAATCGCTGATGCCGCCCTCAGTCGTAAAACCCAAACTCGTAGCCTGCGTCGAACATCGCCACAATGTTCTCCGGCGGGACCCCGGCCTGAATGTTGTGGACGCTGTTGAAGACGTACCCGCCGCCCGGCTTCAAGGCTTCCACGTTTCGCCGCACCTGGTCCCGAACGACGTCCGGGGAAGCCTTCGGCAGTACATGCTGGCTGTCGATCGCCCCGCCCCAGAAGACCATCCGGTCCCCAAATCGCGACTTGAGCGCCGCCGGGTCCATGTCCTTCGCGCTGAGCTGCACCGGATTCAGGGCGTCGATCCCGTTGTCAATCAGATCCGGAATATAAGGGATGCACGCGCCGCAGGTGTGGTACCAGACCTTCGCTTTTGTCCGCGAGCGGATGTATTGCACCAGCCGCTTTTGCCTCGGCTTGACGATTCGGCGATAGACTTCCGGCCGGAACAAAGGGCCCGTCTGCCCAGCCAGGTCGTCGCCAATCATGATCACGTCGACCAGATCGCCAACCTCGTCGAGAAACAACCGGAACCAGTCAAGCCAGAACCGCAGCACCTGGTCCAGCAGGGCTTCGCAGAACGCGGGATCGCTCACCAGGTCCATAAACCAGCTTTCCAGACCGCGGAGATACCAACACGTTTCGTACACGACGCCCGAGATACCGCTCACGACTGCGTACGGCGTTTCCCCGCGAAGCCGACTCGCTTGCTCACGCAAGCCGGCAAAGCGACTTGGATCATCTCCCTTCGGGAACGGGTAGTCGGCGAGGTCCTTAATCGTCGCCCTGGCCAGCGGATGCCGCGAAATGTCCATGTAGTACGGCCTATCGTCCGGCATGGACCAGACGACCCCGAACTCGTCTCGCAAGTCGTGCCACAGCCGCCCGTCACGGACGTTTTGCCGGATCCTGCCGTCGAAGCCTTCCGGGGCCCCAGCCGCGATGTACCGAGTGTCGACATGAAACCGTTCCAGCACCGCTTCACACGGCCGGGCAAGCTGCTGAACGGCGTCCATGATGCGCAGCTCGTCGGCAATGCCCAAGTGTTTGACAAGCGCCTCATAGGCGAACTTGTGTATCCCCGTCTGGTTGCCGCCCAAGTCAATCGGCGCCCGATCGGGGACTTCGTGGTTTAGCGCCCGGAGCACTCGCTCGCGGGAAGACATCGTTTCGTGGCGGCTGGATGGCATGGTCATAGCATTTGAAGGGAACAGAGGTGCGCGTCCCGAAATGAAAGCCCTCTTTCCGACAATCATCTCCATCCTCATTCTCATGGGAGCCGACCGGGGCGGTCAACGCCACGCCGCGACATTCTTCCGCCATCTTGCGACAGAAGATACAATGGCGACCGTGAAGTCCTTCGGCCAAGACTTTTTCTGCTACGTTCCCGTACGGCCCCGCGACGTGCAGTGGGGATTGTACGTCACGGGCGCTGGCTGCACCTCGATTCCGCCCGGCGCGCAATATCCGCCCGAACCGCACCCCGAGTTGTACCATTTCGATTGGCACAAGGGACGCACGCTGCCGGAATACCAAGCCATCTACATCACGCGCGGCGAGGGCATCTTCGAGTCCGCTCCCTCCGGCGTGGAGAAGATCGAGGCGGGCACCGTCATACTCCTCTTCCCAGGCGTTTGGCACCGCTACCGGCCCAATCCGGACACCGGCTGGGACGAGTGGTGGGTGAGCTTTAACGGAACGATGATGGAGCAACTTGTTGCCCAAGGGTTCTTCACTCCCGGACGCGCCGTGTTGAGGACTGGCCTGGACGAGGACATTCAGACGCCGTTTTGCGCACTGCTCAACCGGCTTCGGAGCGAACGGACCGGCTTTCCGCACCTGATCGCCGCGGACACGATCGAAGTGCTTGCTGCGGTGTCCGCCGTCGCCGAGCCGGAGTCGGCCGAGTTGATCGGCCAAGGCCCGCGCGATGTGGCGGCCGTCAAGGACCGAATGGTCGCCGAGGCGATGCGTCTTATTTGGCGACAGAGCCAAGACGCCGTTTCCGTCGACGCAATCGCTCATCAATTGCCCACCACCCGCCGGTCGCTCGAACGGCGGTTTCAGGCCGTCTTGGGTCACGGCATTCACGAGGAGATCGTCCACTGCCGCCTCGAGCGGGCGAAACGCCTGCTGGCCGGCACCGATCTGCCCTTGAAGACCGTCGCCCTGGCCGCCGGCTTCACAGGCCCGGACGCCCTCGGCCGAACTTTCCGCCGCACCGAAGGCGTGACGCCGCTCGAATATCGGCTTCGGCATGGCCTGTCGCAAAACGACGATGGATTGTCGTAAAACAGGCTTGCCGCTCGCGCGACGGTCAAGGAAGATGGAGCTCCGTCCGACAAGTCAGAATCGATTGTCATCGTGATCACAGCGAAGGATCCACTGGGACGCCTTCACTCCATCCAGACGACAGCGACCACGACAACGCCCACCTAACCGTCGGAATTGCCATGCCCCGCTGCTTGCTGCCCCTCGTGTCGCTCGCCATCGTTGCCTTGGCCGTGGCGTCATTGCAAGGCAAGGATTCGCAACGAACTGCGCAATTCGTCAACCCGCCAGCCGACGCCCGACCTTGGGTCTACTGGCTCGTGATGGACGGCAACTTCACGCGTCAAGGAATCACCGCCGACCTCGAAGCGATGTCGCGCGTGGGGATCGGCGGCGCCATCTTCCTGGAGGTCGATCTCGGCATCCCGCGAGGACCGGTCCGTTTCATGAGCAAGGCGTGGCAAGACCTGTTCCGACACGCCGTCCGGGAAGCCGAGCGGCTGGGTCTTCAGATCTCGCTGGCCGCCGGCCCGGGCTGGTGCGGCACGGGCGGCCCCTGGGTCAAGCCGGAACAGTCCATGCAACACCTCGTTGCCAGCGAAACGGCCGTCAGCGGCGCCACGCAGTTCGATGCGATTCTACCACGCCCGAAGCCGCGCGAGCCATTCTTCGGCCGTGCCACATTGACGCCGGAGCTGGCGAAGGCTTGGACAGATTTTTACCGTGACGTGGCTGTCCTCGCCTTCCCAACACCAAAAGGAAGCAACCGAATCGCCGACATCGACGAGAAGGCGCTTTACCATCGCGCGCCCTACTCGTCCCAACCGGGAGTGCGGCCATTTCTGCTGCCAACCGGCGACCATGCAACAGCGCCCTCCGATCAGTGCGTTTCGATTGATCGCGTGATCGACCTCACGGCGAAACTCGGCAAAGACGGCCGCCTGAAATGGGACGTTCCCCGCGGACAGTGGACGATTCTGCGACTGGGCCGCACCGCGACCGCTCAGGTCACCCGACCCGCCCCCCTGCCCGGCCTCGGTTTCGAGACCGACAAGTTCAGCCCCGCAGCGCTCGATGCGCACCTGAACGCGTACATCGAACCGCTTCTGAAAGCGATCGGTCCCACAACACGCCCTGGTTGTGGACTCACGGGGCTGCACTTCGATAGCTGGGAGATGAGCTCGCAAAACTGGTCCGAACAATTCCGGGCGGAGTTTCGCTCTCGACGCGGCTACGACCCGCTACCCTACCTGCCGGCCATGGTCGGCCACGTTGTTGCGAGCAACGAAATCTCCGAACGGTTCCTGTGGGACATCCGGCGGACCGCCCAAGAACTGGTCGTCGAAAAACATATCGTACGGCTCAAGGATTTCGCCCACCGGCACGGGCTCCAGCTATCCATCGAGCCTTACGACATGAATCCGGCAGGCGACCTGACTCTCGGCGGACCGGCCGACGTGCCCATGGGCGAGTTCTGGGCGCAAGGACGCGGATTCGACACCAATTACAGTTGCATCGAGGCCGTCTCGATCGCCCACACGGGCGGCCGCCCGATCGTCGGCGCCGAGTCGTTCACGGCCGGCGACAACGAGGCCTGGCAACTTCACCCAGCCGCGATGAAGCCCCAGGCCGACTGGGCCCTTTGTGCCGGCATCAATCGCATCGTCTTCCATCGCTACCAGCACCAGCCGTGGCTCGACCGCCGGCCAGGCATGACCATGGCGTACTACGGTGTCCACTGGGAACGAACACAGACCTGGTGGGACATGTCCCCCGCGTTCCACACCTACCTCGCTCGATGCCAGTACATGCTGCGTCGCGGGCTTCCCGTGGCCGATATCCTTTACCTCGCCCCGGAAGGTGCGCCGCACGTCTTCCGATCGCCCCAGTCCGCAACGCGTGGCAATCCGCCAGATCGGCTCGGATACAACTTCGACGGCTGTGCCCCTGAGACGCTCATCGAGCGTGCAACCGCCAAGGATGGTCAACTGTTCTTGCCTGACGGCATGACCTACCGCCTGCTTGTGCTGCCAGCGTGCGACACCATGACGCCCACGTTGTTGCACAAGATCACAGCCCTGGCCGACGGCGGCGTAACGATCGTTGGCCGCCCGCCGCGCAGGTCACCGAGCCTCTCCGACTATCCAAAATGCGACGAGATCGTGAAAAAGCTAGCCGACGCTCTTTGGGCGAAAGGCCGGATCCTCGTGCCACCGCCTCCCAAGGATCGAGCCAGCCCGTTCGACATCTATCCCGAGTACCATGTCCCGGCCGATGCCTTGACCCGCCTCAATGTCCCGCCCGACTTCGAAGCCGATAAACCTCTCCGATATATCCACCGCCGCGACAATGACACGGACATCTACTTCGTCACCAATGGCACAAACGCCACCGTCGACGCGGCTTGCACGTTCCGAGTCTCGGGCAAGCTTCCGGAAATATGGGATCCGCTCACCGGCCAGATCCGCAACACTTCGGCGTTCTCGCAGCAACACGGACGCACGACTGTCCCGCTTCGGTTCAATCCCACTGGTTCGATGTTCATCGTCTTCCGGACACCAACCGGCCAGACGCAATCCGTAGGCCGAAACTTTATCGACTACGAGCCACTGCAAGAGATTGCCGGCCCCTGGACCGTCGCGTTCGACCCCGCGCTCGGAGGCCCGTCATCGACGGAGTTCGATAAGCTTGTCGATTGGACTCATCGCGATGAGCCGGGCATTCGCTACTACTCGGGCAAGGCCGTCTATAAAAAAGCGTTTACGATCGACGAACGATCGAAAGGCCGACGCCTATTTCTCAATCTCGGTGACGTGAAGGACCTCGTCGACGTCCGTCTGAATGGTCGCGCGGTTGCTGTCCTCTGGTGCCCACCGTGGCGCGTTGAGATCACCAATATCGCGTGTCCTGGTGATAACGAGCTGCAATTGACCGTCGCCAACCAGTGGGTAAACCGGTTGATCGGCGATGCCTCGCTGCCACCGGAGAAGCGCGTCACCTGGACAACCTGGAATCCGTATACCGCTAAATCCCCACTGCTCCCCTCGGGGCTTCTGGGGCCAGTGCGGATCGAATATGCTAAGTGAGACCAGCCGGCCTTCGAGATGGTCGTCGGACGAGACACGACCCAAACACACACCGCTTACCAAGCAGCAAGGACCATTTCATGAAATCCATGTTCATCGCCATTGCCGCTCTCTCCTCCTGGCTTGCTATGGCCGGCTCCACGGTGATGGCCGCCCCAGACGACTTCGCTACGCTGGAGCGGCAATTTCGCGAACTGCCCATGGAGGCCCGCCGGCTGACAGGCCCGCTCTTCTGGCTGCACGGCGACGAAACCCGTGAGCAGTTGGAGGCCGAAATTGCCAGAATCGCCGAGGGCGGCAATGGCTGTTTCACGGCCGAGAGCCGCCCGCACAAGGACTGGCTCGCCCCTGGTTGGTGGCGCGATCTGGGCATCTGCCTGGAAGCAGCCAAGAAGCACAACCTGCAAATGTGGATCTTTGACGAGAAGTGGTGGCCAAGCCAAGAGATTGGCGGAAAGGTCCCGCCGCGATACGCGGTGAAGCGGATGGAAGCTACCGCCACAAACGTGGAGGGGCCACGCCAGTTCCAGGCCGACGGCTATCGCGGATCGCGTTACATCGGTGCCGTGGCGGGCAAGTTGACGGCCGATGGCAAGGTCGACGGCGCCACGCTCGTCGATCTGGCCCCCTCGATTCACGACGGCAAACTCGACTGGAACGTTCCGGCCGGCAAGTGGCGAGTGATGAAGTTCACCCACGTCCAAGGCCAGCCGCTAGCACAGACCGGTCATTTGAGCATCGACGGGGCCAGCAAGGACTGCGTCGACTGGTACATCAACACCGTCTACCAGCCGCATTTCGATCACTTCGGCGCGGACTTCGGCAAGACGATCCGCGGCTTCTTCTACGACGAGCCGGAGACTCGGGGTGACTGGGGCACCGAATTGAACTCGGTCTTGGCCGAGCGCAACGTCGACTGGAAGAAAGCCTACGTCGCCCACAAGTTCCAATTGGCCGGCGAGGAGCAGCTCGCCGCCAAGTTCCAGTATCTTGACGCCTTCGCCGAGACCTGGGGCCGGACGCTCTACGGTGGCATCCAGCGGTGGTGCCACGAACACCACGTCAAGTCGATGGGCCACTTCATGGAGCACGGCGGGCTCTATCACAACAAAGACTTCTGCGCCGGCGACATGATGCGGCTCCAACGCTACAGCGACATGGGCGCGATCGACGCTGTCTTCAAGCAGTTCGTCATGGGCCAAAAGCACTGCACCAAAGCGCCCTGGGCCGACGACCCGGTGTGGCAGACGCCCAAGATCGCCAGCTCGATCTCGCACGTCTTCGGCAAGCAGGACGACATCGCGATGGTCGAGATATTCGGCGCCCGAGGGCAGGACCTCACCTATCGCGAGATGAAGTGGTGGGCCGACCATATGCAGGTCTGCGGCGTCAACTTCCTCATTCCGCACTCTTTCAACCCACGCGCGCCGTACGACGACGACTGCCCACCGTATTTCTACAACGGTGGCTTCGAGCCCCGCTGGCCGCTCTATCGCGTGTTCGCCGACTACACCAGCCGTCTAAGCCTCATGTTGACCGGCGGCCGCCACGTCTGCCCGGTGGCGATTTTGTTCAATGGCAACCTCGGCCAGGTCGGCAAGATGGTCCCGCCCGAACGCATCAGCGAGGCGTTGCAAGACGCCCAAATCGAGTGCGACTGGCTGCCGATGGACTTGTTCGAGAAGGAAGCCGTCATCAAGCCGCGACCGGCGGCGGCGTCAGGAGCCGGGAATGCCGAACTACAACTTCACGGCGAGCGGTATCGCGTGCTGATCATCCCGCC
>JAJFUI010000167.1 GCA_021372555.1 Planctomycetaceae bacterium | reverse complement strand
GATCAGGTCGTTCCAGCTGGCACCGGGCATGCGGGCCAAGATGCCGGCCATGATGATCAAGCTGATGCCGTTTCCGATGCCGTACTCGTCGATCTGCTCGCCGAGCCACATGAGGAAGGCCGTGCCGGCGGTCATCGTCATGACGGCGGTGATTTGCCAACTGAACGGCAGTGCGCCGCCAACCAACAAGTCCTCGCGAACGAGACCTTGCTTGATCAAGACGGCCATGTACGCCCAGCTCTGGCCGAGACAGAGGATAATTGTCGCGTAACGGGTGTATTCGTTGATCTTCTTCCGGCCAGTCTCGCCTTCTTTTTGCAGTTTTTCCAGCGGCGGGTACACGCTAGCCAAAAGCTGGAAGATAATCGAGGCCGAGATGTAGGGCATGATGCCCAGACCGAAGATCGTCGAGCGGGTAAGATCGCTGGCGCTAAAGATGGCGACCTGACGGAAGACGTCGCCGATGCCTCCGGTGCCACCGAAGAACGACGTCATCTTCGTATAGTCGACGATGAACAGCGGGATTGCTTCACCGATGCGGTAGACGGCAAGAAGCCCAAGCGTAAAGAGGATCTTCTTCCGCAGTTCGGGAATCGTGAAGATGACTCGGAACTTTTCCCACATGGCTCGATCCTTCGCACAGGGCTCGGGTCCTCGGTCTCAGGTCTTGGTTTAGCCTGCGAGGGCAAGCGACGCAAGACCAAGCCGTCGCATCCTACGATCGCCCGGTCTTCGCTTTCATCTTGTTCTTGACGACCGGTTTCTTGCCGGGCAAGACGATCGCCTGGCCACCGGCCTTCTCGATCTTTTCCGTGGCCGAGCGGCTGAATTTGTGGGCCGAGATCTTCAAAGCCTTGGTGAGGTCTCCGTCGCCGAGGACTTTGACCAAGTCAAAGCTGCCCTTGAGCAGCCCCTTGCCGCGAAGCGATTCGGGGGAAACCTCTTCGCCGCTCTGGAAGTACTTTTCCATCGAGTCGAGGTTGATGATCGCAATCGTTTCGGCCCAGCGGTTTGTGAAGCCCCGCTTGGGAATGCGGCGAACCAGCGGCATCTGACCGCCCTCGAAAATCGGCGAGGTGGAAGAGCCGGACCGCGACCCTTGGCCCTTGTGGCCGCGAGTGGCCGTCTTGCCATGGCCGGAGCCGATGCCGCGACCGACACGCTTGCGCGACTTGTTCCGCTGGATTCCGCGATGGACGTCGTTCAGATTCATGACAGCGAGACTCCTCGCAGGCGTTCCACTTCGCCTTGTGAGCGAAGCGAACTTAGGGCTTCAATGGTGGCTTTGACAAGGTTCGTCGGATTGGTCGAGCCGAAGCTCTTGGTGAGGATGTCGCGGAGGCCACAGGCTTCGCACACCGCACGGACGGCCGCG
The DNA here is from genome assembly GCA_021372555.1 of Planctomycetaceae bacterium. Lineage (GTDB taxonomy): Bacteria > Planctomycetota > Planctomycetia > Pirellulales > Thermoguttaceae > JAJFUI01. The sequence continues at coordinate 29,461 of JAJFUI010000167.1, read as the reverse complement.
CCGGCGATCACGCCGGTACCGGGGCCAGCCGGAACCAGGATCACCTGGGAGGAGCCGAAGCGTCCCTTGACCGTGTGCGGGATGGTAGTACCCTGCATGTGAACAGGGATGAGGTTGCGGGAGCCGTCCTTGACGGCCTTTTCCACGGCTGGCGGCACTTCATTGGCCTTGCCGTAGCCCCAGCCCACGCGGCCTTGGCCATCGCCGACGACGACCAGGGCGGTAAAGCTAAAGCGCCGGCCGCCTTTGACCACCGCCGCGCACCGGCGGATCTTGATGACCTTGTCGATCAGTTGACCTTGAACGGTGTCGGTTGACATCAGAATACCAATCCTGCTTCTCGGGCGGCGTCGGCCATGGCAGCCACACGACCGTGATACTTGTATTCGCGGCGATCGAAAACGACTTCCTTGATGCCGGCGGCAATTGCCCGCTCGGCGATCGCTTTACCCAGCGCGGTGGCGGCCGTCTTATTGCCGCCGTAGCGAACCGTTTCCCGCAACGCAGCATCCAGAGTGCTGGCGGCGGCCAGCGTCCGGCCAACGCTGTCGTCGATAATCTGGGCGTACATATTCTGGCGGCTGCGGAAGATGCTCAACCGCGGGCGGGTGGCGACCTTCTTCAGCCGGTTGCGGACGCGCAGCCCGCGCCGCTGTCGCTGCCGGCCGACTTGTCTCTCGTGTCTCACGGTAGAATCCTTGTCTCTTCTGCGGCTAGATCGCCCCGCGACCAATTGACCGCGGCTTTACAGGGTAATTACTTCACCATTGCCTTGCCTTGCTTGCGGCGGACCGGCTCACCGAGGTAGCGGATGCCCTTGCCCTTGTAAGGCTCGGGCTTTCGCAGCGCCCGGACTGAGGCCGCAAAGTGGCCGACCAACTGCTTCTCGATGCCCTGGATCACGATATGCTGTTGATCCGGGACGGTAACCTTGAGCCCCTCGGGGATGGGGACCTGCAGTTCGTTCGCGAGGCCGACGCGGAGTTGGAGCGTCTTGCCTTGCACGGCGGCCAGATAGCCCACGCCTTGGATTTCCAAGCGTTTCTCGTACCCCTGCGTGACGCCGGCAACCATATTGACGATTAACGCGCGGGTGAGCCCGTGCAGTGCGCGGCTCTGGCGCTCGTCGTCACGACGGCTAACCGCCACGGTCTTGGCCGCGTCATCGTAGGCCACGGAGACCTCGGGCCGATGCTCCCACTGGAGCTTGCCCTTCGGGCCTTCTACGGAGATCGTGCGGTCCGCGATCTTGATTGTGACGCCCGCGGGCACCGGCACCAGCTTTTTTCCGATCCGAGACATGATTACCAAACCTCGCAGAGGACTTCGCCGCCGAGCTTCCGTTGCCGGGCTTCCCGGTCGCTGATCACGCCGCGGCTGGTGCTGATAATACAGATTCCCAGGCCACCGAGGATGGGCTTCAAGCTGGCGGCGCCGCTGTAGACGCGGCGGCCGGGCTTGCTGATGCGGCGAATCCGCCGGATCACGCGTTCCCCGTTCGGGCCGTACTTAAGGTGGACGCGAAGCTGGTTGGCCGGCTGGCCTTCCACTTCCTCCCAGTCCCAGATGTAGCCCTCGCGCTTGAGCACTTCGGCCAAGCCGCGTTTGACCTTGGAGACGGGCATATCGATTTGGGGCCGCTCGACGCGCACCGCGTTGCGGATGCGGGTCAACATGTCGGCAATCGGATCGGTCATCATCGGTCTAGGGTCCTTTCACCAACTCGCCTTGCGGACGCCGGGGATCAAGCCGCCGTCGGCGAGCTTGCGGAAACAGATCCGGCAGATGCCAAACTTTCGGTACACCGCTCGGGGGCGACCACAAATTTTGCAGCGCCGCACCGCTTGGGTCGAAAACTTCGGCTTGCGGGCCGCTTTCGCGATCTTCGATTTGCTTGCCATGCAATCTTCCTCAAAGGTGAATAGTGGGTAGTGAATAGCGGCAGTGGAAAAGTTCGCTTTGATTGGTCTCGTCTCGCCAAATTGAGAGATCGATTCCAACCGTTTCCACTACGCTCTATCCATTCCTCCTATCCACTAACCACTCTGCACGAACCACTTATCACTACGCCGCCCGCAGCGGCATCCCAAATCCACGCAATAGTTCACGGGCCTCGTCGTCGCTGTCGGCGCTGGTGACCAACGTGATATTCATCCCTTGCGGGGTCGTGAACTTGTCAGGGTTTAACTCGGGGAAGACCAACTGCTCGGTCAGGCCCAAGTTATAGTTTCCGCGGCCGTCGAAGGCGTTCGGGTCAAGGCCGCGGAAGTCACGCACTCGCGGCAACGCGATCGATACCAGTCGGTCGAGGAATTCATACATCCGCTTGCCACGCAACGTCACTTTGGCGCCGATGGCCATTCCTTCGCGGAGCTTGAAGTTGGCGATCGACTTGCGGCTCAACGTCACCAGCGGTTTCTGGCCGCAGATTTGCTTGAGCGCTTCGACCGCGTCCTCGAGGTACTTCTTTTCACTGATCGCTTTGCCAACGCCCATGTTGACGACGATCTTCTTCAAGCGGGGCAGCGAGAGGCGATTCGTCCGGCCTAGCTTTTCGGCCAGGCTCTTGAGAATCTCCTTCTCATACTTCTCCTGCAGTCGCGGAACGGGGATAACCTCCGGCTCCTTCGCCTGCTCGGCCTTGCTCGGTTTTTTTGCTTTTGCTGCGCTCATGTCTCGTCTCGACGCGACCTGGTCGCGGTTCTATTCGTGCTGGGCGACTACCGGTCGCGGTTTCACGTCGTCCTTACTTCTGAGCATAACGGGCCTTGGGCGGCGAAACCTGCCCGTTGCCCGCTCCGCACTTCTTGCAATAACGCTCCTTGGCGCCGTTGGGCAGGAAGCGGACGCCAAGCCGGGAGGCTGCGCCGCACTTCTCACAGATCAACAGCACGTTGCTGGCTTGAATCGGCATCTCCTTCGAGAGCCGTCCGCCCTGCGGGTTCTTTTGGCTTCGCTTGACGTGCTTGTACACGCGATTCACGCCCTCGACGACCAGCTTCCCGGTCTTGCGGTTAACACGCAGAACCTTGCCGGTTGCGCCTCGGTCTTCGCCGGAGATCACCTTCACCGTGTCATTACTCTTGATCCGCATCACACGACCTCGCTGGCGAGACTGACAATTTTCATGAAGTTCCGGTCGCGGAGCTCGCGGGCAACGGCGCCGAAAATGCGCGTGCCGCGGGGGTTTTGCTCGTTGTCGACGATCACGGCCGCGTTGCTATCGAAGCGGACGTAGCTGCCGTCGGTTCGGCGGGTCGGCTGCTTCGTGCGGACGATGACGGCCCGAACCACGGCGCCCTTCTTCAACTCGCTACCGGGGCTGACGCTCTTGACGCTGCAGACGATGACATCGCCGAGCCGGGCGAAGCGTTTCCGCGATCCCCCGAGGACCTTAATGCACATCAACTCTTTGGCCCCGGTGTTATCCGCCACGGCCATTCGGGTTTCCATCTGAATCATGATAGCTCCTTCCGCGACTTCACTCGGCCGCTGGTTGCTCCGGGGCAGTGTGTCGTCGGGTGGCGGCTCGCATCGCGGCCACATCCACCATGCGCCCCTTCTCGACCACGCGGACCAACGACCACCGCTTTGTGCGGGACAGGGGCCGGGACTCGACAATTTCGACCACGTCGCCCAAATGCGACTCGTCGTTCTCGTCATGCACGTGGCAGACCGTCTTGCGGCGAACGTACTTGCCGTACCGGGGATGCCGGACCAGCCGCGGTATCTCGACGCGGCGGGTCTTGGCCGCCTTGTCGCTGGTGACGATCCCGGTCTCGATGCGCTTGGGCATGGCTCTTATTCCTGCTCCTCGGCCGCGCTACCGCCTTTGGCGGCGGCGAGACGGCGCTGGTTCTGAACGGTTTTAATCCGGGCGATCATGCGGCGCTGCTTCCGCAGCTCGCTGGGCGCGTCGAGCCGCTCCGTCTGCGCCTGCAAACGCAGATGGAACAAGTTGCTCGTGGTGTCTTTCAAGGTGAGCGCCAACTGGTCGTCGCTCATCTCGCGAAATTCGGAGGCCTTGGTCATGATCCCGTCCCGTCAACGCTAATCTAACGTGAACTCCAACTCTACACCGGCCGACGGCGGAGGAACCGCACGCGAACCGGCATTTTGTGCGCCAAGCGGGTGAAACACATCCGCGCGGCCTCTTCCGAAATTCCACTGACCTCGTACAGCACCGTGCCGGGCTTGATAACCGCAGCCCAATACTCCGGCTCGCCCTTCCCCTTGCCCATACGTGTTTCCAACGGAATGGACGTGATGGGTTTGTGGGGGAAGACGCGGATGTAAAGGCGGCCTTCCGTCCGCAGGTACTGCTGGGCGGCAATACGGCCGGCCTCGAGCGTAGCCGCGCTCAGCCAACCACCCTGCATCGCCTGCAGGCCGTAATCGCCGTGGACCACGCGGTTACCACGCGAGGCGCTACCTCTTATACGCCCTCTTTGGCTTTTTCGGTGCTTGACCCGTTTTGGCATCAGCGCCATGGTCTTCGTCCTCGCTGTATGTTCCCTGATTAATCCACACTTGCACGCCGATGTGTCCTTGGGCGATCAGCGCCTCGGCAAAGCCGTAGTCGATTTTCGCCCGAAGCGTGCTCAGCGGAATCGAGCCGGCAATCTGCTTCTCGCGGCGAGACATTTCGGCCCCGCCAAGCCGTCCCGAAAGCTGAATCTTAATTCCCTTGGCGCCCGCTTCCATCGTCTGCTCCATCGCCCGTTTCATCGTGCGACGGAACCCGGCCCGCTTTTCCAACTGCTCGCAGATGTCCTCGGCCACCAGTTGGGCGACGATCTCCGGGCGATTGATCTCCTCGATCTTAATGTTGATCCGCCGCCCGGTTTTCTCCTGGAGCTCCTTCTGCAGTTCCTCGACTCGCTCACCCTTGCGGCCGATCAGGAGGCCAGGCCGTGCTGAGAACAACACCACCTTGACTTCGTCGCGGGTCCGCTCGATTTCGATCTTCGAGATCGCCGGATAGAGCGCCTTGCCGAACTTGTCCTTCCGACCCTTAATGTAGTTGCGGATCTTCTGGTCCTCAACCAACAGATCGGCGAACTCCTGCTTCGAGGCGTACCAACGGCTCTTCCAACCGAGCATGACGCCAGTGCGGAACCCGACGGGATTGACTTTCTGACCCATGTTCTATTCCAATGCCACGTGGATGTGGGAGAATCTTTTCTTGAGGACGGATGCCATGCCGCGGGCGTGCGGACGCATCCGCTTGAACATCGGCCCGCCATCGACGCGACAATCGACCACCGCGAGGTGGTGAAGGTTGGCAGCGCGGCGATCCTCGGCATTGGCCAAGGCGCTGCGAAGGACCTTCTCGATCATTCGCGCCCCACGGTGGGGCTGATACTTCAAAATGTTCAGGGCGTCGTCAGCCAGCTTGCCTCGGACCAAGTCGGCCAGGGGGCGGACTTTCCGGGCGCTGATGCGCGCGAATCGGTATGTCGCTTCGTACGCCATGGTTGTGTTCCTATCGCTTGCCCTTCCCGCCGTGGCCGCGGAACGTTCGCGTGGGAGCGAATTCGCCAAGGCGATGCCCCACCATTTCCTCGGTCACAAACACCTTTAAGTGGATCTTGCCGTTGTGCACCATGAAGGTGTGGCCCACAAACTCAGGCACGATCGTACACGCTCTGGCCCAAGTCTTGATCGGCTCCTTCGTCCCCACGTCGTTCTGTTTCTCGACTTTGCGAAACAGCTTCGGGTTGACGAACGGGCCTTTCTTTAGTGATCTTCCCATAGCTCTCAGCTTTCAGCTTTTAGCGTTCGGCCACAGCCTTCTTGACGCCAAGGCTCACTTGATCTTCAGTTGCCCATACCGTCTGGACTTCCGTCGACGGACGATTGACTTGTTCGATGGCTTCCGACGCTTGCGGGTCGAACCGCCCTTGGCCAGTTTGCCCGTCGGGCTAACCGGATGCCGGCCGCCCTTGGTGCGCCCTTCACCACCACCGTGCGGATGGTCGATGGGGTTCATCGCGGTGCCGCGGACATGCGGCCGCCGGCCGAGCCAGCGGGTCCGGCCCGCTTTCCCAAGCACAATTCCCATGTGATCGGAGTTGCCAACGATGCCAATCGTGGCACGGCAGGTCGCCGGCACACGTCGAATCTCACCGCTCGGCAAGTTGATCTGCGCCCAGTCGGCGTCGCGGGCGGCCAAAGTGGCACGAATGCCGGCCGCACGACACAGCACACCACCGCGGCCAGGCTGCATCTCGATGTTATGAACGTCCATGCCCAACGGAATCGCGGAAAGCGGCAAGGAATTGCCCACAGCTGCCGGCGCGTCCGCACCACTCTGAACGCGATCGCCAGCTTTCAGACCGTCAGGGGCCAAAATGTATCGTTTTTCGCCGTCAACGTAGTGCAGCAAGGCAATTCGTGCACTGCGGTTTGGGTCGTATTGAATCGAGTCGACAACGGCAGGCACTCCGTCCTTGTCGCGACGGAAGTCGATCAGGCGGAGAGCCCGCTTGTGGCCACCGCCACGGTGCCGAGCAGTGATCCGGCCCTGGTTATTTCGCCCGCCCTTTCGCTTCTTCGGTCGCAGCAAGGCCTTGGCCGGCTTGGCGCCGGGGGTGAGCTCCGCGAAGTCGCTCACGGTAGCTCCGCGACGGCCCGGCGTGGTCGGATTGTATTTGCGAATCCCCATGTCAATTCCGCTTTCAGCCGCAGTCTACAAAAATGTTCAAACCCTAATCGCTAGAAGAAGTTGATCCGGTGTTCGGGATCCAACGTAACAATGGCCTTCTTCCAGGCGGTGGTCGCTCCCTTGCGGAAGCGGCTACGGCGCGGCTTGCCGCGACGGTTCTGAATGTTTACCCGAACGACTTTCACGTCGAACAAATGCTCGACTGCCGAACGCACCTCTTCTTTGCCAGCCAGCCGGTTGATCTCGAAGGCATAGGCATTGCAACGGCTTGCCTTATGCATACCCTTCTCGGTCACCAGCGGACGAAGGATCACCTGGTGCGGTTCCAACTGCACGGCGGTTTTCGTGGCGTCTCGGGCCATGTTGTTTCCTCACAAAAGCCGCTTCCGGCTTCGCACCCCGCGACCGGTGGCCGCGGCATTAAATCGTCAATATGCTCACTCGGCTGCGGCCCCGGACCGCAGCTTCACAATCGCGTCCAGCGCGGAGGTGGTCATCAACAACCGCTTCGGGCTGAGCACGCTTAAAGCGTTCAATTCCGTGATCGGAGCGACCGATACGCCGTCCAGGTTGCGGAGACTCTTGTAAACGTTCAGGTCGTAGCTCGGCACAGCGACCAGCACGCTGGTGCCACCGAGTTTCAACGCCTTCAGCATGGCGGCCGCATCACGCGTCTTCGGTTGCTCAAAGGCGAGCTGGTCAATCAGCGTGACTTCGGCATCCGTCAGACGCGAGGCCAACGCCATTCGCGTGGCCAACTGCAGCGCCTTCCGCGGCAGGCGATAGGACCAATCGCGGGGCTGCCGGGCGTGGATGTGTCCGCCACCACGACGAACGCCACTGCGACGGGAGCCAGCCCGGGCATTGCCCGTCCCCTTCTGCCGATACATCTTCTTGCTTGAGCCCGAGACCTCACTGCGAGTCTTTGTCTTCGCGGATCCTTGCCGCAGGTTGTTTTGATACATCACCACGGCGTCGTGCAACAACTGCTTGCTGATCCGTGGGGCCAACTGCGCGGGATCGACTTCATATTTGCCGACCTCGGCACCGGTACGATCATAAATTGGCAGGCTCAGCATGGCAGCACCGTATCTCGTGGGGCGCGGAACGCGCCGTTGCTATCCTAAAGTTTGTTCGTTTCCCGGATGATCACGTAGCCGCCGTTTGGCCCGGGGACCGCGCCGCGAAGAATGAGCAGATTATTCTCGACGTCAACCCCGACGACCTTCAGGTTCCGGGCGGTGACGCGCGACGCGCCGTAACGACCAGCCATCCGCCGTCCCTTAAAGACGTGGTGCGGATCGGTGTTGCAGCCGATCGAGCCCGCGTGGCGATGGACCTTCTTGACGCCGTGCGAAGCCCGCTGACCTGCGAAGCCGTGCCGCTTCATGACGCCGGCGGTGCCACGACCTTTGCTGGTACCAATCACATCGACGGAGGCGGTCTTCGCAAAGACGTCAACGTTCAACTGCTGACCGACCGTCAATCCATCGGTTGCGCCGCGGAATTCGCGAACGAATCGCTGTGGCTCACAATCAGCCTTAGGCACTGGCTGAAGGCCGGCAGCGGAGAGCCGCTTCTGGCGTTTGCTGTCGAGCTTGGCGACTTGACCGCGAGCAGCACGACTGGCCAAGCGTCGCGGCTTATCGAGATAGCCCAATTGCACGGCTTCATAGCCGTTTTGGGCCTGAGTCCGCAACTGAAGGACGTGACAAGGGCCTGCCTGGATTACCGTTGCCGGAATCGCCTGGCCGGTCGCATCGAAAATCTGCGTCATCCCGACCTTTCGGCCGAGCATTCCAACTACCATCGCAGTTAGCCCTTGTGCTACGTCGCCGACGGGAACGGCCGGCTTTCAAGCCAGCATTACCCGCCAAGCTTCCGTGTCATAAACCGTTTATTCCGGATTTTTAGTGTCTGCTGGTGGCTTTGATCTTAATATCGACGCCGGCCGGCAGACTGAGCTTGTTCAACGCCTCGATTGTCTTGGCCGTAGCCTGCATGATGTCGATCAGCCGCTTGTGCGTGCGGATCTCAAACTGCTGGCGGGCCTTCTTGTCCACATGGGGACTAGACTGGACCGTATAGCGCTCGATGCGGGTCGGCAGCGGAATCGGCCCGTGGACCACGGAACCGGTCCGCTTCGCGGTATCCACAATTTCTGTGGCACTCTGATCCAAGATGGCGTGATCGTACGCCTCCATCCGAATCCGAATGATTTCGCTAGTCTGACCAGCCACGGATGTCCTCCGAGTAACTCGACTGCCGACTTGCCAAGCAACAGTCCGGTCCCGCCACTCAGGCGGGAAACAAGAGATGGTATCATTGTCGTCAGTGCACGTCAATGCCCGCTCGAGAAAATTTTAAAACAGCTTTTTGCGGCTCGGTCGCCGTGCTCGGTACGTTCGGAGAGATTACCCCAAGCTAGCCAGTTTGTTGAGGGAGGCCACCCGAACGGGTGGTGTGGCCGGCGGACGCCAAAGTTGGAGCCGAAACGAACTGCCATCGGAGTCAGTCGTCGTCGCACTCGGCCGCGAGTTGACGGACGGCTTCGAGCGCATCTTGGACGTCGGGGACGTCGACGCCAACGGAACGCCCTCGCCGGTCGCAGTCGGCCAACAGCATGAGTTCGTCGAAGTCGTCGGAGGCCTCCAGCCTTCGACGCAGGCGGACGCCGAGTGCGCCTTGACGCAGGGAAAGGGCCTCGACGTGATGTTCAATCAGCCACGCCGTCCGGGGGCTAACGATCCCGTCCAGGATCGCCAAAGCCGCGGCGACGTGATCTTGCCGGTCGACGGCCTTGCCGACATCGTGCAATAGCGCCGCCAGAAGAAAGTCCTCGTCGTAGGAGCGAGCCTGTCGTGCCAACTCGAAGACCTGCAAGCTGTGGTAGAGCACATCGCCCTCGGGGTGCTCTTCCGGCGCCTGCGCGACGTTTTCGAGCGGCAAGAGCAGCAACGCATACGCTCGAAACCGGTCTTGGACGGCGTCGGGTGCACCGAAAGTCGCTGTCGGGTCGAGGACAAGCTCTCGCTGTTCCCCCGGCGTTGCCCGGTCGAACGCCTTAAGATGGCTGCGGATTTCCCGATTGCGAGGAAGGTCGCCGGGATCGACCTTGGCGGCCGTGAATTGCCGAACCGCCATTATTTTCGCCCGGCAATATTGGGTTTCCTCGCGGGTATAGATGAGCCTCGCGGCCTCGAACGCTGCTCGACGGCGCAATCGATCGCTTGACATATGGTTCCGGGGCACGGTGGCCACCGGTTACGCTGATTCGGCTTCCATCGCCTCCTGCAATTTGCGTATGGCGCGCATCCAAAGCATCTGCGCTGCCGGGCGCGAACGCTCCATCCGTTCTGCCACCTCGTTGAACGACAACCGCTGCAAATTCCGCAGCAGAATGACTTCCTGATAATCATGCGGCAGAGTGTTCATCGCGGCCGTTACCCGCAGTTCCGTGTCGAGTTGCAGGAACTCCTGGCTCGGCGTGGGCATGTCGGCCGCCGGCTCGGGGGCGCCCCGGGCCACGCTATCGTCCGGGTCGCGAAACGGAACCTCGCGGCGTGCCGCTCGCTTTGCCGTGCCGCGGTAGTGGCGCACGAAATCGGCCGCGTTGTGGTTCAAAATCTTGCGGAGCCAGGCCAGCCATTCCTGCTCGCTGTGGCCCTGAAACCGCTCGAAATCGCGGCAAGCTTCGAGCATCGTCTCTTGCACCAAGTCGGAAGCGTCTACTTTCCGCCGCAACCACGTCTCGATCTGCGAGCGGGCGACAAAGTTCAGGTAGGAACGACACAGCCCAAACAAGCGATCGCGACATTCGGCGTCGCCTTGTCGCGCGCCTTCGAGAAGGCCCGAATATCGGGCGGATTCGCGTTCAACCATCACTGAAGTGTACCGCGATGGGGCGGGACTTTCCAGTCCCGATGGCCTTCGAGATGGATCATTAGAACCGTCACGTCGGCGGGCGTAATTCCGCTGATGCGGCCGGCTTGAGCGAGGTCGATCGGGGCGACGCGGGCCAGCTTCTCACGTGCCTCGGCGCGCAGGTGTGGCACCGTGGCATAGTCAAAGTTGGCGGGAATCCGAAGGCTGGCCAACCGATCCTGTCGGGCGATATCCACCTGCTGACGGGCGACGTAGCCGGAGTACTTGGCATCGTAGCTCACCTGCGTAGCGATGCGGCCCGAAACGCCGGCGAGTTCGGGCAGGCGGGCACCCATCTCGTTCCAGCCAACTTCCGGTCGGCGCAGCAGTTTCAGTAGCGAACCGGATTCGCAATGGGCGGTTTCCAGCAATCGAACGACCCGGGCAATTTCAGTCTCTAGGCTGCGAAGCCGCTCCCGCCGTTCGTCGCTGCACAGATGCAGTTCGTGGGCCAGCGGCGTCAGCCGTCGGTCGGCGTTGTCCGGACGCAGCAAAAGACGATATTCCGCCCGGCTGGTGAACATGCGGTACGGCTCATCGACGCCGCGGGTCGCCAGGTCGTCGATCATTACGCCGATGTAGGCCTGATCACGTTTCAACACCAGCGGGTCTTCGCCACGAAGCATCATCGCGGCGTTCGCTCCGGCCATGAGCCCCTGGGCTGCGGCCTCCTCGTAACCGGTAGTGCCGTTGATCTGGCCGGCGCAGTAAAGGCCCGCCACGCGTTTGGTCTCGAGCGACGCCTTCAACTGCACCGGCGGCAAATAGTCGTATTCGATGGCGTAGCCGTAGCGGATGATTTTTGCCTGCTGCAAGCCGGGAATCAGCGGGAGCATGGCATCCTGAACGTCGGGCGGCAAGCTGGTCGAAAGACCGTTAACGTAGATCTCGTCGGTGTGCCGGCCCTCCGGTTCGAGGAATAACTGGTGTCGCTCTTTGTCGGCGAAGCGGACGATCTTGGTTTCGATCGAGGGGCAGTAGCGTGGCCCGGTTGATTGGATTTGCCCGCTGAACATCGGGGCGCGGTGCAAGTTTTCGCGAATTAGCTGGTGCAGCTCCGGGGAAGTGTGAGTGATCCAGCAAGGCGTCTGTTCGGTGTCGATGCGATCGGTGAGGAAGGAAAACGGCTCCGGCCGTTCATCTCCGGACTGCGGCTCGGTCTGGGCGTAGTCAATCGTGCGTCCGTCGAGTCTCGGCGGGGTGCCGGTCTTGAATCGCCCCAGTTCGAAACCTAGCCGCTGAAGCGACTGGCTGAGTCCAGCCGAGGTCGGCTCGCCGATGCGCCCGCCAGGTTGCGTCCTGTCGCCAAAGTGGAGCAGCCCGCGCATGAACGTGCCGGCGCAAAGAACCACGGCTCGCGAGCGTAGGTCGTTGCCTGCCGCGGTGCGGACGCCGGTGATCCGCGATTTGCCGTCGACCAGCAGTTCCTCGACGGTTTCCGCCACAATCACAAGCCTCGGCTGCAACTGGAGGATGCGTTGTATCTCCCGCTGATAGGCGAGTTTGTCGGCCTGGGCGCGAGGGCCGTGCATTGCGGGGCCCTTGCTGCGGTTAAGCATGCGGAATTGGATGCCGGTCCGATCGATGGCCAACCCCATCGCGCCGCCGAGGGCGTCGATCTCTCGAACAATCTGGCCTTTGCCAACGCCGCCGATCGCCGGGTTGCAGCTCATCAGGGCAATCGTGCTTGGACTGCTGGTGACCAGCGCTGTCCGTGCGCCCACGCGAGCCGCAGCCAATGCGGCCTCGACTCCGGCATGGCCGCCGCCGACGACCAAGATGTCAAAATCATGCGGTTGCAACATACGCCTCATCATAGAACGACGTGGGCCGACCGCCAATGGAGTAGCGATCAGGCCGGGCGGACGAGCGAAACAATTTGGCTGGCAACCGCGATGACGTCGAATTGGCCGGAAACAGGCAGAAAGCGGCACTCGCTCAGACTGCGGAACCAAGTCATTTGACGCTTGGCGAGCTGCCGGGTGTGACGTTGGACTAACTCGATCGTTTCGGGCAACCCCTGCCGCCCGTCAAGATAGTCGATGACCTCGCGGTATCCCACGGCTTGGCGGGCGGTACGGCTCAGCCTCTCCTCGCCCCTCTCGCTTTGGGGGCCGATGAGTCCGCGGACCTCTTCCACCAACCCTGCAGCGAACATTGCTTCGACGCGGCGATCGATTCGGGCGTGAAGCTGCTCTCGGGGCCAAGCCAAAGCAAACACGCGGCAATCCGTGGCAGGACGCCCGACGTCGAACTGCTGCTGCAGCGCGCTGATCGGCTGGCCGGTCTTTTCAAATACTTCTAGCGCGCGAATAAGACGTCGCTCATCGTTGGAATGAAGTCGGGCGGCCGTGGGGGGATCGACCTCCGCCAGCCGACGATGCAGCCAATCGCCGCCGTGCCGCCGCGCCTCCGCGGCGAGTCGGGCGCGAAAGTCCCAATCGGCCGGCGGGCCCTCAAAAATCCCCCGCAAGAGCGACTTTAGATACAGCGGCGTGCCGCCGACAAACAGCACCTCGCGTCCGCGACCAGCAATCTCGGTCGCTGTTCGGCCGGCCAACGGGAGATAAGCGGCCAGGCTATACTCCTGCGAAGGATCGAGTACATCGATCAGATGATGCGGAACTTGGCTCTGCTCGGCAGCGGTGGGCTTAGCGGTGCCAATGTCCATCCCGCGATAAAGAGCCATCGAGTCCATCGAGACGATCTCGGCCCCGATACCTCGCGCCAATTCGACGGCCACGGCAGACTTGCCTGACGCGGTTGGCCCGGTCAGGAACCAGCAGTCTCGGGCAAGGTCGATGTTCATAATAAACAGGAGTCGTTATGTGGCAGGTATGTCGAATGCCGCGTTTCAACCAATTGCCAGTGTTCCATTAAGCAAGTTGTCTATCGGCCGCCCACGCCTGTTCGCCGCCGAGCCAGCAGGCCGTGACTGGCTTCTCCGAGTCGAATAACAGCTCGTGCGGGTCTTTCGCGTCACGATCCGGCAGCGCGACGATGGCCAGATCGGCTCGCTTGCCCGGCGACAGGGAGCCGATCGAGTCGGCGCGGCCGAGTGCTTCCGCGCCGGATAGGGTACCCAGTTTCAGGACCCAATCCAAGCCAACGCCGGGGTGAAGTTTGGCGATGAGCCGCATTTCGGCCAACAGGTTGAGGTCCGGGGCCGAGCCACGGCCATCCGTGCCCAGTCCGACCGTGACGCCGGCTCGCAGCATGTTCTCGAGCGGATACGGTTGGTGGCCGAACCAATCGTGAGAGCGGGGACAGTAGACGGCCGCCATGCGCAAAGCGTTCGTGCCTAGAAAGGCAATTTCGTCGTCGGAGAGATAATTGCCGTGAACGATCAATGCTCTGAAAGCAGGCGACAGCGAGCGAAGGAAGTCCATTGGACGACTTCCGCGATGGGGTGCTGCACCGGCTTCGGCAACCAATGGCCCTCGGCTGCTTTTGATGTCGTCCAGCAGGTCGCGAAGCGGTCCGGTCCCATTTTGCAGCAACTCCAACTCCTCCGGTGACTCGGCCAAGTGCATCGCCAGGGGCACCGCTTTCTCGATGGAAAGCCGGACGATTGCGGTGAGGAGTTGCGGGTGCACACTGTAAGGGGCGTGCGGGCTTAAACCAAAAGACACGCATCCCTTGCTGTTCTCGCCGGGCGAGGCAGCGTTTTTAAGATAGGTGTTGGCCAGTTGTATTGCCACGGGCACGCGATCTGCTGTCGGTCCGATCAACTCCAGGAAAGCTGCGAGATTCAGTGGAGCGGCGATCGGCGACCAGCCTGGCTGCACAATGTCGGCGACGGTCGTCACGCCATGGCGCAGGCACTCGCTCAGGCCCTCAAACAGTGCGGACGGCAGCTGATCCGCTGCCTGGCGGCGATACGCCATTGCGAGGCGGATCCAATCGGGCAAGGCGATGCCGCGATGGCCCAGCGGCGCGCTCAGTCGGCTGAAATCGAGGTGCGCGTGCGCGTTGACCAGGCCCGGGATGATCGCGACGTTGCCCAGGTCATTCTGTATCGCGGGCGGTCCACCCGCTCTGCATGGCCCGACATCAACAATGCGACCGCCCTCGATAGCGACGAAGCCATCGGGGATCGAATCGCTCGTGGCAGGAAACACATATCGGGCACGAAGGGTGAGCCGTGTCATTCGAACTGGACATCGCGAGATTTATTTGGCAGCGATCCGGCGGCTGTTAGCCCCCGGCTATGGTGCGTTCGGGGCACACAAGCTTTTCGGGCGACGATTCGCCCCGTTTAATGGCTTCTTCCAACGATTCCTCGGCCGACTTGGCACAGGGTAGCCGACTGAAGCAGATCAACACCAACAGGCCGATGACAGCGCCGGCGGCCACGAGCGGCCATCCAAACACACAGCCGCCCTTCACGCCTGGGGTTACGAGCAGCCGCGACACCGCCCAGGGAGGAAACATTGCCGGAGTGACCGAGGCATTGGCTAAGGGAAGCGCGTTGTGGACCAGATGGAATACCATTCCGGGCAGAATGCTGCCGCTCTGGACGGCCAAGTAACCGATCATCACTCCGATCAACGAGGCGATCAGCGATTGTTGGAGGATGCCGTGCGCCAAGCCGAACAAAAGGGCGCTAAGGATGATGGCCCGCCACTTGTGGCCCAGGTGCCGAAAGCCGGACAGAATGAAACCGCGAAAGGCAAGCTCTTCGCAGATCGCGGGCAGCACGGCGATCAGCAAAAGGAGGAGCCAGACATTGGTCTGCTGGAACTTCGACGCCAGTTCTTCCAACGCCCGGCGAACGTCGTCGCTCATCGGGTAAAGTCGCTCGACGGCAGAGCTGACGACTGATGTCGAGGGGTGCAACGCGGCTGCCAGGATCGCCGCGCCGGGGATGGTCCACCATGCCGGCCATCGCAGCAGCAGCGTCTGACGCGGGGCGCTCGTAAACAGCATTGCCATCACCAACGCCGGCGCGGCGATCATCAGCAGTTGCGTGAGGATCGTTCCCAAGGCGAATCCGGTCGGGCTGGCCGGCATCGTGATCCATGGGCCAACCGAGAATCGGACGACGAGGATACAGACGCCGCAGCAGAGCGCGGCAGCCACCGTCGGTGTCGGCCCGCGGTCGCGAATCAGGTGCCGGAGCCATAGGCGTAGGTCCAGTCGTTCACCTTCGCGAAAGAGCACTGATTCGGAGTTGAACTGATCGACCGCCCAGCGGATCGAGAGCATGCAGGCGGCGACCGTGACGGCGGCCACGGCCGGCGCGAACTGAATCGCCGGCCAGTAATCGCCTTCCAACAAGCTCCGCAGCAAAAGCACGATGCCGGTGACCGGAATGAGGCTGGTGCCCAAGCTCAGTTGGACGCCTGGCGACATCGGCAGGATCACCAGCGGCATCGACAGAATCAGCAGCGGCATCAGGTAATACTGCCCTTCCTTTGTGCTTCGGGCGAAAGCCGCAAGGGCCAGGCAGAGCGCGCTAAACAAGGCCGAGATCGGCAGCAGTGCGACGCCCAACGCCACGATTGCCGCGACAGGCGGAACGCCGAAACCGGGCAATTGTGTCAGAATCGCCCAACCGGTTACGCCAACGCTCAGCAGGTTGAGCAGGGCCGTCATCGCGCTAAAGAGCATTACCGTGATCAACTTGCCCAAAACAATCTCGCCTCGCGCCGCGGGGCTGCACAGCAGCGTTTCCAGCGTGCCGCGTTCCTTTTCACCGGCGCAGAGGTCGATGGCCGGATAAAAGGCGCCGGTGAGCGCCCAAACCAACAGCAAAACCGGCAAGATTTTTGCCCACATCACGCCTTGGCTCAGTCGCGGACTGGCGACATCGGCAGCGCCGATCGCAAACGGCCGCACCGCCGCCTTGGGCACGCCGCTAAGCTCCAGGTTCTCGTCCTCGATTCGCTTTGTCCAGCGTCCCAGCACGTCGCACAAACGAGCGCAGGCCAATTGCGACTTGTCGCTGGCGGTGTTGTAAATGATGTCAGGACTGGGCACTTTCGCCACCGTCGCGCGACGTTGATGCGGGGAGTCATCGCGTCCTGCTCGGCGATCAACGATCGATTTGCGAACGGCGTTGAGCCGTGTGGCAAAATCTGGCGGGAACCAAAGTGCCGCCTCGTATGCGCCGAGTTTCACTTGGGTGTTGGCATCGCGCCGCAGCTCGGCGGCGGATACTCCGCCGTCCTGCGGGTCAAAATGAAGTTCCAGCAGCTCCGCGGTTTTGGGATCGCCGAAGAGCCATCTGGCGAAGTGATTGCCATCGAATAGCGAGGGCGATGCTGCCCGGTTGCCAGCCCCCACTACCAGAATCCGCGCCTTTTGCTGCTGCGTGAACTGGGCGATCTGAAACAGACTCATGCCCAGCAGTGGATAGAGCACGATCGGCAATACGGCGATGATGAACAGCGTCCGGCGGTCGCGCAATTGATCGCGGATTTCACGGGCACAAATCAGCTTCACGTTGGCAAGCTTCATCGGCAGTCGGCCTCGTCGTGCTGCGAAATGAGTTGAAAGAACAGCTCCTCAAGGTCCGACTCACCGTGCTGCTCCCGGAGATCGTCCAGTGTGCCTTCGGCCAGGAAGCAGCCCCGATGCAAGATGGCAACGCGGTCACAGAGCTTTTCCGCCTCGCGCATGATGTGCGTCGAGAAGATAATGCACTTGCCGTTGTCGCGGAACTCGGCCACCGTGTTGAGCAAGGCGCGGGCAACCAGGACGTCCAGCCCCGCCGTAGCTTCGTCGAAGATCAGGACCGGAGGGTCATGGACCACTGCCCGAGCCACCGAGACTTTCTGCTTCATGCCGGTCGACATCTTCGCGCCCAGCACGTCGCGAGTGTCGTTCATCTTCAAACGGGCGAACAGCGACTCCATGCGGTCGGCTAGTTCGTCTTTCGGGATACCGTGCAGACGGCCGAAATGCTCGACCATCTCCCAGCCGGTCATCCGATCGTATACGGCCGTGTTGGCCGACATAAAGCCGATCTGGCGGCGGACCTGGGCCGATTGCAGCACGACGTCATAGCCATTGATGGTTGCGGCCCCCCCGGTGGGTCGCAACAGCGTACTCAAAATGCGCAAGGCGGTCGTCTTGCCGGCTCCGTTGGGTCCGAGCAGACCGTAGATCTGACCTGCCTTGGCGTGAAAACTGACACGCCGTAGCGCCTCGAATTGGCCTCGCCGCAGATCGGAATAGCTTTTGGCGAGATCGTGGACGTGAATCATGGTACGGCGCAGGCGGAAGTGAACAAAGCCTTCGGCAATTGTACCTTACGGCGGCACCGAACCGAAATCCGCCGCGACCTTAACGGATGTAGCGGTTGCTACAAGGAAGGGGGCGGAGGTCAGAAACTTGATTACACCGGCAGAACGAGTTTTCCAGCTCGCTCACCCCGGCAGGAAGAGTTGGAAAACTAGTCTCACAACTCTCTTGCTGCGGGCCCTAGTCCAGCAGGTCGTAGAACACGTTTCTGCGGCGAGGGTGGTAACCAGCGCCCGCAATCGCGCGGCGAAGCTGAGCCTCGGTGGCTCGAAAGCTTGTGCCGGCAGCGGCCACGACGTTCTCCTCGATCATCACGCTCCCGAGGTCGTTGGCCCCAAAACGCAAGGCCAGTTGCCCGATGGCCAGTCCCTGCGTAACCCAACTGGCTTGAAGGTTGGGAAAGTTGTCGAGATACAGCCGGCTGACGGCCAGCGTCTTGAGATATTCGAACGCACCGGCTTTTGGCACCTCGGCCAACGCCGTGTTGCCCGGCTGAAACGTCCAGCAAATGAACGCGGTGAAGCCGCCGGTCTCGTCCTGCAACTGGCGCAGCCGATCAAGATGTTCGATGCGGTCGCCCAGGGTCTCGACATGGCCAAACATCATGGTGGCGGAGCCGTGGCCGCCTAGCGCGTGCCAGTCGCGGCACACCTGCAACCAGCGGGCAGCCGTGGCTTTGCACGGGCTCAATTCTTGCCGAATGCGATCGACAAGGATCTCTGCGCCGCCGCCGGGCAGGGAGCCGAGGCCCGCTGCTTTCAGCCGGGCTAGCACCTCGCTGATCGACAGGTTCGAAAGCTTGGCGATGTATTCGATTTCTGGGGGGCTAAAGCCGTGGACATTGATCTGCGGGAATTGCCGCTTGATGTCGCGCAGCAACTCCTCGTACCAATCGATTCGCAGGTCCGGGTGGAGGCCGCCCTGCAGAAGAATCTGGTTGCCACCTAGCTGAATCGTCTCTGCGATTTTTCGGTGCAGTTCGTCACGGGAGATAACGTATCCGCCGGACTCCTCGGGCTTGCGTGAAAAGGCGCAAAAGCGGCAGCCGCTCGTGCAAATGTTCGTGTAATTGATGTTGCGATCGACGTTGTAGGTGCGGAACGACTCGGGATGCAAACGGCGTGTGACGGCATCCGCCGCGCGGCCGAGCGCCGCGAGATCGTGCGACTGCAAAAGCATCAGTCCCTCGGCGGGCGTAAGTCGCTCACCGGCGATTGATTTCGCAAGGATTTCGAAAACGGGCTTACCTGCTTCGCGATTGCGCATGTTTTCGCAGCCGTTATGCGTCGTGAAATGTCAGTCTCACGCCCTGTGGTGCGAGCCCCTGTTGTCCAGCCAAGGCGTAGAAACGCTCGATCGCCTGCCGCTGCGGCGTGCCAAATCGGTACGTGAGGTGATCTCGCAGGTACCTTAAGCAATGCTCTTCGGGAAGGCCGATTAGAGGTGATTCCTGGCGTGCGATTTCAGGCAGACGCTCCAGTCCTGCGTCGCGCGCGGCGGCGAGGATCGCGGCAACGCCTTGCAGTTCGGCGTCTGGTCGGGCGATCCATAGCGCAAAGACGAAGGGCAGCCCCGTCCAACGCAACCACTCTTCACCGAGATCCCATACGAACTCGAAGTCCTCCTCCGGCATCACCATCCCGCGATCGCCGATCAGCAGAATGGCGTCCGCGCTCGAATCGCCCAATGAGGCGCCCAGCGACAGCGGCGCCGTGGTGGGTGCCACGCCGAACCGCTGTTTCAGCAGAATTCGCACTAGGGTTGCGCTCGTGCGGGAGCCTTCGTCGAGGGCCAGCGTGCGAATCTTATTGACCGGCACGCGGCTAAACAGCTTGACACTTTGCACCGCGCCGTTGCAAGCAATGCAGGCGTCCGAAATGATCGAGTAGCCGCGGTCGGCTTGGCCGCGAGCGTATTCAATGGACGGAATCATTGCCACGTCGAGTCGGCCGGCGGCCAAGGCATCGGCCAGTCGACTCGGGTAGTCCAGAATGACCTGTGCCTGCGGCGCCACGTCTGCCAATGCCACCACCAGCGGCTTGGCATTGAGATACGTCACCGCTCCGATACGAACGCCCGCCGCAGCCCCCGATGCCTCGTGTGTCATCCCTACTCCCGTCCAGTGTATCGATCCATTATACGGGGTTTGCGGGCGATTCGTAGCCCCGCCTTCCGAAGGCGAGGAACAGTTACGGAAGACATCCCTGATGTTCTGATTCCGTTTGGAAGCCGCAATATCGTAGCACTCAGTAAATCCGATCCAGGAAGCACAGGCCGCGATCGAAAAAGCTAGACTTCTGACAGCGCGACACTGAAGGCAACTATCATGCAAACGCCAGAACTAGGATCAGCCGATGACGCCGACGCCGTGATGGCCGCGGCTATTGAACGGATCAGCCGACTTGCCACTCAAGGCGCCAACTGGGGCAATGCGGCCAGTGAACCGATAAGCGACACCTCTTCGAGTCCGGACGCTTTCACGCCGGTCGAGCCAGCCTCGTTCCAGGCCGCCGGTCTGGCCGACACGGAGGTCGAATCGCTTGTACTGAAGTTTCTTTTGGCTCGAGGTGACGCCACCGGCCGAGACATCGCCGATCAAGTGAAGCTGCCTTTCGCGCTGGTCGATGAACTGCTGCGCGAGTTGAAGCAAAGCCAACTAGTGGTCCATCGCGGTTCGGCCCCGATGAACGACTTCCAGTATCAACTGAGCGATCTTGGCCGCGAGCGCGGACGGCGGTATTCCCAGCATTGCACTTACTTTGGTTCCGCGCCCGTCGCGCTGAAAGACTATATCGCCAGCGTCGAGATCCAGTCCGTTTCCAACCAGCACCCGACGGCTGACGACCTCCGGCGCGCGTTTGGCGACCTGCTGCTGAGCGAAGCCATGCTCGATCGGCTCGGGCCCGCGGTCAACTCCGGCCGAGGGCTGTTCCTGTTCGGGCCTGCGGGCAACGGAAAGACTTCGATCGCCGAGCGAATCACGGCCACCTTCGGCCAAGAGATTTGGATTCCGCGGGCGATTGGAGTGGACGGCGAGATCGTCCGCCTGTTTGACCCGGTGAACCATGAAGAAATGCCTCTGCCGCCTGGCACGGGACTGCTGAACCGCCGTCAGATCGACAGTCGCTGGGTGCGCATCCGGCGTCCCACGGTCATTGCGGGCGGCGAACTGAGTATGTCGCAATTGGAGGTGACGATCAACACCTCGACTGGCATTAGCGAGGCGCCGCTACAACTAAAGAGCAATTGCGGCACGCTCGTGATCGATGACTTTGGCCGCCAGCGAATGCGGATCGACGAGTTGCTCAACCGCTGGATCGTTCCCTTGGAGAAGCGGCAAGACTTCCTTAGCCTGCCGAACGGCAAGAAGATCATGGTCCCCTTCGACCAGCTCGTCGTCTTCTCCACGAACTTGGAGCCGCGGGAACTGGTTGACGAGGCGTTCTTGCGGCGAATTCCGTACAAAATCGAGATTACTGACCCGAGCGAAGAGGAGTTCCGCCGGCTCTTCCAACTCATGGGCGATCGGCTTGGCGTCGCCTATCGCGGCGAGGCGGTGGATTACCTGATCGCCATGCACTTTAGGCGGAGCCACCGAGCTTTCCGTTATTGCCACCCACGAGATCTGCTGTTGCAGATTCGCAACTACTGCAAGTACCACGACCGGCGGGCTGAGATGACCAACGAGAACTTTGATCGAGCGGTTGAAAACTACTTCGCGGTGATGTAGACGGCAGATTCATTCTTCTGGCCCGAAGCGGTCGCCCGGCCGCACCGGATAGCCACGAAGAAACTCCGCGATCGACATTTCCCGCTTGCCGGCCGGCTGAATGGTGGTCGGCCGCAGCACGCCTCCACCGGTTGCGATCAATAGCCGGTCGCCGGCCGCTTCGAGGACGGAGCCAGGCAGCGAGTGGGGAGGCATTGGGCGGTCGCCCGGAACGGCAGACGGACCGAGGATTACCCTTAGCGGCGATCCGCTTGCGGAATGCCAGAACGTGTAGGTTCTTGGCCACGGCTCCAGCGCGCGAATCTGGTTTTTGATGGCCTGAGCTGAACGGGTCCAATCGATCGCGCCATCCGTCTTTGTGAGCCGTGGGGCCTTGCTGGCCAGTGACGGGTCTTGGGTGATCGACTGCACGTCGCCGGTGTCGAATCGATCGATGGTTTCGACAATCAATCCAGCCCCTAGTTCTGCCAACCGGACCTCCAATTCGCCCGCCGTCTCATCGGGACCGATTGCGACGCGCGTCTGAGCCACGCAGGGACCAGCGTCCAGTTGGGGCGTCATGTGAATCACGGTGACGCCGGTCTCCGTATCGCCATGGTAGATCGCCCAATTGATTGGGGCCGCCCCGCGATACTTCGGCAGCAGCGAGGCGTGAAGGTTGATGCCGCCCAGCCGGGCAGCCGCCAAACTGGCTGGCGTTAGAATTTGACCATAGTCGCAAACAATCAAGAGGTCGGCCGTCAGGGCGACCAATTGCGGCTGGAACGCCGACGCGTTGACATCATCAGGATCGAGAATCGGTGTGCCGCGTTCCCGGGCTACTTCACGAAGCAAGCTGGGCGGCGCCACCGCCTTGCCGCGATGCATCCGCACCGGCCCAGTGACCAGCGCCACCACATCGTGCCGCGTCTCGTACAACCGACGGAACGTCGGCAGCGCGAACGGACCGGTTCCCATCATCAACAATCGCATGGCCTTCATCTCCGGCTGAGGCGATATTGCCGAAAGTAGCGAGGAAATATAGCGGACACCGCGAGCGGCGACAACGGCGGTGCCGCCGAATGCGCACGGCACGCACGGCATCTTTTGACAAGCCGACGGCTTAACCTATAGTCCGCATGGGGGTCTCTTCCCTTGAATTAGGGCATTCACGGGGTAGCCATGCGAATCAGCGACATTCGCCAGGAACGTCGAGCGGTGACCATTTGCGAGTTGCTCGCGGTGATGACGGTCATGGCCGTCATGAGCGGCGTGCTTTGGCGGGTCGGGGTCAAGGCCGTCGTGCTGGCGAACAACGCCCGGGTCGTATGGGAGCTTCACAATCTGAGCGATGCGGTCGAGCAGTTCTGCCAGCAGTTCGGTGATTATCCGCCCGACTTCCACGATCCCGTGGCCGTCCGGCAGTTCATCGCGGCCAAGTTTCCGAAGTGCCCGCCAAAGTGCTACCCGAACATCACAGGGCAGAGCCCCGCCACGGCCCTGTACTTCTGGCTAGCCGGTCCCGATGGCCGTGGATTTAGCACGAATCCCTCCAATCCGTTCGGCAACGGTCGAAACCGCATTGGACCGTTCATTAAGTTCGACCCGAAGCGGCTCCGTACCGTGGGCGGCGGCGTCCAGTATATCCCGCCTGGCGGCACCGGCACGCCCTATGTCTATTTCCGCGGCGGCATGCAGGGCTACGACGGCAACACCGGTTGGTCGCCGGTGCATCCGTATCGCAGCTCGGCGAACAACGAGTGGATCAACCACGACACGTTCCAGATCATTTCGCCAGGAGACGATGGCCACTTCGGTGGCGGGCATCATTTCCCTGCGGGCGCCGACTACGACGAAGCCAATTACGACGACGTCGCCAATTTCTCCGCGGGCACAATGGCGCAAGCGATGGCACGAGAGTCGGAAACGACCGTCGACTCGGCGCAACCGAAGGACATCACAAAGACCGACAAAGCTAGGCGACGGAAAAACGCCTCGAAGTCTTAGCCTTGGGGCCGTAATCAGGCATTGCACGCACGGTCGGCGGAGCCGGGTGGCGTCAGTCGGTTCGGCCGTGCGCGCTAGTCGCGGCCTCGCGCGTCGTCCTTTGCCGCGCGGCACTGCATGTAGTACTTCTGAACGTAGGCGACGCAGGAGCAGCTATTGGCGGCCATGCTCGCGCACCGGGCTTCCGGCGAGTTCGCCTTCGCGATGATCGCCTTCACCCGGGTGACGACCCCTTCACGCACATCCTGCTCGATGTCCTGCCGCGTCAGACCGAAGCAAGCGCAGATCGGCGCGTCGGGGTCCTTGGGATAAGCAGGCTGAGAGAGATCGGCGGCCAACACGATTCGTTCGAACGCATCGAAGTATGCCACCTCGCATTTCGGCGACGGGCAGAAGTTTGCCGGGTCGGAAACGTTCTTGCGCAGTGCGTCGGGCAGGTAGGCCTGCAACGTCTCAGTGCTTACCGGTTGTCCCTGCGATCCGCAGCGAGGACAGTAATCCGCCAGCCGTTCCGGCTCTCGAACGAAGGCTTTGTTCATGGTCGTTGCGTTCCCACCGAGAAAGAGTCAATGCACAATGATTGTCGCACCGCCGCGACTGCGAGGCAACACCTCAAGATGGTTGGCAGGCGGCATTGACCTGGCCGGGGGAATCGTCGATATTCAGGCAGTCTTCGGGGCGTCGGAACATCATGTCCAGCGTATTCGTCGTGCTTTCGACCTACAATGGCGGGCCGTATCTGCGGCCGCTCATCGAGAGCATTCGCCGGCAGTCGTTCGACGCTTGGACGCTCCTGGTCCGCGACGATGGATCGAGCGACGAGACAGTCCGGCTGACTGAAGAGATGGCTGCTGTGGACCAGCGGATTATTCCTTTGGACGCCGGCCCACGGCTTGGACCGTATGCCAGTTTCGGTCTGCTGATGCAACAGGCTTACGATCGCGGCGCGGAATACCTGCTGCTGGCCGATCAGGACGACGTGTGGCACGCGGACAAAATCGAGCGGATGCTTGGGCGGATGCACGATGTGGAAGCCGCAGCCGGCAGGCCGTCGCCGCAACTAGTCTATTCGGACTTGACCGTCGTCGACGCCGAACTGCGGATGGTCCACCCGTCATTCTTGCAACATTCGCGACTCCGGCACGGCGAGGGACGACCGTTGCGGACTCTGCTGGGGCGTTGCTTCGTGCTTGGCTGCGCATCAATAGCGAATCGCCCGCTGTTGAAGCTGGCGCTGCCGCTACCCGCGACGGTGGCCTCGCACGACTGGTGGCTCGCGCTCTGCGCTGCCTCGGTCGGCCGGGTGTCCCACTTGGCCCAGTCGACGCTCGACTATCGCCGTCACGATCAGAACACGAGCGGGCCAGCCGGCTTCTGGAAGGGCTTCAACCCGCTGCGTCACTCCTGGCGTCGTCGTTGGGAGGTCGGCTTCCGCAGCTTCGAGCGATCGATTCATCAAGCCCGATCGCTCCGTGAGCGGCTCCGCGAACGTTGCTCGGCCGATTCCGCGGACTCAATCGCGTTGTTGGATCATTTCTGCGCGATCTTCGATCGTCCTGGCCGCCTTCGGCGTGTCTTGTCGCTGCACGGCCTGAATGTCCCAGACATCGACCTGCCCCGCCGCGTTCTCTACGACCTCTGCGTGCTCCGGCTGCCGCCGTACTTCCCTCTCCCTTTGGGAGACCGCTTGGGGTGATGGCCATCGGGTCAGACGCGACCCTCCGCTACAACAACAGGTCCTGAAGCACCGCCTTGCAGTTCTCGCTGTAGCGGGCGTAGCGGCCGACGACCAATTCGCGGGCCATTAGCGGCAACCGGGCGAGACGCGACGCGCGGATTCGCGCGCGGGTGCGGAGGTGGTCGGCCTTTTCTTCGAGAAGACGCAGGAGTTGGGCGTTCTGCAGCCGGCAACGGAAGGCGGACAGCCGTTCGCGGGCGGCGTCGTTGTCGGCGGCCAGTTGCAGGAACGCCTCTTCACCGAGACGCGAGGCCCGCTGGAGGCGGTCGAAGAAGCTCTTTTTCAAAGCCCCGACCTGCTGACCGGTGTGCTGGCGGTACTTCATGAGCGGCTCGGGAAGGGCACGGCATGGCGCAACGGCGGCCAACAGCAGGGCGAACCAGCCGTCATGAAGCCAGTGACCGCCGACCGGCAGTAGTAGGTCGCGGTACTCGGCACGGAAGGCCATGGCCGCTCCGGTGACGAGGTTTCGCTTTACCAACAGTTCCGCGGCCCGACCAGCGTTGAGACGGCGTTGGAGTTGCGCGTTGAAACCGATCGATTCCCAAAGTCGTCGAGGCAGCGTGCCTCCTTCGGCGTCGATGAGCTCCGCATCACTAAAGACGTAGCCAAGCTGCGGCGAGTCGGCCAACGATTGTTCCAGCCGGGCGAGCTTGTGGGGAAGCCAGATGTCATCCTGGTCGGCCAACGCGATGACATCGCCGCGACAAAGCGATACCGCCCGAGCGAAGTTGCCGGCAACGCCGAGGTTTCGCGAGTTAACCTCCAGCCGAACGTCGAATGGGCATTCGCCTGCAAAGCGCCGCACGATTGCGGCCGTGTCGTCGGACGAAGCGTCGTCGCAAACCACCAGCTCATCGGGCAGTCGTTGCTGCGATGCCAGGCTCTGCAACTGCTCGGCGATGAACTCGGCGCCGTTGTACGTGGCTAAGGCAACGGAGATCTTCATGGCGAGGGAATGAGCGGCGCAATGGCGGCCGACATCTCGCGATATCGTGCCGACCAGGTGTTTTGCCGGGCGAATTCTTGGCACGCAGCGATCCGCACGGGGGACTGCGCCGCAACAAGCGTCTCAATTTTATTAGCAAAGCCAGACGCGTCGTTCGACAGCTCGATGAGGCCCGCGGCAGCAATCGGCCGCAACTCCGGCAGATCGACGGCCACGACCGGCATGCCGGCCGCCAGCATTTCATAGACCTTCATCGGATTGGCCGCCTCGGTCAACGGATTGCGGACGAAGGGAATAATGCAGCAATGCCATCGGGCGATGCACCGCGGCAATTGTGCGTATGGCATCTCACCATGCAGTTGGACGTTGGGCAGCCCCTTGAGCGGTTCCAGATTGGCACTGTAGGTGTTGCCGATCAGTTCGAACCGCCAATCCGGACGAAGGCGGGCAAGCTCGGCGACGAGCCGGGCGTCAAACCAATGGGCGATGGCGCCATAGTAGCCGATCGTCAGGCTTTGGGCAGTCGCCTGTTGCGTGCTCGCACACTCGCGAGTTTCCACGTCGTTGCCCGCTACAGACGCGAAGTGGTCGTAATCGACGCCGCTGCGGACCAGCGACGTTCGGCGGGCCAACGGCGCGACTTTGGCCATGAGCCGATCGGAGGTGGCCACGGTCAGATCGGCCGAGCGTATTAGTTGCTCTTCCAGATTGGATAGGCTGTCCTCGCGACGCAGGCCGGCGTGATCGTCCATGCAATCGTAGACGATTGGACAGCCAAGCGTCTTGCGGAGTTCAAGGGCGAGCGGCGTCCAGTACGGTTGTTGCACGACGATGACGGTTTGGCGGAGCGCATTGGCCTCGTGAAGGCGCGCGACGCCATCGGCCATGCGCTGAACGTCGCCGTCGCGTAGGAGACCGCGGTAGGCCTTGGTTGAGGCATCGGCTGGCAGACGCAAGTCGTAGATATTCTGTTCGATTTCGGCGATCGCCAGTGGCCGGGCGAGCAGGAAGTCGTCTGAAAGGTAGAAGACGCGGTGTCCGTCGCTGGCGAATTGTCGCATCAGTTGCTGCGGACGCTGGAACCGAAAATCCCAGCGGATGATTGGCAGGCAGAGGACGTCGTACGATGTGGCCCGGGTGGAAAGCGTTTGCGACGCTTTGTGCGAGAAACGAGGCCCTAAAGAAATGCGCATCGTGCGAATCGCTCGCTGCGCGACAAGGCGGCAACTGCGTCTCGCCCTGACAAGCACGCCCTGAACGATCATCCGGCCTAGCGCTTCGCGGCGGCTACCGGGCGGGGCCAATTGATGTCGTAAGCCAGTCATCCACGCTCCCGCAAACCATCGATTGCCAGCCGATCAGGCCGCCTGGCGCGCCCCTCCGCTAACTTCCTGCGTATAGGCCGCGATGACTTCCTTGGCCGGACCGAGCTGGCGGACGTGGCCGTGGTCGAGCCAGAGCACTCGGTCGCACATCAGTTCCAACGAGGCGAGATCGTGACTAACGACGATCACCGCCCTGGCGCGAGAAATGAGATGCTTCATCTTCTCGCGGGCCTTCGTCTGGAAGGCCAAGTCGCCGGCGGCGAGAACCTCGTCGACGATCAGGATTTCCGGCTCGATAGCCGTGGCGATCGAGAAAGCCAGGCGAACCATCATGCCGGCCGAGTAGTAGCGGACGGACATGTTGAGGAAGTCGCCCAGCTCGCTGAAGTCGGCGATTGGCTGCATCTTGGCGCGGATCGAGCGAGGGGTCTCGCCCTGGAGAAAGCCGCGGTAGCAGATGTTTTCCCAGCCGCTGGCGTCATGCTCGAATCCCAAGGCGATGTCAAACAAGGCGCTGACTCGCCCGTCGACCCGGCGATGTCCGCTGCTTGGCGGATAGATGCCGGCCAGCAGCTTTAGCAAGGTGCTCTTGCCTGCCCCGTTGTGCCCGATGATGCCAAGCCGATCGCCTTCCTCGACGCAGAGATCGATGTGTTCCAACGCCTGGACCTCGAACGTCGCCTTCTTGGCGCGACGGAACAGCCCTTGGAGCAGATACTCCTTGAGACTGATGCGGCCGAAGCGGCGCACCTGGAACTTGAGTCCGACGTCGTCCAGTTGAATTACACTCATGGGGCGTCAGAGGTAGAAGATCATTCGTTTTTCGAAGCGGCGGAGCGCGAGGGCTGCCATCGCAGCCGCGGCCACGGCTAGTGCGAGACTCATGTCGATCGCCCAGGGCGCCGGTAGCACTCCGTCCAGGAGCGGCTTCCGAATCAACTCCAGCAAAGCGGCGAACGGGTTTAGGAAGACGAACCACGGCATCAACGGGTGCCGCTCAAGAAGCATCTCGGGTCGGTAAATGATGGGCGTCGCGTAGAACAGAACCTGCATCAGAACTTCGATCAGGTGCTGCGAGTCCTGAAACATCACGTTGGCCACTCCCGCGCAAATGGCGAGAGACCAGCCGATCACGAACAACAGCGCCAAGGTTGGGATCAGACTGAGCAGTACCGGCGGGTTTCCGAAGCCCCTGACGCACCAGACGAGCATCGCGGCGATGCCGAAGCCAAGAACGAAGTGAAAGCCGGCGCCTAGGGTCGTTCGCAGCGGGTAGATCGCCAGCGGCGCGCGTTGCTGGCGGATATAGGACTCGCTGACGAAAAAACACTGGCAGCCCTGCATCACCACGGCCGTAATGAAGCCCCAGAGGGTCAGGCCGCTCAACAGGAACGGGGCGAAGGTGCGGATGTCCTGGCGGAATAGTTGGCTAAAGACAACGCACAGGACCACCGTCATGGCGATCGGGTGCAGCAGCGACCAGCCGATGCCGATCACGGAACGTCGGTAGCGGTTCCGCAAGTCGATGCGGACCAACGCCATCCAGAAGTACCGCAGTCGCCAGATTTCCGAGAAATACCCGGTCACTCGATCGAGCCTCCCTGCTCTTGCCGCCTCCGGCCCCGCTCTGCTGACTCGCGGCCAAGAGGATATGACCTGCTTAGGGGGCTGAAGTATACTGGAAACGCGAACAGGGAATCAACGGCAATAATCGAGTGTGGCAGTCGGCCCACCAACAAGAGCGTGGGCGTTTTGATGCCCGATGTCACCGAGTGCGTCCAACGCTACAATACCCCTACCATGAAAAAGCAAAATGACGGCCAGCAGCGGTTGTACTTGGGCGTGGACATCGGTGGCACGAAGGTCCAGGCGTCGCTGGTCCGCGAGTCGGGCG
>JAJFUI010000140.1 GCA_021372555.1 Planctomycetaceae bacterium | reverse complement strand
CTTTGCGAAGGCAACCGGACGCACAAACTACTTGGGCTGCGGTGGTTACGCCGGCTACGTTCTCCCCAACAATTTTTGGTGGGCACGCGGCATCTTCTACAATCGTTCGAAGACCGACTTCCGCGATATCTCCGATGGGGCGAGCCATACGCTCCTGTTCGGCGAGGCGATGGGCGGCAGTCGCGACCAGCCGTACGGCCAGTTCTCGTACACCTGGGCGGGCTGCGGCCTCCTGGCCACCGGTTGGGGATTGGACAAAGACTCCACCGACCATCAATTCAGCAGCAACCATGCCGGCATTGTTCAATTCGCTTTTGCCGACGGTTCCGTCCGCGAAATTGCAGTTGGCATAAACAACAATACGTTCCAAAATCTTTCTTGTATGGCCGACGGTAACACGATCTCGGAAAAGGGGCTGTGATCGTTGCTTTCCTGACGTGACGGCCAAGGAACGGTCGGCACGCCAAACGATCCGTGCGAAGTATCTATTTCGAAAATTGGAGGTAGTCAGAGAATGAAACGGATTCTTGCGGTTCTTCTTAGTGCTTGTTTTGTCAGCATCGTTCTGGGTTGCGGTAGCCAACATGGGACGGCGACGGTGCCCAAGAACCCAGTCCCGGCCCCCGGACCGATGCCGAAGATTACCAAGAGCGCGGATGCGCCTAAACCAGCGCCAGCGTCCGCAAACGCGCCTGTCAAGAAGTAGGACGCCAGCAGTCGACGGTGAAGTCGCCACAGTGCACTCATCGTTGGCCAACGGCAGCCTACTACGCCTTCTGACGGACTCGCCCATTATTGGGGCAAGCAACACATAAGCAAGGCAGCGTTCTTACCCAGGAACGCTGCCTTGCGTTTTTTATTGGAATCCCGAGCTAACGGGCCGAATCTCCGCGGTGGCGATCAATCGCCGCGTGCCGAACTTCCCGCGTGAGGCGCGCAGAACCTTGAACGCCCGCATCAGGTGTTCGCGGAGGTGCGTGAGGTGCAGCCACTGCCCACGACGGCGCCGCCCGCCGCGTCTCCGCCTAAGCAGCTCGGCAGACCACTTTCTGTCGGCGTTACGGCTTCGCCGTCTTAGCCGGCATCACTTGAACCGACGCCGTGACTTCGATCGGGGACGTGCCCGCCAGGTCGGTCTCGATGCGAAGCTTCGTCTCGGCTCGGCCGGCCGTGGCGGGCGTCTTGGAATCAAGAAAGGTCACCGGCACCAGATGCCGCGCGGCCGCTTCCGCAGGCAGAGTGCAGCGGAAGCGATCGTCCGTGCTCTTGATCGAGAGGATGCGGAAAGGCGCACGCCCTTGAACCACCAGGGTTCGCGTCACCGATCGACCGGGTTCGGCCAAGCCCAAGGACAGCGGCGATGGCTGCGCGCTCAAGGGCGCCACCACCAAACCTTCGACTGAAACCGGCACTCGCGACGAGCGGGTGTCGAAGTCGTTGGTCACGAGCACGAGTTGCTCGCGGAGATAGCCCGGCGGCGCGTCCTTCTTCAGATTGACCGTCAGGTCGTACGATACCTGGCTCGGTGTGCGACCAGTCTCCACCGCGACGGCCTCGACGCTGGGATTCGCTGACTCCAGCGCAGTAATCTTCCAGTCCGGCCGGCCAGCGTAGGTGACTTTCAGGGTGCGGCTGCTCTCCACGCCGTGCGTGACCACGCCGAACTCGGCAGCCCCAGGCTGCACCACGACGTCGCCGCGGATGAAGGCGTGAACGTGGATCTGAAGCTCACCCGCGAATGGCGCCGCGAAGACGACCGTAATTGTGGCGTCTTTCGCCCCCGGCTCCGATCGCGTGTCGAGCGTCGCCACAATCTCCGACTTCTCCCACGACTTGAGCACCTGCTTGGTCACCTGGACGCTGGTGCAGCCGCAACTCGATTTTGCCGACTCGATCCGGATCTCTTCCTCGTTGTTGTTCTCGATGACGAAATGGTGCTCGGCCTTGGCGCCGCGAGCGACAGCCCCAAAGTCGTGGCTCGTCTCGCTGATCATTTCCTTGACCCAGTCGCGGGCCGAGGCCGGACTCGGCGCCAGCAGCAGGCAAGACAGCACGACCGGAGCCGCAACGGCCAACAGCCGCCGGACCAAGGGCCATCCGCGAGATCGAGATCCAGGGACCCCTCGTCCCCGGACGCTGTCGTTGTTCAGTTTGGAATTCGGACGTTGAGAGAGCAGAGCAAGCATCATCATTCTGGCAATAGTATCAAACATCAGGCCGCTTCCGCGACACTGCTGGCAAACTTCACGGCGTCGACCGCGGTGCGGCCGTAATAATCGCATTCGGCGTTTTGTCGTAGCAGGTCGCTGGCCGCCGCGCCACCGACCATGAGCGAAACCTTTTCCCGCTGCCCAGCCTGCTTGATCGCCGCGACCGTGGCGATCACCGACTTGAAGCAAGTGGTCAGCAGGACGCTCATGCCCACGACCTGTGGGTTGTGCTTGGTGATAGCTTCGACAAACTTTTCAGGCGGCACATCGACGCCCAAGTCGACCACGTCGAAGCCGACACCGCGGAGCATAGTGATAACGATGTCCTTGCCGATGTCGTGGACGTCATGCTGGACCGAGCCCATGACGACGGTGCCGCGCGATGTTGCGTCCTCCGACTCCGCCAGCAGTGGCGACAGTTCGGCCATCGCCTGCTTCATGATCATGCCGGCGAACATCAGGTCGGGAAGAAAGCAGTCGCCGCTGGAAAAACGGTTGCCCAGCTCGACCATGCCCCGGTTGCACTCGGCGAGAATCTCGGTGGCCGGCACACCGGCGGCAATCTGTTCGCGCACCAGCGCCATCACCCGATCTTCCTTCGCAGTCGCTACGGCCTCGAAGAGGCTTTCGGAGTCACTCATGGCGTTTCCTCGCTACAATTGAGCGCAATGCTCCTGCTTAGAAAGAAAGCAATATCTGCCAGATGTACATATAGGCCAGTCCGTCGACGTCTTCCCACACCTTCTTGACCACGCTCTCGTCGCCTGAAATCTTCGGGAAGTCGGCGCGTTTCTCCTCCCAGGGGATGCACACTCCTGGCGGGCGTTTGGTGCTTTGCGATTCGGTCATTGTCAGGTGCTCCCGCCAGCAAGTCAGTTCTCGCGTCGATTCCCGCTGCCTCTTGGTTTCGCTCGCCGGACGAGCGGATCAGTAGACTCCGTACTCTCGGGTAAATTCGGTCATTGCCCGCAGATTCTCCACTTTCGTATCGTCCTGCATGATGGCGCTGGCGTCCATAATGTAGCCACCCTCGCCGGCCACGCCATCAATGATCCGCTTGCAGCACGTACGGACATCCTCGGGCGTCCCAAAAGCGAGCAGGTCGTTGCGCACACCGCCGCTCAGGCAGAACTTTTCCCCAACCGCTTTGTGAACCTCCACAATGTCGCCACGGTCGACGTGGTAGACGATGCTCCGCTCCGGCAGCTCAGCGATCCACTTCAGGTTCTTGTTCCACTCCCCCTCGGCGTAGAACAGCGTTTGGTGCCCGCGTTTCCAAAGCTCCTCGATGATCCATTTCAGCGTCGGCCAGTAATGCCGCTCGAACTGGCTCGGCGAAAGAAACGGAATGCAGCCGCGATGCAGCCACAGGCCAATGGGCACGTTCTTCGCCGGGTCGGCGCCGCTCAACGCCGTCTGCAGCAAGTGCGGGGCCAACGCCTCGCAGGCCGCCTGCACTTTTTGCGGCTGGCGGAACAGATCCGTGCAAAGCCCCTTGTAGCCTCGGAACTTGTCAGCCAGGATGTCGAACGGCGCTTTCAAGATGCCGGCGATTGCCCCGACAGTGCCCGACTCTTGTCGGAGCAGCGCGGCTTGGTTTTGGAGCCCATGGAAGTAGCTCAGCATGGCCATGCCGCCCTTGAGGAACGACATGTTGTTGCGGAAGGTGGCCGGTTCGCCAATCGGCCGCACTTCGGTCGTCGCCCGAGGGAGCCAAACATTGAACAGGTAGCCCGTCGGATCGGCGATGAGTAGGTCATACTCATCAGCCCGCATCCAGGCGTTGTCCTCCGACGGTTCCAGATATTGGAACCCCGAGTCCGGCGGCGCCTCGACGCCCGGCATGGCGTAGTATCGCAGCCCGATGGCCTGAGTTAGCCCCGCCCAAACGAACACCATGTTGCCGACGACCGCGTCCCAGTCGAAGTCCGCCGCGCATCGACGGGCGGCAAGGAAGGCCTTCTGGTAGTCTTGGGTGACTTCCTGGACTGTGTAGCCCGCGTATTTGGCCGTAAACTCGGCCACAAATGGCCGAATCGGAATCCGGTCCGGTTTCTCGTTGCGCATCGCCCTGACATAGCGGGCGAGCCGCTGCTGGTAGAGCTGCTCGGTCGAGGCGGGCATGGCGGGGGCGCTTCCTATGAGCAAAGCCGTAGTATGCCAACGGGGACACTGGGTGTCAATCGCGGGGCGGGTGGATTGCCGTCCGCCCACACGTCTGGTATCGTTACCCACATGATGTACGAAAAGAGCCATCAGGCGTTCCAACGTGCAAGACAACTGATGCCCGGCGGGGTGAACAGCCCGGCCAGGGCCTTCGGTGGCGTCGGCGGCGAACCGGTCGTCATCGATCGGGGCCAAGGCCCCTATCTCTTCGATCTGGACGGCAACCGCTACATCGACCTGATCGGCTCTTGGGGACCGATGATCCTCGGCCACGCTCATCCCGCAGTCATCGAGGCGGTCGAGCGAGCCCTGCGGCGCGGGACGAGTTTCGGCGCCCCAACCTTGGCCGAAAACGAGCTGGCCGAAATGGTCGTCGAGGCCGTCCCGTCCATCGAGAAACTGCGGCTGGTCAATTCCGGCACCGAGGCCACGATGAGCGCCGTCCGGCTGGCCCGCGGTTACACGGGACGGCCGATGATCATCAAGTTCGCTGGCAACTATCACGGCCACGTCGACAGCCTGTTGGTGGCCGCCGGCAGCTCCGCCGCAACGCTCGGAGTGCCCAACTCGCCGGGCGTCACCGAAGGCGCCGTCCGCGACACCCTTGTGCTGCCGTACAACGATCCCGCGGCCGCCAAAGCGGCATTCGCACGCGACGGACAGCGGATTGCCGCGGTGATCGTCGAGCCGGTCGTCGGCAACATGGGCTGCGTTCCGCCCGCGACCGGATTCCTCGAATTGCTCCGCGACCTGACCACAAAGCACGGCGCGTTGCTGATTCTCGACGAGGTGATGACCGGCTTCCGCGTGGCCTACGGCGGTGCCCAGTCGCTGTTTGGCATCCGGCCGGACCTCACGACGCTCGGCAAGATCATTGGCGGCGGCCTGCCGGTCGGAGCCTACGGTGGACGCGCCGATATTATGGATCACGTGCTTCCGGCGGGAAAAGTCTTCCAGGCCGGAACACTCAGCGGCAATCCGCTGGCTACGGCTGCCGGAGTGGCCACGCTTCGGGTCCTTCGAGACACCAATCCGTATCCCCGGCTTGAGCAACTCTCATCGAGGCTCGCCGATGGCTTTCAAGCGGCGGCTTCCGGAGCGGGCGTTCCAGCGCAGGTTGGACGCTGCGGCTCCATGATGACGCTCTTCTTCACCGACCAGCCGGTGACCGATTGGGAAACGGCGTCAAAATGCGATACGCGGCGGTACGCCCAATATTTCTGGGGCATGATCCATCGCGGCGTCTATCCGCCCTGTAGCCAATTCGAGGCCCTGTTCCTCTCCACCGCCCACACGGACGCGGACATCGACGCCATCGTTGCGGCCGCCGGCCAGTCGCTCAAAGAAATCGACCAGTAGCCAACAGCGAGAATCGGCGCATCTCGCCAATGCAACTTTAGTCGCGACCGCGTCATCATCGCGTGTGCTTAGCCGGCGTGTCTCTTGAAAAACTGGACGGCTCGCTCGTGCTTCTTGGCCTCTTCGAGCGTGCCGAACGTGCCCAAGTTTCGGCGTTTGCCCGTTTTCGGGTTGATCTTCCGCGAGTAAAGCCGGTATTGGCCGGATGCGAGCTTCCGGATCATCGGTTTTCCTCCCGTGTGGCACGCCGCCTCAGCAACTCTCCGGATCGCCCGGTTGCCGCTCTGGCCTTCGGGGGTCACCCGGCCGCGGTTCCGGCCGTCCTGGCCGCGGCGGCGACGGCGGTTCGGGCATGAGCGGCCTAGGCCACGGCGCCGGTTCCGGAACAAACTCGGGAAACAGCGGCGGAGGCTCGTCCGGCGGCGGCTCTGGCGGGATGATTTGATTCTTTATTGATTGTTCCATTTCGCACCTCCCGTTGCCCGAGCCAGCGCGGCTGGGCGGCCATCGAGTCGAACCGCCTGTCGGCCCTCATGAGTGCAAGCAACCGGCATACCGGCCTCTCGGACCATCGCTGCGGCGCGAAAACAACTCGCCGATGAATACGAGGCCGGGCCGTTAGGTGAGTTTCCAACCGTTCATGGCTGCCATCCTTCGGCGAGTATGCGCCGCGCCTTGCGGTCACACGTCAATCAGTGTGGTCGCGTCCCCATCACTCCGGAGACATCACTTGTCACCAAGTGACTTCATGAAGCGGAGCGTCTCCTGCCACCAATCGGCCTGCTCGTTCCAGACGTGGGCGTTCGGATACCGCCTCGCGCCCCACAGGACGACGCCGTCGGCCCCGCATTGGCGGATCGTGTCGAGCTGCCATCGCCAGTACTCGCCGGTCACAAACTGAAACTGCTGTGGCGTGCCATCGTGATATTGCGGCCAGACAAACGGATAGACTGGCTTGCCGGGCGCGATGCGGCGAGCCTCGGCCACGACGTCCGCCAGCTTCTTCCGCCAGGCCTCGCGGTTGTCGTTGAACACGTACATCGACGGGAAGAATGCATCCACCGGGGCGGCAAGCTCTTTTGCCTCGGCCTTGTATTGTTTCGCCGGGCGTTCGGGGAACAAACCGTGCCCATAATAGCCAACGATGCGATCGGGCGCAGCCTCCTTCGCCCATTTGGCCAAGGTGGCGAAGAGGGTGAATCGCGGCTTCACGACTTTCGGATCGCCTGACAACGGGATGCCCTCGATGTCCAGCACGATAGGCCCCGTTCTCCGCGAGGCGTGCTTTTGCACGGCCGCAATGAAATCGGCCTTGGGCGGCAGCGTGCCGGCGGAAAATGCTTTCATCGTCGGCGCGAGATGCTTGTCCTTGTCGCCAGGAAGCCTGTAGTAGAAGCAGACAAACCGGATCATCCCGTAGCGGCTCGTATCGGGCTGACCGTAGCCCATGGCGTCGAATACGACGAACTGCCTTGGCGTCGATGCTTCGGTCACGTACGCACTCAAGACAACGACACTGAGCAAAAAACCGGTTGCCGCCGTGCGACTAAAAATCCTCACGGTCGCCGCTCCCTTCGTACGTGGGTGAGCTGTTTTTCACGGCGGTATCCTACCATCGCCGCGACTGGATCGCCACGGGTCAGCCGATCCTCAGTGGATGCGTTTTCTCATCCCGCGAGCCCACAGCGTGAGCCACAGCGCGACGAGCACCGCCAACCAGATGATGAACTTCAGAATCGCGATGGCCCAGAACCAGACTATCTGGACGAACGGCCAGTCGACGTGCGGTCCCCACATCGTGAGCACCCATGCTGGCCGAGCGGTCGTGACGGCCAGATACACGATCCACTGCAGGACGACAAAGGCGACGGCAATCAGCACTACCCACCAGGTAGCCACTGCGGCCGCACGAACCCTCTTTTCGAATGTGTCGTTCATAATGATGCCCCTTTGAGTTCTGTTCCGCGGCAGCGGGCGCCAGCCGCTGATGCGACCGCCAAAGCTGCCGCCGAGCCGCTCTTAGCCGTAAATGCCCCCACAACCAGATTTTACGGGCCGCGCGCTGCTCCGGCCACCATCAACATCACCATGCCGCCGGGACGGTGTTGAACGCTGCCGCCGTCACGGCCAATCAGTTTTCCAGGATGTTGGGGTGGCAAAATGTTTGGGATGGCAAAATGTCGTGGTGGCAGGATGTCGTGGTGGCAGGATGTTGGGGTGGCAGTTGCACTGCCACCCCAACTGAGCCCCTATCCTGAACAACTGATTCGCCCTGCTGCCGCCCTGGCCGGCTCGGGCTTTTCCTTCGCCCGTACCGTATAATGACTAGACAAAACGCCCGGGAGAGAACTCGCTGATGCGTATCGCCCTTTTTGCCGTGTGCTTTGCTTACTGGCTCCTGCTCACCGCGCTTCTATTGGTCTCCAATCCTGCCGGGTTGGTCGGACTTCAGTCCGTTCCCATCTTTCCCTGGGGGAAGTTCGGCGTCCACCTCATCGCATTCACGGGCATGGGCTTTCTCGCCAACGCCGCGCAGGGGGCGAAACGCTTCTGCTGGCCACTTTTTCTGGCATTGGTGGCCTACGGCGTCACCACCGAGTCGCTGCAGGTGTTCGTGCGGCATCGCTCGGCACGCGTGATCGACGGCATTGAGAACATTCTCGGAATCGCCGTCGGCTCCGGGCTGTACTGGCTTGCCGTGTGGCTGCTGCGGTTCGTCCGGCGCGTTAAACCGGCGGCCACCCTGAATGACCCCGTGTTCAGCGAGTCGGAAGCCCGCTTGCGCAGGCTATTGAAGTAGCGACGACGTCATCGGGACTTGCCCGGCAACCAAACTCGAAGACTTCGCAACGTTGGAGCGAAGCGAAAGACCATTGACCTTTGCGTGGCCAATGAACCAAGGCCGACCAACGGAAGGCCGAAAAATAGACCAAGCAGGTTGACTCACGGGCTCAATATCCAAGTAAACATCAATAATGGCCCGTCTGCTTTTGTAGCCATTCCAACCGTGCGACGCCCGCGGCGCCGATGAAACCGGCGTCGCCGCCAAGGGTGGCAAAGTCGATCGACGTTGCCCGCGCGACCTGCGGCAACGCCAGACGCTGCACCTCCTCACGGACGTGCTCGAGGAAACGGCGGCCCAACGCGGTCTCGTGACCGCCGAACGTCATGGCGCCGCCGAGAAACACACCGGCCGGCTGCAGCATGTGCATCAAGCTCACAGCGCCGAGCCCGATGTAGTGAGCCGTCTCCAAAACAATCTCCAACGAAAGCTCGTCGCCCGCCTCCGCTTCCGCGGCAATGAGCTTCGGCGTCAAACCCTTGCCGCCGGCGATCCGATCCGAGAGCGAACTGCGACGACCGCTCTCAAGCAGTTGCTTCGCCCGCTTGATCACGGCAGTGGCGCTCGCGTACGCTTCCAGATGTCCGCGACGACCGCAGCCACACAGCCGGGCTTCGGGCGAGAAGTCGAGGATGATGTGCCCCGACTCGCCGCCGTGGCTGTGCTCCCCTCGCAGAACCAGATCGCCGAAGATGATGCCGCAGCCAATGCCGGTGCCAAGCGTCAGCAGGATTAGGCTCGGAAAGTCGCGGCCGGCGCCGACCCAAAACTCGCCGTACGCTGCCGCATTTGCGTCGTTCTCAAACGTGACCGGCAAGCCGCAGCTCGTGGCGACCAGATCGCGAATCGGCGCGTTGTGCCAACCTTTCAGGTTGATCGGCGTCGTGATCATGCCGGCGGGAATATCCATCGGTCCGGCCGAGGCCAAGCCAACCCGCGCGATGCGTTGCGGCGTCAGCCCCGCCTCGCCGATGACGCGGTGCACTGCGGCGGCCATTCGCTCGGCGGTGTCCTCCGGCCCACGCTCCGCCTCCGTGGGAATGGTCATCCATGACATCGGGCGGCCCCGGTCGTCCACCACTCCGAACTTGATGTTCGTCCCCCCCAAGTCGATTCCTACGAAAAAAGGCTCACGAGCCTCCGCGACGGGGATGAATTGCAGCGTTTCCGGCATGATGTAGCCATTATAGCGGGATCGCTTGCCGGGAAAAACGGGCGTGTTGGCACCGGCCAATGCAAAGGTTAAAATGAACCGCCGTCGGCCGCAGTCGCCAACGCGAACCGGCCAACCATCCCTCCATGTTGCTTCCCGCCCAGAGCGCGCTGTCGCGCAATCACCAACGCCGAAGGAGCCTTGAACGATAATGACTCTCGACCGGAAACGTTTGTGTGCTGTGGCCGGCTTTTTGGCCGCGATGATGTTTACGCTGACCGCTCGCGCGGCGGACCTGCCGCACTCGCCGTTGTTGGAGCCGAACGCCAGGGCGATTCCGGTCCTCGAAGGCGTCTCCCCGGCAGTTCAGGGCGATCACGCCACCAAAAAGGTCTTGGACCTCTCATCGCTCAAATGGACCGTGGCTGGCTTCGTGCCGAACCTTTGGCAACTCACCTGGCGAGCTGAAGGCAAGTGGAAGCTCTCCGAGGCCGACGTGCCCTCAGTGCCCATGAAAGTGCCGGGCTCCGTGCAAGCCGCACTGTTGGCCGCCGGCGTCATTCCGGATTGGAACCTGCCGCTCCAATCGCGCCAATCAGAATGGGTCGAAAACCGCCATTGGATTTGCCACGCCGAGATCCCGGACGCCTGGGTCAAGTCTGGCGCTGAATTCCGTCTGGAATGCCTCGGGCTGGATTACGCCGGCTGGGTGATCGTCAACAATCAAGAGGTTGCCCGTTTTCGCGGAACCCACCTGCCCTATGGAGTCGACCTGACGAAGGTTCTGAAGCCTAAGGGGAACGTGATCGACATCGTCTTCGACTTGCCGCCGCGATGGCTCGGGCAGTTCGGTCTAACGTCGAAGATGACCGAGTGGAAGGCTCGCTACAACTACACCTGGGACTGGATTCCCCGCATCGTGCAGGTCGGCATCTGGGAGGACATCCGGTTAGTGGCAACCACCGGCTCGCATATCACCGACCTCCAGTGCGCGACCGACGCCGACGTGAAATCCAGCAAGGGCATGTTGCAGATCGGCGTGACACTTGGAGGAAAGCAACAAGGAACCGTTCGCGTTGCCTTGGAAAAGGACGGCGCGGCGATTCGTACCGAAGACGTGCCTGCCGACAAGGCCAACAAGATCACCTGGAAAGACCTGCCGATCGAACTTTGGTGGCCCAACTTGGAAGGCCCTCAGCCGCTTTATTCCGTGACGTGCCGCCTGCAGGACGCCCAGGGGCGCGAACTGGATTCCGCCCAACGCCGCGTCGGCTTCAAGCACGTCGAGTGGCGACAATGCAAGGACTCCGCTGCCAATTCCGACCCGTGGATTTGCGTTGTCAACGGGCGGCCGACATTTCTGCAGGGGGTGAACTACACGCCGATTCGGGCGCTGTTCGCCGACGTCACCCGAGCGGATCACGAAAAACGTCTCAAGTTGTATCGCCAACTCGGCTGCAACATCCTGCGAGTCAATGGCTGCGGCTACCTCGAAAAGGAGTGCTTCTACGACTTGTGCGACGAACTCGGGCTGATGGTCTGGCAGGACTTCCCGCTCTCCTCGTCCGGCATCGACAACTGGGCGCCCGAAGACGCGGCGAGCATCAAGGAGCTGTCGGTCATCGCCAAGTCGTACATTCAGCGGCGGCGGCACCACGCCAGCCTCGTCATCTGGTGCGGCGGCAACGAGCTCCAGGGCGACCTGAACGGCCGTAAGTGCGATTCCGGCAAGCCGTGCGGACTGGATCATCCGTTGCTGGCCCAGTTCGGCAAGATTACCCGCGAACTGGATCCACAGCGACACTATCTCGTCACGACGCCGTCAGGGCCGCGCGCGTGGTGGTCGCCCAACGATCACGGAAAAGGCGTCTGCTGGGACGTCCACGGCCCCTACAACAAGGAGTCGGACGAGTACTGGAAGCTTGATGACGCACTGTTCCGCACGGAACTCGGTTGCCCCGGCGCCGCGCCAGTCGCTCAAATCGAGAAGTATGTCGGCGCGTTCAAGCCGATGCCAGCCACCGTCGAGAACCCGTACTGGAACCATCCGACCTGCTGGTGGGTCGACTGGCCGATGCTCGTCGCCGATCATGGCCGCGCACCGAAGGACCTGACCGAGTATGTCGCATGGAGCCAACAGCGGCAAACCGATGCGCTGTGCCTCGGCATGAAGACCTGCAAGGATCGCTTCCCGCGTTGCGGCGGCGTCCTGCTCTGGTGCGGCCA
The DNA here is from genome assembly GCA_021372555.1 of Planctomycetaceae bacterium. Classification (GTDB taxonomy): domain Bacteria; phylum Planctomycetota; class Planctomycetia; order Pirellulales; family Thermoguttaceae; genus JAJFUI01. The sequence continues at coordinate 463 of JAJFUI010000140.1, read as the reverse complement.
CGACACCTTCCCGATTCCGACCAACACATCGATCATCGACTACGAAGGCGAGCCAAAACCAGCCGCCACCGCGCTCTCCAAAATCTGGCGCACCCCGCCTGCTCATGCAGCCGAAGCGGCCAAGCAGAAGTGAGGCAGTGGGCGATGTCTGCGGCGTCTCCCCTCTCCCTTTGGAAGAGGGTCAGGGGGTGAGGGCAATACGTATTGCCGCAACAGTTGAACCGCCGCGCCAACTGCGACGCGGTCAAGGTGCCATTCCGTGCCGCGCGCCTTTCGTTGGGGTGGCAGTTAAACTGCCACCCCATCTTATTTCCTAGAACAATCTCGCCTGCCGAAGCGGCCGACCAAGCACGTGGGCGTCATAGCCCGCTTCGCAAAGCCGATCGACGAACTGCTCGGGCCCGTGCGTGCAGTAGATGATGCGCGGGTTGACCATCGCGACCGCCTGGAACAGTTCATCGTA
>JAJFUI010000108.1 GCA_021372555.1 Planctomycetaceae bacterium | reverse complement strand
GCACGTGTAGAGGCTCGGAAAGCTCTCCAGGCTGGCCGCATGGAGATGGAGGCGGTCGGCGATGTGTCGGATTCGGGACAGGCGATGCGACGGGTCTTCGAGCGCGGTGCGGCGCACCAGGCCGTGGACCTCGTAGCCCTTCTCCAGCAGAAGTTCGGCCAAGTAGGAGCCGTCCTGACCCGTGATCCCGGTAATGCAGGCTCGCTTCAACGTTGGTTCCTTTCGCCCAGTTCAGCGATCATGGTGCCGCGTCGTCGCAGCAGTGTGCGGAGACGCTTTTCAGCAGGGCAGCGTAGGCGTCATCGACGCTTTCGGCCTGCGTGACGAGGTGGCGAAGGTTGTCCCGAAGCCGGATGTACTGCTCGTCGCGATATTCTTCGTTCATCATCACCGCGCGGAGACGGTCGGGCATATTCTCGTCCTCAGCGAAGACCACTCCGTACCGATCATAGTCGCAACTCGTGCGTTCGGTGATGGATTCGAGTCCCGCTTGCAAGAGGATCGGGAGCGCGCCGGCGCCGATCGCGTCAACCATCGAGGTTGAGAAGAACGTGGCCGCAATTGCCGGCCTTTCCTTGCGAAGCTGCTCTCCCAGCGGACACCGCGAATCAAGGAGCCGCAAACACGGGTGTTGGCTCAACAGACGTTCGAAACCGTCGATTTGTGGGATTCTTGGGTGTGGGCGAACGAGACACTCCCAGCCTAGACGCTCTGCAACAGCGGCCAGACGATCCAGGTTCCGGTAGACGTACTCAGCGGTGAGCGGGGTGCCTCCCAGAGGGTGTTGCGCGAGCAGCAACACCTTCTTTGCTTCGTTACACTTGCATGCGCCACTGGCGAGGCAATTCAGTATCCACTGTTTGTTGCGGTTCACCATTCGGATCGGCCGATCGACGCCGAGTTCTTGCAGATAGGCTCGCTCCTCGGGCAGCATGAGCCAGAACTCGTCGTGAAGGATCGGGCAACAAACCTGGGGCGAGACCCCGTGCTGGATGTAGATCGTTCTAACGTTTGCACGCGATTTGACAGCGCGGGAAAACCCGCCAATGATGCGCCCGATCCGATGATGTACAAACGCTAAAGTCGGACGCTCCGACAATATCCGAGGGAATATCCCTTCCCAGACAATGTCCTCCGCGTCACCCGCGACTCGTGTTTTCCAGAATCGTCGCATCGTCTGGCATAGCCGAAGGATCTCCGAACTCTTCTCGCCAGCGAGCAATTCAGCGACTTCTCTCCTTCGTGACATGGTTCCGCGCAGATAGAGGGCTCCGGCGGTCCGCAATGGCAATGGAAGCGGGTTCCACCGCAACCCGTAGCGAGCAGCCTCTTCAGCGTTGAAGGTCGGGAATACGACGTTGATCGTGTCGACGACGCCGGCCTCCGCGGCCACTTTCGCGAAGTCATCGAGAAACGCCATGCAGGTGGCCCCAGGCTCGATCCAGAACGCGTCAAGGTTTCCAGGAGTTCGAGCGGCCGAGCCGCGAAACGGCAATTGCCAGATGCCGACCTGGCTACGGAGCCGGAACAGCGTTCGCAGCGAGAGCAGCAGCGTCCTGAAGGCCAAGAGCCAGTCGCGAGTGAGCCTCGCGAGCCAACGCGATCGGCGCACTTGAATCCGCGCCGAAAGGCGTCCCGAGTTCCGCCTAAGATGGTCGACATAGTACCCGCAACCGGACCACCAATTGCTGCATCGGAATCGTTCCTCGAAATAAAGCCGGTCCGTGCGATCGATTTCTGCGATCGCTATCGTAAGGAGGAGGTTGGTGACGACGGTATCGACAATCGACGTTCCTCGCAGCAGTAGATTTCCGAGGCACGTTCCATGCAAGGACGAGAACGCGGTCCGGAGCGTTGCACGCACTTCGTCCCGGACGTCGATTGTGTGGCCGTCGCTCTCGCGGACGGCGCGGTAGGACTCAGGTTGAAGGGTCCAGACCTCCGGCTGTGCCGAACCACGTTGGAAACGCCAAACGCGTTCCCGAAGCGACCTCTCGTCGTCTCGATGGAGCAGGCGGTGCATTGCCCGATGAACTGAGGCGAAAAACTTACTAGGAAACCACATCATCCGTCAGCGAGCCACTCTCCGCCGGTGCTATGTCCGTGACTGGCACGGCGTGGGTCGCGCGAAAGATACAATACATGGCCACCAAGAAACTTAGGCTCTGCGCGATGGCAAATCCCTCGGCCACGCCTTCGACTGGATCGGCCAAAGTCCGGAATAGGAGATAGGGGACGACAAGATTGGAGACGGCATAAAAGCCCGTGTAGGCAGCCATCCACCGCCACGCCTTCAGACTGTTCAGCGCATTCACCGAAATCAGCATGCCCATAAACATTCCCGCAACGATTCCCCAACGAATTGCGCCCGTCGCCCCAGCGTACTTCGGAAGATAACTGGTTACGAACCACGGAATCGTGATTTCCGCAAATGCCACGACGGGAATCGACAGGAGAAGGATTCCTGCCGCAGTCTTCCATGCGATCGACCAAACGGCCTTCGGATCTCCCGTGCGGCCCAACGCGAATGACATCTGCGGGTAGATGTATTGGCCGAGAGCCAGAGGGATCACTTGGCACAATGTTGTTACCGAGTATGCGGGGGCAAATAGTCCAACGCGTCGCATGTCGCCGGTTGACAGGAGAATCACGCGCGGGAACGTGTTGGCCAATGCGATCACGTATCCAAACACGAAAATGGGGATCCCCACTGTCACCAGTAGCCGAAGGCTCCGCCATGAAAACAGCAGCGGCGCACGGATTGGCCGGTATATGTGGTTGAGCGATACGCCGAGAAACGTGGTCAGGACAAAGCGCGCGACCAGCCCGCCGAAATGGAAGAAATAGACGAACGGAAGGCTTGCCACGCTTATGGAGGACTCGGCGATTTTGATGTGCGCCAGCGCTTGGAATCCCTTCTCCGCGCGGTAGGTGACGCTAAGGTAGCTTCGATACGTGTCGGCCGAATTGCAGAGAAGCACAATCGCAGCGCCGAACCGCAACATCGGCGTTTTAAGGATCACGACGCTTACGCCGGCGGCCACCACCAAGATCGCACAGCCTGCGAGCGTGACGGTCTGGGCCGTGCCGGCCAGTTCTTGCAGGCTGGCGCAATCTCCGCGGCCCATCGTGTAGGGCAACTCGCGGTTCAAGCCATTCAGGGTACCAAATTGGAGCCAGGACGTGTACGCTTGAATGAGGAGCAGCGATTGCCAAACACCCATTTCCTCCGGGTTCACCCACCATAGGACGACGATGCCGCTGAGCATCACCACGACGCTGCAAAGCGTAGAAGCGGTGCCAAAGTAGGCGAGTGTCTTGTGACGCTTAAGGTGCTCGGCGATGCCGGCCCAGATGGCCCGCCGAATCGCGTGTTTCTCGTTTGCCGCCATCGAGTCTCGTTGCTGCCCTGGACTCACTTAGCCTCCGATCTCTTTCTCGTACGAGTTCCAATGCTGGCACTATTGCACTTTTCGCAGCCGTGCCCGGATGGGCTCCTCGCTTGCATATACTCTCTTGACACCGTCGCCGATCGCCTGCTCGATGACCCGGATATCGCGCACCAAGCGCATCAGCCCCTGTGGCTCGACTGAAGCAGCCTGATCACTGCCCCACATTGCGCGGTCCAGCGTAATATGACGCTCCACCAGGGACGCCCCTATTGCGACTGCCGCGCACGTGGTTTGAAGGCCCACTTCGTGCCCGGAATACCCGACGGGACAAGTGAACTCGTTGTGAAGCGCGGGAATCATACGCAGGTTGAGTTCCTCCGGCTTACACGGGTAGGTGCTCGTTGTGTGCGTGATTACAAGACGCTCCCTGTCAAAAAGTGAAACCGCACGACGAATTTCCGCCATTGTCGACATGCCGGTCGACACGATGATCGGACGTGCGAGCCTGTTGATGTGTCGCAACAACTCGTGATCAGTGATCGATGCTGACGCAATCTTGTAGCACACGGGCGAGAAAGCTTCGATAAAATCAACTGACGGAACATCCCAGCACGAAGCGAACCACAGGATGTTCTTCGACCGGCAGTAGCGATCGATTTCCGTGTATGCGTCTAGGTCCAGTTCGACCCGACGGCGATAGTCCAGGTAGGACATCGTGCCCCACGGCGTCTCGCGCATCAGGTTGCGTTGCTCAATGGGCACGCACAGTTCCGGCGTTCGCTTCTGAAACTTTACCGCGTCGCAGCCCGCCAAGGCGGCGGCGTCGATCAGCTTCTTTGCAATGGCCACGTCGCCGTTGTGATTGATGCCGATCTCGCCGATGATGAACGTGTGATAGCCGCTTCCGACCCGATGGCCGCCGATGTCAACAAATTCGCTCATAGTATGCTCCTTTCTAGATGTCTTCGGATTAAGTCGCCAATTTCACGAATAGCACCGTGCCCGCCAGCAGCGTTCAAAACGAATCTGGCCGCCGAGAGGACCTCCGAGGAAGCGTCGCGCACCGCGACGGGGCATCCTGATGCATGGAGACAGGTGAGATCGTTGTCGTCGTTCCCAACGTAGACAACCTCGGACCAGGCAATCCCGTTGGCGGCAAGCCAAGTGTTCAGGACTTCACGCTTGTCGGTCACGGCGTGAATGCACTCGAGTCCCAGTTTGCGACATCGCGCCGCGACGACCGGATTCCGCTCCGTAGAGAGTACGAGCACGGGTAGCCCGATCCTACGCAGTTGATCGATTCCCAACCCATCCGCGCGGTCGCAAAGAACCGCTTCCTTGCCATCCTCTGACACCAACACCCGGTTATCCGTGAACACGCCGTCGAAGTCGAGGACCAAAACGGACACCTTTCGCGGCAGATTTCGCATTGTGTCGAGTTGCGAGCGGTGACGCAGAAACCATTCGACAACTTGGAGGTCGGCCGGTTCGTCGACCTCGAACGCGCGCTCTTCGGGTACGATGTGCATCGCCGTCTTCCCGAAGAAGCGGTGGCCGAACTGTCGGAATCCGGGGACGCGCATCGCGTAAACCGCGCCCGTTTCCCGGTACGCCGGCTTTCGATCCTGACGTCGGGGCCGAACCCGTTTGTCGTGGTTAATCCCCACGGCATTTCCGGTCTCGTCCAATTGCCAGACGAAATAATGGAACGGCGTCACAGTCATGGCCGAGTCGGCGTGTCCGTTGCGCAACAAGGCCACGGTGCCGTCGATGTCCTCGGGCAGGGTCAGTGGTGAGGTGCATTGCAGGAACACAAGCACATCCGCCGCGCTCTTTCCATTTGCGGCCAGCGTGTCTAGCGCATGCAGAAGAGCCGACTCGGAGGAAGCCGCGTCGCCGCTCAATTCCGTTGGACGACTGATGACCGAGGCTCCGTACTGCCGCGCGACGTCGGCGATTTCCGGACTGTCCGTCGACACGTAGACTTCGTGCAGAGTCGCCGCGCGCTCGGCCGCCTCGATCGACCAGGCAATCAGCGGCTTCCCTGCGACCGGTACAATGTTCTTGTGCGGAATCCCTTTGGAGCCACCACGCGCGGGGATCACGGCGACAGTTTTCTCGTTCATCTCAATCGCACCACCGTTTGAGCCGATTTTGGTTAGAGATCTAGTAGGAGGGAAAAAACGGAACGGCGAACCAAAGCTGCGCCTTGATGCCCGACCGCGTCGGCCGCCACGAGCCGGTCGGGCAGGCACGGAACATCAGCAGAATCGCTATGATCGAAGTGATCGCTGCGCCGAGAACGGTTCCTCCAATGGCCGCGGTTGGCGTCGGCCAGATCAGGACCGGCAGCACCACCAAGAGCAGCATCACCAGCCGGCTGCCGACGTTGAACCCGGCCACCTGTTCCGTGCGGTTCCGGGCCATCAGGCAACCGCTCATCGAGCTGGCC
>JAJFUI010000106.1 GCA_021372555.1 Planctomycetaceae bacterium | reverse complement strand
ATAGTCCAACCGCGAGGCAATCGTGCCGCCCGTGCCCAAGAGCGTCACCGCCTTCTTCTTCGGGTCGAACGGGAACTCCTTCTCAGGAATCTTGTAGACGGCCTTCTTGTAGCCGACTTCCTTGATCGACGCGATGCGGTCGGCGGCGATGCCGACGTTGTAGCCGTTGAAAAGCTTCACCACCAGATGCAGGTCGTCGAACGTCTCGCTACGCGGCAGGATCACGCCGACGAAGGTCGAGCCGCGGTCGTTGGTGACTTCGACCTCGCTCCAAACGCCGAGCTGGTTCTTTTCGAGAATTGCCTTGACCGGGCCGCGATAGCCTTGAAATCGGTCCGCACGCTCATTGAACGGGATAGTGGCAGTAGTGGTCATCGTCTATTCGGTCTTGGGTCTTAGGGCTTGGGGCTTAGGTAAGCAGTGCTCGTTCTCCACCGAACGGAAATACTTCGATCCGTGCCGAACACTACCGGATGATCAGATGTCTTCTCGGATAGCCACCGTGACTGGCGCTGCTGGACACCCCAGCAGTGACACCCGATCATCCTTCACTCCCTAACTTCGCTTTCACAAACGCCGCCACTTCGGCGGCCGGGGCCTTGCCCTTGAGCATGTGGACAGCCTGCCCCACAAGGAACCGCGTTCGCCGGTCCGCTGAGTCGCCCTTCGTCCGCCGATAGCCGTCCAGCGTCACGCCCTCGGCCTCTTTCGACCACGTCTCCGGTTTCCGCAACTCGATGCCCAACGCAGCACACGCGGCCTCCGAGTCCATCGTGTCCTGCGCCATCCGAGCGGCCACGGCCGGAATCGCCTCACGCGGAATCCGCCCATCGGTGTAAAGGTCGAATATCTTGATCCACTCCGGCGTTCCCAATCGACTGACCGGAACACCGCGCCGACGCATCGCTTTGGCGTGCTGGCCAATCGTGATGCCGGCCAGCAATCCATCGACGCCGGTTTTTTCGACCACCGCATCGACGATCTCGGCCCCGCCGCGGCGAATCAGGTAGTAGGCCGTCTCCTCCGGTACGCGCCACGACCTGTAGCGCGCGATTCGGTCCCACGGCGGCGGATGCAGTCGCGTCCGCGCCGCCTCCATCCGTTCCTTTGTAATCCGCGTCGGCGGCGAATCCGTGTCGGGGTACATCCGGTCCGGCCCAGGCAGAATTCGCTCGAACGTCGTGTAGCCGCCGACCAGCGCCTGCCGCGTTTCCTTCGGCACACCCTGGGTAGCGTCGATGAACCGCAGGCGGATTTCGTTGGCGGCGGTCTGGCAGTCCTCTTCGGGACCAAAGACGATGAAGAAGTCGTCGTTTTCGGCGGGCCGGACTCGTTTGCGGAGGCGTTCCAAAATGCCGTGTTTATCGGGAAACTCCGGCATCGCGCCGCTGCTCAAGGCGATGGGCGCCTCGTCCAGACAAGCAATGACGCGGATCCGACCGCGAAGCTCGTCGAGAAACGTGGTGTCGGGCTGCGTCGGATGCTGCGCGATGCCCGCCACCCCCTCGACCTTGATCGCAAACACTTTGCCGCCCGTCTGACGCGCCCGCTGGATAAAGCCGAGGTCGGCCGTGGCGAAAATGTCGCTGACGTCGTGGGTCGTCATCCGAATCGAGTCCGGCGTGCGGAGCCCGCGGCGATGCAACTCGTCGCGAATCTTCAGCAAGTTGTATTGCCGCCAGCCTTCGTTGTGAACAAGCTTCACGGCCAGCCCAGCCCGCGGCACGCCCTTGATCTCGCAGCGGTCTCCGCCGCGAACGCTCACGTTCACGTCTTGCCGGCTCGCGCCAATGCCGGTCCGAACGCGCCCAGTGCTCCGGGCCACCAGCCCGCACAACAGAATCGCGTCGCGAACTTCCTCCGGCGTGTGCAATTCCGGTCCCGTGACCGTTTCCGTCAGCGGCATGCCCAACCGGTCGGTCCGCCAGATGATCTGATGCCCCTTGTCCTTCACCTCGCGACAAGAGTCTTCCTCGATGCTGACATGCGTGATGGTCAGTCGCCGCCCCTTGAACGGAAGCCAGCCGTTGACGCCCACGATGGCGGTCCGCTGGAAGCCCGTCGGAATCGAGCCGTCCAGATACTGCTTCCTCGCGATGTGGACCTCGTCGATGATGTCCAAGTTCATCGTCAGGCACAACTCGATGGCCACGTCGATCGCCTCCTGGTTGACCAGGAACGGCGGCGTGTCGTCCATCTCGTAGGTACAGACGTTCTGCTGGTTGAGCAGGTAGACGATCTCCTTCTTCGTCTTGAACTCCATCAGCGCGGTGCCGTCGTACTCGCCCAACTCGGAAAGCGTGGGCCGCATGTGCCTCAGCACTTCGCCGTCGTGGCTCTCCGTATAAAGCCCCGCCGGGCAGCGACAAAACAGTTTCTCCCGAGTCAGAAGTTGCTGATGCACCTCCAGACCGGAGATCAGACCTATGGCTTGATAATCTAGGCTATCGAGCATCCTGCCCTTTCATGGTGAAGTCCGGCAACCAGCCCGCTCTCAGACCGAATGCGGCCAAGAACAACGCGACCACGCGTAGCCAATTGGGGGACTCTGGGCACCGAGGGGATTCTTAAGTTGCGGGCGTCGCCTCAGCAATGGGCATCGGACCTGTGGCTTGCCCCTACGGCGCAGGAGGATTGGACAAATTGGGACGCGAATACGCCCTTGAGGTTATTCGTCCGACCGCCCGATGTCAAGACGAAGCGGCCTCGGGGGTACCATAGCCCCCGGTCGTGCTCCACCGCGCGATCCGGCAAGCGTCGCACGAACCGAGGATAGCCCAGGGCGCACCTCGCGTTCATGCCCAACGATTCCAGATGCAGATGCTTTGCGCATTGCGTCACGTTGACGACGGTATAATGGCCAGCACCCCGCCGGCAACGCCACACCCCGCCCCGCAGTCCCAAGGAGATCCCACCATGAGGTTTGCCGCTGCTATCGCCGCCTCCCTATTGGCCGTGGCCCCTGTACTCCGGATCGACGCGGCCGAGTGCCCCACGGGCTTCGAAGCGATGCGGCGACTCGACCTGCTCCCCATCTTTCAGCCCAACGGCACTCAGACCAAACAGTTCATCACCTACGACCCCGCCGGCCAGAACCAGTCGGCGCTCTTCAAGCGTTACGAGCAGAACGGCGAGTATGTCTTTTTCGACGAAATCGGCCCGGGCTATCTCTGCCGCCAGCAGATGAATGTCTTCTCCCGCGTCACCAAGTTCCCCGCCGACGAGGTCCGCATCCGCTATTACTTCGACGACGAGCCGAAACCGCGGATCGATATGACGTTCGCCGAGTTCTTCGGCAAGGGGGGAAAGTACAAGAAGCCCTTCTCGCCGCCGCTGGCCTACTTCGACACCCTCGGGCTGCAATGGGACCAAGGCCCCGGCACCTACGCCATCATGTACTACCCGTTCACGTTCAAAAAACGACTGAAGATCGCGGCCTATCACCCGGCCGGCATGAAGCAGTTTGATGCGACGTGGTTCCAGTATACCTATTTGAAATATCCAGTCGGCACGCCGGTCGAGACATGGAAGGGCCTTGAAGTCGATTCCCCAACTGTCCGCCGGCAATTCGAGCGCCTCGGCCACGACCCAAAGCCCGCCATCGACGCCAGCACGCATAAGAACGCCATTTCCCTCGCTCCAGGTGAGACAAAAACCGCTCTCGACCTGCCGGGCCAAGGCGCAATCACCTCGCTCCGACTAACCCTAGCACCTTGGTCGGCCGACACGTTGTTCCATACGCGAATCCGCGTCACCTGGGACAATCAGGCGCAGCCCGCCATCGACATGTCGCTCGGTTCGTTCTTTGGGGCTGCCGGCGACACAATCGGCGTCGAAGACGTTTCTCACAAGACCCTGAAGACGCTCCTGTTCGGCTTCGACGGCAAAACGGGCCGCTGCTACTCCTATTGGCCAATGCCCTACTGGTCGCGAGCCCATATTGAGTTCATCAACGAAAGCCGCGCACCTATCACGCTCAGCCTCGAAGCCACGCATGCGTTCCCCACCGCCCTGCCCTACATCGCCGGCCAGGCCGGCTACTTTAGCGTCAAGCGGACGGTGGACATCTCGCCGGACGGCGAGCTCTACTCGCGGGCCTTCGAGGCCACTGGCCGCGGCAAAGTCGTCGGCCTGATGATGTACAGCAGCAACTACAACATGGACGGCGACGAGTACACCTTCATCGACGGTTCACGCACCCCGCAAATCCATGGCGATGGCACCGAGGACGACCACAACCAGGGCTGGGGCGGCTACGCTATCCAAAAACCCTATTGGGGCGGCCTCGTCAACGGCTTCCAAGGTGGCTACCGCCTCTATCTCAACGAGCCCTACATCTTCGATGCCTCCATCCGAGTCTGCTATGAGCATAGCCGGTGCGGCAATTCGCCCAATCGCGGTCAGAAAACCGACTTCACCGTCTGGTACTACCAGGACCGCCCGGGCGTCCGCAACCTGAGGCTGACCGACGAACTCGACGTCGCAAATCCCGCAAGCGAGAAAATGCACGGCTACCGCATGACCGGCGAAAAATGGTCCGGCGTCACCTCCAGCTCTTACGATCGCATGGAGAACGAGCCTCGCAAGCCGACGACCACCGATGACGGCCGGGCCTTTGCCGGCGCAAGCGAGTTCACCGTCAGCATCGACCCCGCCAATCAGGGCGTCAAAATCCGCCGCCGCGTAAATCGGAACCGCAGCAACGTCCAGCGCACCAACGTCTACGTCGACGGGCGATTGATTCCCGACGCCCCCTGGTATGTCTGTGACTTGCCAGCCACGCCCGAAACCGCCTTCCGCGACACCGACTACGAGATCCCAGCCGCCTACACCCACGGCAAGCAGCGTCTGACCATCAGGCTCGAACACGTCGCTGGCCAAGCCGATGACAGCACTAACGCGTACTACTACTGGTTCTACAGCTATGGGCCCGCCAAAACCCAGGCAGCGTCGAAACCAGCTCCTTAGCCCAAGCGTCCGCGCTCCGGAAACCGCCTATTGTTGAACTGGCAGTCACCTTCGTTGGGGTGGCAGCTGGACTGCTTTTGTTGGGATGGCAGTTGTACTTTTGTTGGGGTGGCAGTTGCACTGCCGCCCCCGCTTTGTCACCTCGTTGAGGCTGCGCGACTTTCGTTGAGACGCCACTGCTTTTGTCGGAGTGGCAGCCGCACTACTTTTGTTGGGGTGGCAGTTGCACTGCCGCCCCGCCGTACCACGCAATCCGGCCGTTCGCCTGGACGCAGTGTCCTTTCATCTCGCGTCATGCACCGCGGATGGCCGCAGGGCCCGCAATAATGCCAGCCACAACGCCCATCCCGATGGCCCGACCGCGGGCTCCTTCATACAATTCCCGACGGGTGGAGAAAGGAGCGGAGCCGCTATGGAACGAATTGAAATCGGCTACCGAGAGCTACAGGGCGTCGATCCGGCGCATGTCGATAAACTCGTGGCAATGGAAGAGCCGCTGCGGCAAGCGCTCAGGAATCTTGGCCACGCCGCCCCGGTGCAATGGTCGTTCTTCGACGACGGCAACCACAACTACCTCTTCATCCTGGTGGACGCAGCAGACCCGAGCTATCGCATCGCCCAGGTGTCGCCGCTCGATTTGACCCTCGAGCCGCAACAGTTCGAGGAGTTGGTGACAACCGGAATCCGCCCTTGCGCCATCGCCGGCTAGACCGCATCGCTCAGTGCGCCGTCAATCGCAGCCCGGCGATGCCTGCGACAATCATCGCAATGCATGCAAACCTCGCCGGATCACGCGACTCCCCAAACACAAGAATCCCGACAATCGCTGACCCGACCGCGCCGATCCCCGTCCACACGGCGTAGCTAGTCCCCAGCGGCAGAGTTTTCGTCGCCTGACCCAGCAGCAAGAAGCTCCCGATGCTGAGCACCACCGTCAGCGCACTTATTCCCGGGTAAGCAAGCGATAGCCCATCAGAGCGTTTCAAACCTGCCGCCCAACTAATCTCCAGCAGACCGGCGATGGTCAGCCACACCCACGCCATGGCGTCTTCTCCTGCGTACTCGGCCGACCTGCACTGCTAGCGACTGACCGCTGGCCGTGACGGCAAATCAAAGTGCCTCTTCATTTCGCCCAACGCCTCCAGCAGCCCATCGATCGCCTCGACCGAATGGTTCGCATTGACCAGCATCCGCAACAATCCGCCGTTGATCGGCACCGCGGGGAACGTCGCCGATTGCACGTAGTAGCCATGGTCAAAGAGCCACTTGCCGGCCTCCAGCGTCAACTCGATGTCGCCAACCACGACCGAAATAATCGGCGATTCACCGCCCACCAGATGAAGGCCCAGGTCGCTGATGCCCGTCGTAAGACGTTCGATCAGCATGTGCAAACGCTTCAACATCTGCTCGTGTTCCGGCGATTCCAGAATGTCGCACACCGCACAAATCGCCGCGAGATACGGCGGCGGCACCGGGCCGCCAAACACAAACGTATTCGACTTGATCTTGAGAATCTGCTTCAGCTCGGGCGTGCATGTGACGAATGCCCCCATGCACGAGAAGCCCTTCGATAGCGAGCCGACCATCAACACGTTGCCGAGCGAGCCGAGCACCTCCGCGGCCGCCCCGCGCCCACGCGTCCCGACAACTCCCGTACCGTGAGCGTCGTCCACATACAGGATGCCGCCGTGCCGACGCGTCACCTCGTCGATTTCCCGAAGCGGCAGCACCGTCCCATACATGCTGTTGACGCCGTCGACGGCCACAACGCAACCGCCGAGCCGCTGCTGGCCGAGTAGCTTCGTCAGCGTCTCTTCGCAGCACGGATAGACCTGCTCGACCCTCGCGCCGTTGCCGGCGGCGATCTTGGCGGCCTGATGGATGCTGTCGTGCGCAAGTCGGTCCACCACGAGCAGATCGCCGGTGCCCGCCAGCGCCGGAATCAGCCCCGCATTGGCCAACGTCACACTCGGAAAGATCAGCGTGTCCTGGACGCCCAGCCATCGCGCGAGCCGACGTTCCGCCTCACCGCACAGCTCAATCGTCGTAAACGCCCGCGAGGCCCCGTTATGCGTCCCGTGCGCCCGCGCGGCTCGGGCCATCGCTTGCTGCAACCGCGGGTCGCGATCGAGGCCCAGGAAACTGTCCGAGCCGAACGTGTACAACTGCCTCCCGCCGACCGTGACCCGTCGCTCGTCGTCCGCAGCCTCGATGACAAGTTCCTTCAGGTGCGTCTCGGCGCACCGCTCCTTGAACATCAGCGCCAGCCGGATCGTCCGCTCCTCAGCCAGTCGCGCGGTCAGATCGCCTACTGCTCCGTCGGTCCCTTGCTGCTCGCGCCGGCGGCGCTTGCGGCGCGCCTGCCTGACGGCCACTTCGCTCGCGTCGTCGTTGAGGGTCTTGGACTCCGCATCCATGGATCGCATCTCCCCAAAAGGAGGACGTTTCCGCCATACTGACACGGATTATAATCCGTATCCGGCTGGCGCAGTAGACGTCATAGCACCCAAACTGCCGAAACTCTCGCGCCGGCCAACTCCCCGCAAACAAGGCCGCTCTTCGCAGCCTCCGAAGACCTCATGCCCGCCGAATCAGACCCGACTATCGCCCCGCTCTCCTGGAAAACCGGCGTCATTTGGATGGGCGCCAACTTCCCCGCTCTCATGCGTCTGCTGGCGCGCAACCGCTTTCGGGTCCACCCCGGTTCCGTCCCAGGCTGTCTGTTCGACGTCGGCTGCAGCCTGGTCAACTCCGGCGCCACGGCCATCGAGCGACTCACCATCCAGTCTCGCGTCGACAGCGTTCGCCTCGACGATCGTCCCGTGTTCATCATCGGCCACTGGCGCACGGGAACGACGCTGCTGCACGAGCTGCTTGCCCTTGACCCTCGGCACCGCTCCCCAACCACCTTCGAATGCTTCGTGCCGAACAACTTCCTACTGAGCGAGAAGCTGTTGAAATGCTGGACCGGCTTTCTCCTTCCCCACAACCGCCCCGCCGACAACGTCGAGATGGGCTGGGATCGCCCCCAAGAAGATGAGTTCGCCCTGTGCAACATGGGCGTCCCAAGCCCGTACCTCAGGGTCGCCTTCCCCAACGAGCCGCCGCGATTCGACGACTACTACGAACTGGAAAACGTCACCGACGCCGAACGCCATCGGTGGAAGCAGGCGTTCCTCGCCTTCCTGAAGCGCGTCACCTGGAAAAGGCCCGGACGGCTAATCCTGAAGTCGCCCCCACATACCTTCCGCCTCCCGCTACTCAACGAGATCTTTCCCAACGCCGTCTACGTGCATCTCGTCCGCGACCCCTATGCCGTTTTCCCCTCGACGATCCGACTCTGGAAGTCACTTTACCTCGCCCAAGCCTACCAGAAGCCGACCTGCGAGGTCCTTGACGAGTACGTCTTCGACACGTTCAATCGCATGCACGCCCGGCTCGAAGCCACACGCGGATTGATTGACCCGTCCCGATTCTTCGAGCTCCGCTACGAGGATCTCATCCGCGATCCCCTCGGAAAGCTTCGTAACATCTACGAGCGGCTTTCCCTCGGCGATTTCGCCCCCGTCGAGCCTCTCATCACCGCTTACGCCCGCGCGCACGCCAACTACCAACCCAACCGCCACACCCTCCCCCCTACCCTGCATCGCCAAATCGCTCGCCGTTGGAAGCCGTACATCGAACGGTACGGATATTCCGCCGAGTAGTGCCGCGTGCCACCGCCGCTTAGCCCCGGCGTTTGTCCAGGCGATTGCCGACGGACCAGCAACATCACACGTCCAAGTTCCGCGCTTCCAGCGCGTGTTTCTCGATAAACTCGCGGCGCGGCTCGACTTTGTCGCCCATCAGGATGCGGAAAAGATCGTCGGCGGCGCCGGCGTCTTCCATGCGAACCTGCAGCAGCGTGCGGTTGGCCGGGTCGAGCGTCGTTTGACGCAACTCCTCGGCGTTCATTTCACCGAGGCCCTTGAACCGGGTCACTTGAAGGCCCTTCTCGCCCGCGGCCCGGACGGCGGCCAAC
>JAJFUI010000090.1 GCA_021372555.1 Planctomycetaceae bacterium | reverse complement strand
CTCGCGGGCGAACTACGAAAGCACCATGGACGACAATATGCGACGTCGGGTCTGTTCGGTCGGTTTTCGCGCGTGCTTGGCAGTCACCCTGCTGCTCATGGCCACTTCGGCAACCGCGCAATTGCCGACCACCATCACCGTTTCCGACCCCCGCGGGGAAGTTGCGGAAATTCTGCAACGCGGCGAGCAGTTGGAGCACCAGCGGCGATGGGGCGAGGCCCTGGGGCACTACGAGGATGCCGTCCGCCAGCACCCTCAGGAAGGCCAACTGCAACAGCGGTTCGACTCGGCTCGCCTGCATTACGACATCGAACGTCGATATGCCGATCGGAGCTTCCGCGAGTCGGTTCTTCGGCTGCCAGCGGACCAGGCGCTGGAACTGTACTCGAAGGTGTTGATCAAGATGGAGGCCCACTATGTTGAGTTGCCCCGATGGCAGGCACTCGTCGAGCGCGGCACCCGGAACCTTGAGGTCGCGCTGAGCGAGCCGATGTTCCTTGAGCAGAACGTACCCTCGCGGAATCGCGAAGCCGTCGAAGCGTTCCGCGCCGAGTTGCGCCGCACGCTGTCGGCCGCTCCGATCAATAGCCGCACAGACGCCCGAAAGGCCGTGGCTTCGGCCGCACAACTGGCTGCCGATCGCCTGGAGATTGCGTCAGCGGCCGTCGTGCTCGAGTACCTCTGCGGCGCGACCAATGCGTTGGACCCGTATTCGTCGTACCTAACGCCGGACCAGCTCAACGAGGTGTATGCCCAAATTGAAGGGAGCTTCGTGGGGCTGGGCGTGGAACTGAAGGCCCTCGACGGCGGTCTGACCATTGTGCGCGTCATTTCTGGCAGCCCGGCCGAGCAGGCAGGCGTGCGTTCTGGCGATCGCATCCTGGAAGTCGACAATCGGTCGACCGACCGCCTCACGACCGATCAGGCGGCCAACATGCTGCAGGGCCCCGACGGGACCACGGTGAACTTGCTTGTTGCCGGGCCGGGCCAGTCTCCGCGCCGGCTCGACGTTCGTCGTCGCGTGGTCGAGGTGCCGAGCGTCGACCAGGTGAGCATCATCGACCCGCAGTCGGGCGTCGGCTACCTGCGGCTGACCTGCTTCCAGAAAACCACCGCCCGCGACCTGGACACCGCTTTGTGGAAGCTCCACCGCGACGGAATGCGGAGTCTGGTTGTTGACGTCCGCGGCAACCCCGGCGGGTTGCTGGTTTCGGCGGTCGAGGTGGTCGATCGCTTCGTGGATCGCGGTGTGATCGTCTCGACCCGCGGCCGCAGCGCCCAGGAGGACATCACCTACTCGGCCCACGAGCAAGGGAAGTGGCGAATCCCGCTGGTCGTGATCATTGACCAAGACAGCGCCAGCGCGGCGGAGATTTTCGCCGGCGCGATCCGCGACCACCATCGCGGCACCATCGTCGGCACCCGGAGCTTCGGCAAAGGCTCCGTCCAGGGCATCTTCCCGCTGGAGGAAACGACCTCGGGCGTGCGGCTGACGACCGCGAAGTTCTACTCGCCCGCCGGGCACGCTTATAGCCACGTCGGCGTGGATCCGGACGTGCCGGTGCAGCAGGTTCGCACCACTGCGAAGCCGATCGACGGGCGCATGCCCGAGAGCGAGGACACGGTGCTTCGGGTTGCGGCTCAGACCGCCCGGGCGCTGAGTCCCGCCCAGTTCCAGGCGCGGAACTCGCAGTAAAGGCGGGACCGTTGGTCACGGGCGTCCGCGACCAATGGTCGGGGGCTTTGCTCGCAACTCCTTGCCGTCGCGACATAGCCGACGCATAATGGGTCGCATGTCTGACCTGTTCGACCCGTATTTCGCTTGGCTGGGCATCCGCGAGCCCGAACGACCGCCGAATCACTATCGGCTGTTGGGCGTCACACTGTTCGAGGACGACTCCGACGTTCTCAGCAAGTCCGCGGAACGGCAGATGGACCGCGTCCGCACTTCGGCGACCGGCGAACACGAAGCGGAGCGGCAAAGGCTGCTCGGCGAGATTGCGGCGGCGAAGGCTTGGCTCTTGGATCCGGCGAAAAAGGCGGCGTATGATGGCGCGTTGCTGGCGAAGCTTTCCCAGGGCGCGGTCGAGCCGCTGAAGGTCGCTCCACGGGTTGAGCCGACTGCGGAGCCAGGCACGGTGGGGCCGCCGCCAGATGCGTCCGCATCAATGGTCGACGTCGCGGACGGATCATCGGAGGCGTCGCGTTCGACAAGCCCGGGGCGTCGGCAGGAGGTCATCCTGCCTATCCCGAGTCCGGGGTCGGGAACGGCGATGTCGATGCTGCTCGTCGGCCTGATGGTATTGCTCGTACTTGGCCTGGTTGTCGTTTGGCGAAACGTCAATGCGGTGCGGAACGAGGTGCTCAACGGCTGGGGAATGCCGCCGAACGTCTCGACGTTGGACGACGCTGGCGATGCCCGAACACAGCCGCGGCAGCCAGCGGGAAACGGTAGTCGCAAGTGATGGCAAATTCGAGCCAGGGCACACCGCCGCTCAACGTCATTCTCCATCAGCCGGAGATTGCCGAGAACACCGGGAACGTTGGCCGCACGTGTGTGGCGCTGGGGGCCAAGCTCTGGTTGGTCCGTCCGCTCGGTTTCCGCATGGACGAGCGGCGGTTGCGTCGCGCCGGGCTCGATTACTGGCAGCATCTGGATTGGGAAGCTGTCGACGATTGGGCGGCGCTGCTAGCCCGGCTTCCGGAAGAGCGGCTTTGGTTCTTTACCAAGCGTGCCGAGCGGCCGTACACCGAGGCCGCGTTTGCCCCCGGCGACGGGCTGGTGTTCGGCAGCGAATCGCAAGGTCTGCCGCCGTCGTTCCTCGAAGCGCATCCGGATCGCTGCTTGCGCATCCCAATGCGGTCCGAAGCGCGTAGCCTAAACCTTGCCGTCAGCGCGGCCGTGGCGGCGTACGAGGCCGCGCGACAGTGCGGTGTACCGCAGTAAGCGGCCCGTCGTTTTCAGCCGGAGTTGGGAATGCTCAGCGCCCGTTCCGCAGCCAGTTCACCACCATGGATGCAGTCAGGGACGCCAACTCCATGATAGGCGTTGCCAGCGAGTTGGAGGTTGGGAATCGCGGCAACGCGCGTCTCGACTCTCTCGATCAACTCTAAGTGGCCGACGTGGTACTGCGGCATCGTGCCGGGCCAGTGGGCGATCTGACAGTAGCATGGCTCGCCATGGATCGAAAGCAATCGGGCGAGTTGGTCGACCACCAATGGCCGTAGCTGGGCGTCATCCATTTCGGCCAGATCGGGCCGCCGGGCGCCACCGACAAACACCCGCAACAACTCCTTGCCCAGCGGCGCACGATGCGGATACTTCCGGCTGCTAAAGCTGCACGCGAGGATCGGGCTTCGCTCGACCGCCGGCACGACCATGCCCATTCCATCCAGCGGATGACCGATTTGGCCAACGTCGTAGCCGAGCGAGACGATCGCGGTGCCGGAATGGCCGACCCTGGCCAGATCATCGGCCAAAGCGGCGTCGATTGGCCGCAACAGCTTTGCAGTAATCGGCGATGGTGTGGCGAGGATAAGAGAGTCAAAGAGCAGGGGAGAGGCACCAGCAGCGTTGCTTAGTCGCGGTTCTTTCCCGTCGATCTCCACAAGCCACACATCGCCCTGATGCTCGATTCGCGTGACCGAAGCGCCAAGCTGAATGCAGCCTGATGGCAGCCGGGCAGCTATCGCGTCGACCAAGCTCGATAGGCCGCCGCGGAGGGTGACGAACATGCTGTAGCGAGCGCCGCTTTCGGACGTGGCTTTTGGGCGGCTTCTGATTTGATGCCGCATCGCGCGGACAAGGCTGCCATAATCGCGTTCCATCTGCCGAAAGCGGCTGAGGGTTGCCAGCACGCTCAGTTTTTCGAGGTCGGCGGCGTAGACCGCGCTAACCAGCGGTTCGACGAGCCGATCGAACGTTTCGCGGCCCAACCGGCGGCGCACAAAGGCGGCCATGCTCTCGTCGGCGTCGTCTTCCCGCGGCGGGATGAACCATTCGAGCGCCGAGCGGAGCTTGCCCCACGGACTGAGGATCGGGCTGACGGCCAGGGGCCAGAGCCGCGTGGGGGCCATCATCAGAAAGCCGTCCGGCAGCCGGCGGAGCCGCCCTCGCCGCACGACGAACGTGTGCCGGTGGGCCGGATTTGTTTGCACAAGTTGCTCGGCCAGCCCGAGTCGCCGGCAGAGGTCAATGCCCCAGGGAATGGTCGTG
>JAJFUI010000084.1 GCA_021372555.1 Planctomycetaceae bacterium | reverse complement strand
TCGGGCGGACAGATTACGGACTGGGGGGCGCATCATTCCGACATTTGCCTGTGGGCCTTGGGCGGCGAGAAGACGGGGCCGAGCGAGGTGGAAGGGACGGGCGAGTTCCCGTTGGGGCGCGAGCTGACTCGCGACTACATGCTCGGCAAGAAGTCGATTGGCGATTTGCCAAACAGCTACAATGTCGCGCGGTCCTTCGACTGCAAGATCGCCTTGCCGAACGGGAACGCCTTCACTCTGAGCAGTTCCGGCAACGAAGACATTTTGATTGCCGGCGAGAAGGGCCGGCTGGCCGTCAATCGCGGAGGGATTCGCGGCAAGTTCGTCAAGGCATTGAAAGCAAATCCGGCGGACAAGAAGTGGCTGGACGAAGCGGTGGCGAAGTTGTATCGCGGGATGCCGATGCGAGGGCACATGGCGAACTTCTTCGACTGTGTGAAGACGCGGGCGTTGCCGATATCGGACGTGTACACGCACTGCGTGGCGATGAACACGTGCCACACGATGAATATCGCGATGCTACTGGGGCACAAGGTGCGGTGGGACCAGCAGAAGTACGCTTTCCTCGATGACGAGGAGGCGAACCAACTGATCCGGCGGAAGCAGCGGACGCCGTACACGGTCGAGGGATAAATCGGGCGAAGCGGCGTAGCGTCTGAAGTGCGACAGCCCTTGCGTGTCGCTTCGCGCGGGCGCGGCGGTGCCACGCGATGGCGTCAATTGCTTTCGCGACGGCCGAACAGCAGTTGGACGTAGACCCGGTCGGCGGCTCGGAAGAAGACGTACGCGTGGTCGCCCGCCAGCAAGCGGGTGCGACCACGGGGGGCGATCAGGTCGTTGCCGCGTACGACGAGCATCACCGAGGCGTCAGGAGGCAGGCCGATTTCGGAAAGGAGGACATCGCACACCGAAGCGGCGGGATCGATGAGGAACGACGCGATCTCGGCGTTCAGGGGATGCGCCGAGTTGATCTCGAGGATCGCACTTGGGGCGGGACTTTCGGGGACCGCAAGCCGCAGCCAGCGAGTCACTTGTCGGATGGTCGCGCCGGGCAAGAGGGTGCTGACAACGACGATGAAGAAGACGATGTTGAAGACCCGTTCGGCTCCGGGAACTTGCGCAATCACGGGAAAGGCGCCGAGGATGATGGGGACAGCGCCGCGGAGTCCGATCCAACTCATGTAGAGGATTTCGCGAAGCGAGAACCGGAAGGGGAGCAGACAGAGGACGACGGCCAGCGGGCGTGCGACGAAGGCGAGGAAGAGGGCGATGGCGAGTCCTGTGCCCGCCACTGCCGGCAGTTTGGAGGGAAAGACCAGCAGGCCCAACATCAGGAACAGCGCGATTTGGCTTAGCCATGCCAGGGATTCATGCACGCGGATCAGGCCGCTGCGATAGGGGAGCGGGGAATTGCCCAAGACGATCGCGGTAAAATAGACGCTCATCAATCCGCTGCCTTCGAGCAGGGTTGCGGCGCCAAAGGACAGAAAAGCTATCGCAAGGGTGAGCGCGGGATAGAGGCCGACGGTCGGCAGATACACTTTGCGGACCAGATGGAGTCCGACGTATCCCAGCAGTGCGCCAACCGTTGCGCCGACCGCTAATTGCAGGGGAACGGTTGCCAGGAGCGACCAGCGAAGGGCAGTGGTCGAGGTGGCGACGTCGATCATGGTGACCGTAAGAATAACGGCCATCGGATCATTGATGCACGATTCGACCTCGAGGGTTGTGCCGACGCTTGGCTGCAAACGCAAGCGGCCTCCGCGCAGGACGGCAAGCACGGCTGCGGCATCGGTGGAGGAGACAACGGCGCCCAGGAGCAAAGCTTCGGTCCATGGAAGGCCGAGCAGTCGGCTGAAGACGGCGATGAAGCCGGCGGTGAGGACGACGCCGGCGGTTGCAAGCGCGGCGGCAGGCGCGATGAAATGTCGGACGGCCTGCCACGGGGCGTTCATACCGCCGTCGAGCAAGATCAGGACGAGATAGATGGTCCCGACGCGAACGGCGGCGTGATAGTCGGCGAAAGTGATGCCGCCAGCGGCCTCGGAGCCGCCCAGCATTCCGAGGACGAGAAAGAGCAAAACGATCGGCACGCCCAGTCGATCGATGTGACGGCTGAGGAGCGCGCTACAGGCGATCAGCGCACCGAGGACCAGCAGAAGGGTTGCTGTTCCATACGGCTCGGTCAACACGGCGGCCATGGGATTTCCATGTGGGCGAAACGATTTCGGGACGTGGAAGCCGCCCGCTCTCGGGCGATGCAATTTTATTCAAGTTCGCCGAGGGGGAAACTGAACTGGATCGGCTTTTGTGGACAATCGCCGGCATACCACTTGAGTTTCTGCCAGAAGGACAGGCTTTGCTTCCATTGTCGCACGGCTCCGCGGAGCAGTTTGACGGCGGGGTTTTCCTCGTCGTGGATTTCGTGCAAGACGCTCAGACATCCGGCCACATTGTTTGAGGCGAGAAGTGCGGCAGCAAAATTGGTTTTGAAGACCACCGGGGCGTCTGGCTTGAGCATCAAACCGCCGTGGCCGACGAGGCTGTGAAACACGGAAGACGCCTGCTTGGGATTTCCGAGGCGCAGGGCGCAGACGCCGGTCGCGTTGACGATCCAGGGAGAGGAGAGCCTGCTGCGAGTGATGACGGCCAGGGCCTTGTCAGGGCATTGCTCGGCGAGCAATTGCTTGACCCTGCCTATCAGCGTGGCCACCTCTGGGGGCAGAGCATCGCTATTTTGCGGTCCAACGGGGGCTTGAGCGAAGGTGGGCGTGTTGTTGGAGTCTTTCTTTCTTGTCATGGAAATTCGATTTTTTCGTTTGGCTCTATTGTCGTAGGGAGTCGCCAAGACGTCGGAAGCACGCGGCTTTCGCGACGATGCATGGCTATCCGGCGGCTTGCGAGTCGTCGGACGAATGCGGCTGTCGAGAATTTTCTGCTGGGCACGTTGGCCGGGTTATCGCGGCCAAGAGCGGCAAATCATGTTTGCCACGAGCAGAACAGGACAGCCAGCGTGGGTTGCGAACGCGCGGATTGCCGGCAACCGCAGCGAGCAACTTGCAAGAGTGATTGGCCGCTTGGCGAGCCATGCCTTAGCACAAGAGAGAGACTCGTGTGCGAATGTCGAACGTCGCCGCTCCTGGCTGGCGAATCAGTCCGATGCAGAGCCTCGGGCGACCTTGGAGAACCGAAATGAAACCCGGCGGAGGGTCCGCCATCTGCATCATCAGATTGCCGACTGGAGGCGGCTGAACCGGTTGTTAAAGGAGCGGACGGGCTGGTAATTAGCGTCACACTGTGGCAGGGCTGGCAACGCGAGACTGATGCTGTTGCTGCTGCCACCACTCCGACGGCCGTCACTCCAAAAAGAAGAGCGACCAACCCTGCCAGGCAGGGATGGCGGACTGCGTCGCGGAGATTGA
>JAJFUI010000064.1 GCA_021372555.1 Planctomycetaceae bacterium | reverse complement strand
ATAGTCGCGCAACGTCTTTTCGAGCCACTCGATGGTCTCCGCGTCGAGATGGTTCGTCGGCTCGTCCAACAGCAGCAGGTCCGGCTTTTCGAGCAGGGCCATGCCGAGGGCGACGCGTCGCCGCTCGCCGCCAGAGAGCTGCCGCACGGGCGCATCGTCCGGAGGCAGGACCAGGGCGTCGCAGGCGATGTCCATCATCCGGTCCAGCTCCCAGCCATTGCAGGCGTCGATCTGCTCCTGGAGCCGGCCCATCTCCTCCATGAGCTTGTCGAGGTCGTCGTCCGGCTGAGGGTCGGCCATGCGGCCAGCGATCTGGTTGAAGCGATCGACCAGGTCGCGAATCGGCTTCATCGCCATTAGCAGGTTTTCGCGAACCGTCTTGTCGAGGTCGAGTTCCGGTTCCTGGGCCACATAGCGAACGCGCATCCCCTTGGCCAGGGTGGCGGTGCCGTCGATGTCCTTGTCGATGCCGGCCATGATCCGCAGCAGCGTCGACTTGCCGGCTCCGTTTTCGCCAATGACCCCGATTTTGGCGCCGTAGAAGAACGACAGGTTGATGTCGCGGAGCACGACCTTCTCGCCAAAGGTCTTGCCAACGTCTCGCATCTCGAAAACGAACTGAGGGGGCATGGGGGGAGGGTGTGGGGTGAGAAAAACGTCCGAGAGCCGGCATCGCGTCCGAAGCACGCCCGGCAGGATTCGAACCTGCAACCAGCGGATTAGAAATCCGCTGCTCTATCCCTTGAGCTACGGGCGCAAAGCGACGTCTTTCGTTAGTGGCAGACGGCGGATTTTTGCGGTTGGGGCTTGCTTTATGTTAATCTTATGGCACCCGCTTGTACACCCGGAAGGCAAGCCGGTCTTGACGTCGCGGGGACGTTCACGCAAAGGGATTACCAACTACCATGGCCGACTATATTCAAGTCATCACTACCGTTGAACATCGCGAAGACGCGGAACGGATCAGCCGCGCGCTGGTCGAAGCCCGGCTGGCTGCCTGCGTGCAGATCGTCGGGCCGGTGACGAGCACGTATCACTGGCGAGGCAACATCGAAACCGCCCAGGAATGGCAATGCTGGATCAAGAGCCGCCGGGACCGCTACGACGCCATCGAGCGAGCGATACGCAAGCAGCACCCGTATGAAGTGCCCGAGATTCTGGCCGTGCCGGTGATCGCGGGCGGGGCGGACTATCTGACATGGCTGGATGGCGAGGTGGCCGGGGAATGACGAAGCTCGAAGGACGAACGCGTGGGCGAATAGCTTGCGACGAAGGGAGTGTGCTACCGCGTTAGTGCCCGCCAGGGGGCGAAGACCAGCAGCGCGCCGCCGGCGATGAAGATGAAGCCGAGGATGTAGTTCCAGCGGAGCGGCTCTTTGAGGTAGTAGACGGCAAAGACGCTGAACACCGTCAGCGTGATTACCTCTTGAACGGTCTTCAGTTGCGCGGCGCTGATGCCGGCGTTATGGCCGAGGCGGTTTGCCGGGACCTGGAAGCAATACTCGATGAAGGCGATGAGCCAACTGACGAGGATGGCCAGCCAGAGCGCCGTGTTTTTATGGCGCAGATGGCCGTACCAGGCGAAAGTCATGAAGACATTCGAGACCGTCAGGAGAGCGAGCGTAGCCAACCACATCGACGTCCGTGCCTGGAGACACTCCTAGAGGTCGAGGGTGTGCACGACCGCGAAGCCACCGCCGCCGGCCAGCGAGCCCAAAACGATTGCCCAGACGAAGTCCCAGCCATGGGCCATATGGCCGGTGCGGAAGATCAGCGCTCCGAGCATGTAGATGATGACCACCGCACAGAAGGACATGATCGCGACGAGTATGTGGCGGTGTTGTTTGTCGTCGTCCATCTTTCGGCCTCCAATGAACGGAAGGACGGTGCCGTGCGAGCTGATACCCAGCAGCGTCTTCGCTACTACTCTTCGATAACCTCTTTCACGAGCTGCACGAAGTGCGGGCTTTTCTGCGATTCGGTCAGTTCGGCGGCCTTCTTGTCGGCGTCAGCTCGCTGGCTGTGCTCGAAGACGGCGATCCGCCGCAGGGACTGATTGAAGACGCCCCAGAAGGCCTTCAGCCGCACTTCCTTGACCACCTTAGCGCGGCTCTTGCGTTTGACGGGCGCCTTCTTGGCCGGCTTGGCTTCAGCGCCAGCGGCTTCTGCCGCGTCGTTCGCCTGGCGTAACTCTTTACGGTTGAGTATCTTACGAGCCATGTCTGTGCCTCAGTGGGGTCCGCAAACCATCCGGTCCCGTATTGTAGCGGATTTGTGGCGGATTTGCCAGAGGCAAAGTCGGCGGCGCGAATGATGGCCGCCCTAATGTTCGGCCAAGACCCGATATGCCCGG
The DNA here is from genome assembly GCA_021372555.1 of Planctomycetaceae bacterium. Lineage (GTDB taxonomy): Bacteria > Planctomycetota > Planctomycetia > Pirellulales > Thermoguttaceae > JAJFUI01. The sequence continues at coordinate 18,709 of JAJFUI010000064.1, read as the reverse complement.
CCGTGCTCGCCCTTGATTGGTGACAGCGGAACGAGAACACGATCCGCAACAAGTCGGTCAAAGACGGCTGGCTCGACAAAGTCTGTGAAGCCGTAGTTGCCGGGACTGCGATAGCGGGCGATTTCGCGCCAATTGACGTAGACGAAGACGACGCGCCTCGCGGCCAGAGCGGCCCGCACTTCGGCTGGCGTCTGGTTCTTGACCAACTGTTCGAAAAGGCAATCGTCGAAACAGGTGCTGTAAAGCACCGGCGGCTTGAGGTCGAAGACGGCCGCATCGCCAACCGCCAGGACGGCTTTGTCGGCATGGGCATTGAAGTAACGATGCCAAGGATCGGGGACCCAATCTGGATCGGTGCGGAGTTTGGCGAGCGGCAAGAACCACGCGTTTCCCGGCCCGGCGGTTGACACGAGGAAGTTAGCCACCAGCGCGGCGAGCAGGAGTCCTCGCAAGGACCACCGCCACCAGCGCTGGGCGGTCCAACAGGTTCCGAAGCCCGCAAGCAGCGTGAGTACCGGCAGCACAGGGATCCAGAAGCGGTCGATGCGATGCGTGAATAGCCACCAGACGGCGATGACGAAGGCGACATACGCAAGAAGTTGCCATCTGAGTTTTGACGCTGGTTTGGAAAGGCCGCGCCACCCGAAAAACGCCAGGATCGCGAACGGGACAACCAGCGGGCTAAGCCAGGGGCTGGTCAGTGTCACGCGCCCGAGGTCTTTGCTGAGCGTTGCCGCCGAGAAGTCGTGGGGCCGGTGAACGTGGTTCCAGCGGGCGTTCTTTTCCGCGCTCCATGTCTTGCCATCGAACGCGCCATACAGCAGGGGATAGGTGGGATTGCCGGTCAGGGCCCAGTTCTTGCCGAACCAGAGACCACAGGCCAGTGCGGCAGCGAGGAGAAAGACGCTCAGACGCTTCGTGCGGAGCCAAAAGCGGAAATGGCGAGGGAAACAGCGGGGAGCTAACCGTTCCCGAACCGCGACACCTTTCCGTTGTTCTCCGGGAGCTGTTAGCTCTCGGCTATTGTGGAGGAAAACCCAAATTGCGGAAGGCAGCAGCACCAGGAGAACGGCCGGATATTTCACCGCCACGGCGGCGCCGGCGAGATAGCCGGCCAAGAGCAGCAGCCCCCTGGAAGGCGAGGCACTGCTGGAGACGCCAGTGGCGCGCCGAGTGGCGACGTGGCAGTCAATGCCTGTTCGTGTCTTGTTCCACAACAGCACGGAAAAGGCGGCCAAGAACAGGTAGCAGGCCAGGGGGCCTTCGACGAGGCCTGATGAGGCGACATTGACGTCGGAGGGAATGATCGATGTGCTCGCGAACCATGGCGTGGAGATATAGAGCAACGCCGCGGCAACGCCAGCGCTGGTCGAGTGGAAACGTCGGCCGGCGCAGAAAAGCCCCAAGGCGCACAGTGGTGTGAACGCAGCGATAACCATCTTGCCAGCCAGAGCGCCGTACCACCAGTCACCGCTGACGACCATTGCCAGAAGACTGAGCATTTCCGTCCCCAGTGGCATATTGGCGTAGACGTTGTGCGGCAGAAAACTGATGCGGCCCTGCTGGTAGAACTCTTTCGGCGCCTGGAGATGATATTCGCAAACGTCAAAGTCGAAGGGCGGCAGCATCGCGGCCAGAAGGATGGCGACGACGAAGGGCAGCGCGAGCCAGAGCCATCGCGCCGACAAAAGTCCGTACGGCTCATCGCCGGGGTTTGATTCACAAGCCCTTCCGGGAGCTGTTAGCATCCGGCGCTTGCGTGCCACGTACCCGACGGCAGCGAGTGTGACCGCTGCCGGAATGGCGAACACCAAGGAGCGATTTAGCCGTCCCAAGAGCCCCAGCAGGAGCACCCAGGTACTCAGCGTGGCGAGCCCGGCGGCCATGCTGAAGACGAACGTTTCCAGGCGGGTGAGACGTGTTGCGTCGCCCACATTTCCGGTTGGCGAGGGCGACGGCTCCCAAGCGCGGATGGCTGCGAGCAGGAGCCAGCCGAGGAGTAGCGCCCAGATCAGAATTACGCCGGCGATGAGCAGTATTGGCAGCCGATCGGAGAACGTGAACTGAAGGGGTGAGCCGAACCAGGAGGGCAACAGCCAGTCGTCGGGTCGCAGCGCAAGGAGCCGCAAGAGATCGATGCGCCGGCCGAAAACCGAGAGCGGCGTGGCGTAGAACGCTGCCAGATAAACGGCCAACCCAACCAGAACGGCGGCAGCTCGAAGTCGCTTCATCAACTGGACGTGGCGGTCGATCACATGACCATTCTACCGCAAGACATCAGCGGCGCAAGGACTCGAGCCCCTCGACGGAATAACCCGTCACGAGCCAACGATCGCCTTCACGTTGAAACTTCACGAGGACTCGTTGGGAGTAGCTATCGTACGGGAACTCGTTCTTGCGGTCCTTGCCGCTGCCGGTCGCGGTGAAGCGGGCGTCGGCGGTCCAGGGGCTCGTCAGGCGATTTACCTTGACTTCCAAGCCGCGAACCCACACCGAGCGGACATCCACTCGACCGAGCATCCAGCGGGCGTCCCCGCGCGTCTGCTGAGCCGACGGCGAGATGCATGCCAGGAGGCGATTGATGTCGTTGTGCTCGACCGCAGCCACGGCAGCGTCCAAGGTGTTTTCGATGGCTTCCCGGTCGGTAATGACGAGCCGCTCGACGAAGAGGCCGGCGGCAACGAGCACGGCCGTGCCGAGCATCGCCCAAAGCACGGCGCCGCGCTTCGTTTGCAGGAGCACAATGGCCAACGCGGTTTCGAGAGCGATGCCGAGGAGCAGCCACGGCCAGGGACTTTCGACGAAGATCGCCATCGCGCGACTCTGGGAAAGAAGATTAAAGATGAGAAAAACACCACGGAGACACCGAGAACACGGCGAAGCAAGACGAATTTACCTCGTCGGCGTCCTTTGTGTCTCCGTGGTGGATGTTGTCGCGATTTACTGCTTCTTGCGGAACAGCGGACCGCCGTAAATGGCCGCGCCGCCGAGGACCTCTTCGATCCGCAGAAGTTGGTTGTACTTGGCCATGCGGTCGGTCCGCGAGGCGGAGCCGGTCTTGATCTGACCGGTGCTCAGCGCGACAGCCAGATCGGCAATCGTCGAGTCCTCGGTCTCGCCGCTGCGGTGGCTGGTGACGGCCGTGTAGCCGTTTCGCCGGGCCAACTCGATCGCCTCGATGGTCTCGGTCAGCGTGCCGATCTGGTTCAGCTTGATCAGAATGCTGTTGGCTACGCCCTCGTCGATGCCGCGTTGCAGCCGCTTGGTGTTGGTGACGAACAGGTCGTCGCCGACCAACTGAATCTTGCTGCCGATCCGATCGGTGAGCATCTTCCAGCCGGCCCAATCGTCCTCGGCGCAACCGTCCTCGATCGAGCAGATCGGGTACTTCTCGACCCACTTCGCGTACATCTCGACCAGCGCGGCCGAATCAATGTCCTTGCCGTCGACGTTGTACTTCTTCTTGTCGGCGTCGTAGAACTCGGAGGCGGCCGGGTCGAGGGCGATGAAGACTTGCTTGCCGGGCTCGTAGCCGGCCTTGCCGATGGCCTCGACGATTACATCCAGGGCGGCGGCGTTTCTCGGGAGGTCCGGGGCGAAACCGCCTTCGTCGCCGACGTTCGTCGAAAGCTTCTTCGATTTCAGCACGCTCTTCAGGTTATGGAACACCTCGCAGCCGCAACGGATCGCGTCGCTAAAGCAATCGAAGCCCAGCGGCATAACCATGAACTCTTGCACGTCGACGGCGTTGTCGGCATGGGAGCCGCCGTTGATGATGTTCATCATCGGGGCCGGCAGCACGCGGGCGCCGACGCCGCCGAGATAGCGGAAGACCGGCAGGCCGCAGAAATCGGCCGCCGCCCGAGCGGTGGCCAGCGAGACACCGAGAATGGCGTTGGCGCCAAGGTTCTTCTTGTTCTCCGTACCATCCAGTTCGAGCATGCGGTGATCGAGGGCCACTTGATCAAGGGCGTCCATGCCGCAAAGCTCGTCGGCCAACTTGGTGTTCACGTTCTCGACCGCTTTCAGGACGCCGCGACCGAGGAACTTCGTCTTGTCGCCATCGCGAAGTTCGAGGGCTTCGTGGATGCCGGTGCTAGCGCCGCTCGGCACGGCTGCGCGGCCGAACGAGCCGTCGGCCAGATCGACGTCGACCTCGACGGTGGGATTGCCGCGGCTGTCAAGGATTTGTCGGGCGCGGATGTCGATAATCGTGGAACTCATGCGTTTATCCTCTGGTTAAGATGTGTAGTATGAGCGGCGTCAACCGCTTTGCGAGCCAGAAACGAGTCATTTTGGCTGATTGCGGGCTCGTTGGCTAGCGGGGGGCCAACCATGCCTGCGTTAGCTTTGGGTGGGGGGAGACGCCTTGGAAGCGAGGTGGCCCCGCTGGGATTCAGCCGGGCTTCAACTGGAGTCCGTTGGGTCGCCGCTGATCCTCGGTTGAGTTCTCCTTGCCTTTCCAGGCGGCGGGAAAGGCGGTAGCATAGGGAAGTTGAATTGTCGACGGACCGCTCAGATGGCTGGCCGCCGACAGGTCCTCGCATGCGCTGCTGCGGGGCTTTATTGATGTTTGCCTGGATGTTGAGCCGGTGAGTCAACCTGCTTGGTCTATTTTTCGGCCTTCCGTTGGTCGGCCTTGGTTCAGCGGCCACGCAAAGGTCGACAGTACGCCCAGAACTTGAACATGCCAACGATCGAGACAGTACACGAGAGAGCCACGCCGCAGCCGCTGCCGGAGAACTTCGTCTCTGTGCAGCCGGGGGGTGGGAAATGCTATCGGATTGAACTGGCATGGGGCTGCTGGCGGCGGTGGTGGCTGAAGCGATTCCGACCCGGCTACGTCCGGAGGATGGCCGCACGTCGGCGGGGCGACACGGCCGGGGCGCCACATGAAATACTCGACCCGCGGGATCTGAAGTTCTGCCGGAACCGGTGCCAGTGCGATTGGGCGGCGGCCGACGACCCTTTCCGGTGGCGTGGCCGACTCGGATTTGCCCGTTGGGGATTGGCCGAGCTGTTGCTGATGGGCGGGCCGCTTCTGGCGCTAACGATCCTTGCCGCTCGCTTCCTCCCGTACAGCACTCCGCTGCCGGCTGCACTGCTGTTTCTGGTCGTATTTTTCTTTCGGGATCCGCCGCGGCGAATTCCGGGCGGGCCCGGACTCCTCGTGGCCCCAGCCGACGGGAAGGTGGTCGAGATCACGAAGCTGGCTCATGACGAATTCATTGGCGGGCCGGCCGTTCGGATTGGTATTTTCCTATCGATTTTCAATGTCCACTTAAACCGCGCTCCGTGTGCCTCGCGAGTCATCGCCTTGCGGTATTCGCCGGGCTCGTTTCTGAGTGCCACCAAGGCGGAGAGCGCGATTCGCAACGAGAATACGTGGATCGGGTTGGAGCAGGAGCAAGCTCCCCACCGGCGGATGATCGTGCGTCAGATTTCGGGGCTGATTGCCCGGCGGATCGTTTGCGACCTCCGGCCTGGCCAGGTGCTCGATCGGGGTGAGAAGCTCGGCATGATCAAGCTTGGCAGCCGCACGGAGTTGATTCTGCCGGACACCAGCGACTTGAAGATTGAAATCAAAGTCGGCCGGAAGATCGCGGCCGGCAAAACGATCATGGCAAGATACGTGTGAAATGACGAAGCGCAAATGGCGAATGATGAAGGAATGAAAGAGGCCGTTGAGAGATTAGGGCTTTTGGCTTCCGGCTTCTTTCGTCATACACCACAGCTTCCCCTGAGTACCGCTTAACCCTCGACTGTGCCTATGCGTCCCATCCGCACCATTTCCGTCTTTCCGACGCTGCTGACGCTCGGGAACCTGATTTGCGGATTCTTCGCCATCGTCGTGGCGGCGCGGGTCGACAAGCCGGTGGCCGAGACGCTGCAAGAGAAGATGATCGCCGACGCCGGGGCCGTGATGCTTAGTGGAGCGTTGATCTTCTTGGCAATGATTTTCGACGGTCTGGACGGCTATGTGGCCCGGTTGGCCCGAACGACCAGCGATTTCGGCGCGCAGTTGGACAGTCTATGTGACGTTGTCAGCTTTGGGGTCGCGCCGGGCTTCTTGCTGGTGAAGATGTGCCCTTGGTTCACGCTGGGGCACAACCAGACGGTGTGGATCATTGCAGCGGCGTTTGCGGCCTGCGCGGCGTTGCGGCTGGCGCGATTCAACGTCGAGACGACGGATGATGACGAGCACCTGTACTTTAGCGGACTGCCGAGTCCGGCGGCGGCGTCTGTCATCGCGGGGTTCGCGATCATGTTTTACACGCTGCGCACCCAGTCAGGCCTGGCCAGTTCGTGGCGAAGCGGCATCGACACATGCTTGCAGGACGTGCTGCCGCTGTTCGCGGCGTTGGTGGCCCTGCTGATGGTTTCGCGGATTCACTATCCGCACGTGACCAACCGCGTGTTGCGTGGGCAGCGAAGTTTCGGACATGTCGTGGCCGTCGTCTTTTTCCTTGTGGCGATCATGGTGTTTTTTGGCTACGCGATGGCGATTGCGGCTTCGGCGTTCGCGCTATACGGCCCGATCCATCTGGCGTGGCAGTTGTGGGTGCAGCGTCGGCGGCGTGAAGAGCCGTTGTTTTGAGCAGTGGTCAGTGGTCAGTGGTCAGTGGTCAGTGGTCAGTGGTCAGTGGTCAGTGGTCAGTGGTCAGTGGTCAGTGGTCAGTGGTCAGTGGTCAGTGGGCAGTAGGCAGTAGGCAGATCGAAGGGGAAACCGACCTCTGATGTCTGACTTCTGACGTCTCGGAAGGAGTGTCTATGTTCTCGGGAATTATCGAATCACTTGGAACCATCACAGAAATCCGCCAGGAGCCGCCGGGGTGCCGCCTGATCGTCCGGGAGCCGAAGATTGCGGCGGAAACCCGCGTGGCGGACAGCATCTCGGTGAACGGCTGCTGTCTGACGGTGATCGAGACTGCCGGCGACACGTTCGGTTTTCAGGCGGGTCCGGAGACGCTTCAGCGGACCAATCTGGGTGAGCTGAAGCCCGGAAGCCCGGTGAATCTGGAGCGGGCGTTAGCGGTTGGGCAGCGGATGGGTGGCCATTTCGTGAGCGGGCACATTGACGGAACTGGCACACTCATCGAGCGTGAGGACAGCGGCGACTGGTCCACCTTCTGGTTTGGCGTGCCGAGAGCGTTGGCGGCCCAAATGGCCTCGAAGGGCTCGATTGCCATCGATGGCGTTAGCCTTACGATCGTCGCCAGCGAGCCGGACCGGTTCAGCGTGGCCTTGATTCCGTTCACCTTGGCGGTGACGACGCTCGGTCCGCTGCAGCCCGGCGGTCGCGTGAACCTTGAAACCGACATCCTCGCGAAATACGTTCAGCGGCTCGTCGAGGCCAAGACCTGGTAGCGGCGGCAAGCACGAGTTCGAAATCTGAAGTCCGACAGAGTGAAACAGGCGGATTGCTCGTCGGATTTCGGACTTCGAGTGTTCTTCGTCATTTGGGCTTCCTCATTCGCCATTTCTGAAACCATGTCCACCGAACCGCTTCCGCGTCAAACGCTTTCCTTTCTGCAACGCCGCTTCCGCGAGGCTGGCGTGCGGCCGAAGACGCCGGCAGGGCAAAACTTTCTGATCGACTTGAACCTGCTTGATGTTCTCATCGAGGCAGCCGATGTATCGAGCGATGACGTGGTGCTTGAAGTGGGCACCGGCACCGGATCGCTCACCGCACGGCTGGCCCAGCAGGCCGCGGCCGTGGTCACGGTTGAGATCGATGCGCAAATGCACCAGTTGGCCAGCGAGGAACTGCACCGTTTTCGGAACGTCGTGATGCTGCGGGCCGACGCGCTGAAGAGCAAGAACTGGATCAACCCCCAGGTGCTGGAGGCGGTGAACGCCCAGTTGACCGCCGCGCCAGGCCGACGGCTTAAGCTGGTGGCCAATCTGCCCTACAACATCGCCACGCCGCTGATGAGCAACCTGCTGGCCCAGGACAATCCGCCGATGACGATGACCGCCACGATCCAACGGGAGTTGGCCGAGCGGATCACTGCGCGGCCGGGCAGCAAGGACTACGGGGCACTGAGCGTGTGGATTCAATCGCAGTGTCGGGTAGAAATTCTGCGCACGCTGCCACCCGAGGCGTTTTGGCCACGGCCCAAGGTGTACTCCGCGTTTATCCAGATCACGCTCGACGACGCACTCCGCAGTCGGATACCGGATCGAAAGTTTTTTCACGACTTCCTGCGGTCGCTATTTCTCCATCGTCGCAAGTTCCTTCGCTCGCAGTTGTTGACGGCCGTCAAAGAGAAGATGGACAAGGCGGCAGTCGACGGGCTTCTAGCGCGGCTCGGCCTGGACGCGACGCTCCGCGCCGAGCGGCTCGACGTGGACACATTGCTGAGGTTGTGCGAAGCGGTACGGACCGCGGACAATTGACGGCCCGTCCGCTGCTTCCTATGATTCCCTGCAAAGCCGAATGAGAATTGCCCATGCTGCAGCTTCCAACAGCCCTTCTCCTCGCGTTGGCAGTCGTCGTACCTGTCCAGGCCGCCAAGCCGTTCCGCCTGGCGATGGAAGACACTCGGGTTGGCGAGTTGCCGTCGGGTTGGATTGCCGCGAAGAGCGGGGAAGGGCAGGGGAGTGTCTGGAGGATTGTGGCCGACGACACCGTGCCAGGCGGCAAGGCGTTGGCCCAGGTTTCGGCGGATGGGCCAAAGCGTTTCTACAATCTCTGCGTCGCCAAGGAGCCAAAGCTTCGCGACCTGGACATGAGCGTCGCGTTCAAGGCGGTTGCCGGCAAAATCGACCAGGGCGGCGGATTGGTCTGGCGATACAAGGATGCTAAGAATTACTACGTCACCCGGATCAATCCGCTGGAAAACAACTTTCGGCTGTATAAGGTCGTCGACGGAAAGCGAAGGCAACTGGCCACGGCAGACCTGAAGGTGGCCGCCGACCGCTGGCACGTGTTACGCGTCACGCACCGAGGCAATCGCATTCAATGTTATTACGCCGGCAGAGCGTTTTTGGATGTCACCGACGACACGTTCCCGGAGGCGGGCCAGATCGGTTTCTGGACGAAGGCCGACGCGCAGACACGTTTTGCTGCGCTGCGAGTCGATGAGAGTAAATGAGGAGCCTCGCCATGCAGTTCATCGAAATGTCGGGCAAGGCATTGCGGCGTGTCGTCAGCGATGATGAGCTCCATCCGCACGAACTCGATCGGTTGGGCGTGACCAGCGAGTGTGTCGTGCGTATCAACCGCCAAGGCGATATCGAGCTCCGACGCCCCGATCGCTGGGACCCCATCGGCGGTCTGCTGGGGGAGTTCGAGGAGCGGATCAAACGAGAGACCGGGCTGGACTGGGTGTAGTGGTTACTACTACCTCGCGACGCATTCGGAAGGCCGCTGCTCCCATCTCTTGAAACGAGCGCGACCCCGCTGTCATCTAGTCGGTGGTTGGCCCCCGACTATTCTGAATTATGTGCGGTGACCGTGCAGCCACTCAATGATCTCCGCCGCCAATTCGGCCGGCGATCTTCCTTCCGTATCTACCACCAGGTCCGCCAGCTCGCGATAGATCGGCGTCCGGACTTCCAACAGATGGACAATCTCTTCCAGCGGGTCCTTGGCCGTCAGGCTTGGCCGTCGGGCCGGCGTCGTCGAGTCGCTCGCCATCCGGGCCAAGATCGTCTCGGGAGTGGCCCGGAGCCATACGATTTTGCCTGCGGAACGAATCGCTTGGCAATTTTCGGGCCGCAGGGGCACGCCCCCGCCGGCCGCTAGCACGAGTTGGTCACGGCGGCAAAGGTCTGCGATGACTTGCGCTTCGACGTTGCGAAAGGCCGGCTCGCCCTGCTCGGCGAAGATCTGTTGGATGGAACAGCCCGCTCGCCGCTCGATTTCGGTGTCGGCGTCGATCCAGTCCCAGCCGAGGCGTTCGGCCAAGAGCTTGGCAAGCGTCGTCTTGCCGGTGGCGCGGTAGCCGATGAGGGTCAGGAGCATGAGCGCGGCAAGCAAAGGGTGGACGCACAATCCGGCGGCTGATGGCCGCGACTATTGTATCGCCGCTAATCCCGCGACCCAACGCCCCAGTCTTCCGTCTCTTGGCCTTGCGAGTAGCCTTCGTCCATGCCGAGCCGGGTGCGAAGCTGCTCGAACTCCCGGGCGTAGCGGTCGTTGGACGAATGGACGTGCTCCGCTTCGGTGAGGAAGTGGATTTTGTCGTCGCACTCGACGCCGCGACTGGCGAGAATGCTCTCGAATTCGCCCAACTGCTCACCGTAGACGATCAGGAGCTTGTGCTCGTCGAATTGGATTTCCTGAGGCACGTCGGGGTTCAGCACGGCCAGGCCGGTGCAGCCGTCGTTGGTCAGCATGTCCTCGTATTCCCAGAGGACACTTTTCAGCACCGGCAGGTCGATGTGTTCGCGATAGAGATCGGTGTGGCCCTTGCTGCGTTGCTTGTGGCTCGTCTCCAGCACGACGTCGACGGTGAACCCCAGCGGGTCGAGCAAGTCGAGGAACGTTTCGAAGAGACGCTCGCGTGAAACGGAGGCCATCAAGACGGGGACGCTGTTGCGGTTCTCTTGATCGCGGTAGTAGTCGTGCCGATAGCCCTGCGTAGGAACGACCTGGAGGTCGTACGATGGACGCACGGCATCGGTCAGAGTGAAATTGCCGTAGCGGGCAACGCCGAGGTGCGACTCCAGCTCCGCTTCGCTCAGTTTCTCGAAGCTGCTAGGGCCTGCAGGCATTTCACCCTCACGAAATACGTTGCTAAAGAATCGTTGCAGAAAACCCATCGATGCTCTCGATTTCGTGGCAGTTGGCCCGACTTGTCCCAGCACGGCGAGCCGTTGCCGAGGGCCTTTCTATTCAACCGTAGGTTACGTTGGACGACCGAGGCGGCACGTTTTTGTGGCGTTTTTGCCAGTCCGGCAGCGACCGCGACAAAGTCGCAACAATCGACACACCCCTCCCATTCCTCACGGTAATCGCGAAACAACAGGCAAACCCAGTGCGTCAAGCTAGCCCGTTCGGCAGGGACGGCTTGGTTTGCGGGCGAGGCAAAACCGATGCTTGCCGCAAGTACCGAACCGTAGATGCCATGGCCGTTTACGTTAGTCTAGCATTGGAAAATGACGCGGCGGCAATCCTGCGTGCGTCCACTGGAAAAACGCCGGGGGCAAGGTTCGGCGCATCGGTTGGCGAAGAGTTTGCCAGCCCGGTGGCCCTCGATCTGGCTTCCCGGTACACTGCTCGAATGGGAATCGCGCCGACGACGACGCTAACCGCCGCACGAACATCGCGTTCGCGCGACCTCGGCAAACGCGGAGCATTCCATCTCTCTCCCGCAGAATACCCCTTCGCAAAGAACACTATGAGCCACACCTTCCTCGCGATGCTTCGGCCCGTTGCTTTGGCACTGACGGTGTCGGTTTGCTGCATCGCTGATCGTTGCGCGGGACAGGCGGTGGAAAAGGGCACGCATGCGGGGGTGGCGCACGAAACCTGGAACGTCTGTTTGTTGCAGGGACAGCGCGCGGGCTACGATCGCACGATCGTCCGCCACGAAAAGAACTCAGGCCGCGAGATTCTTCGCACGGAATACTTCAGCCGGCTGTCGTTCAATCGCGGCGGGCAGGAAGCGACCATGGACACGCTTTGGAAAAGCGACGAAACGCCGGAGGGACAATTGCTGCGTTTCGAGATGGAGATGCGCGTCGGGCCGACGCCGATCCAGGTGACTGGCGAGGTGCACGGCGTGAAGCTCGATTTGCAGACTCATGGTCCAGGAGGCTCCGCACCGAAACAGAGTTCTCTCACCTGGTCGACCGATTGCCGCGGGCCATCGGCCGTTGAGCAAAGCTTGGTGCGCCGACCGATGCAGCCTGGCGAGCGTCGGTCACTCAAGGTGTTGACGCCCGTTCTCGATAGCGTGATCGTGGCCGACGTCGAGTTGAAAGCCGCCGAGCAGTTCGAGGCGACCTCGCTGCGGACGGGGACGCACGACTTGCTTCGCATCGACACCGTCTCGCCGATGCCGGGTGGTCAGAAGATCGAGAGCACGCTGTGGTGCGACCGCACCGGGGAGATACAGAAGACGGTCGTCGGCCCAGCCGAGACGTACCGAGCAACGAAGGAGGAGGCGTTGGAAAAATCGGAGGCGGCGAGCGTGGACCTGCTTGGCTCGACGCTGCTGAAGCTCGATCGCCCGCTCCAGGCTGGGCATCAGACGAAGCGAGTTCGCTACCGAGTTCATTTGAAGGAGGGCGATCCGGCGGCGGCATTTGCGACCGGCCCGACGCAGAGCGTTAAGTCGATCGACGCCCATACCGCCCAAATCACCGTTATTGCGATCCGGCCGGGCAAGGCCGACGGCAATCCGAACGCCCCGGCCGATCCGCCCACAAACGATGACCGGCAGCCGAACAACTTTATTCAGAGCGACGATCCGCTGATCAGAGCCGACGCGGAGAAGGCTGCCGGGAACGAAAAAGGTCGCTGGGCGACAGCGGTGGCTTTGGAGCAGTTCGTGCATCGCGAGGTGGTGAACAAGGATTTCACGCAAGGCTTCGCCTCCGCAGCCGACGTTGCCAAGGCGCGGGAGGGGGATTGCACGGAACATGCGGTGTTTTTGGCGGCATTGGCCCGTGCTCGCGGGATTCCCGCCCGGGTCGCGATGGGTCTGGTTTACATCGAGCGACTCCAGGCGTTCGGCTATCACATGTGGACCGAAGTGTATGTCGATGAGCGATGGATTCCGGTGGATGGCACTTTGGCCCTTGGCGGCATCGGCGCGGCGCATCTGAAAGTCGGCCAAAGCAACCTCAAAGGCGCCTCGGCCATCAGCGCTTTCTTGCCCGTCGTCTCGCTCATTGGCCGGTTGAAGATCGAAGTGCTCGATGCAGAGTGATCGCGGCAACAGTGGCGAACGTCCCAGCGGGCAGTGGTTATGGCCCGCGGCTTTACAGAAGACTTGCGAGTTGTATACTCACCTCCATGACGATTTACACCCGGACTGGCGATCGTGGCGAGACGGACCTACTCGATGGTCCGCGTGTTCCGAAGGATACCGTGCGGCTAGAGGCCTGCGGCGACCTGGATGAGCTGGACGCGTGGCTCGGGCTGGCCCGATGTGAGAAGCTTCCCGACGGCGCGGCTGCAATTCTCGAACGAATCCAGCGCCGGCTGGTCGACCTCCGTGCCGAGCTTGTCTCCGCGAAGAGCGAGGCCGGCGAGGCCCAGTGCAGCGAAGTCGCCGCGCTCGAGCAGGCCATCGACTGCTACGAAGCCAATCTCGCTCCGCTTGAAGAGTTCATTCTTCCCGGCGGCAGCCGCGCGGCGGCCACTCTCCACGTCGCTCGCGCCGTTTGCCGTCGCGCCGAGCGGCGACTGGTCACGCTGACCCGCACCGAGCCGGCGGCGGTTTCGTCGCGATGTCTCGCCTACATCAACCGGCTGAGCGATCTGCTATTCGTTCTCGCCCGCGCCGCCAACGGCCACGCCGGCATCGCCGATACGCCGAGCTAATGCGAGGCGAGCGGGTCAGTTTCCAGGCCGAATGTGCAGATGGCAGCAGCCCTCGCCGCCGGGCTGCCAAGTATCCGCGGAGAAGTTGAAGCCGGCCGCGGCGAATGTTCCTTCATCAATCTGCGAGGCGATGCGGCAAAGCGTGGCGATGTCCTCCTCCGGCAAGCCGGACTCTTCCCAAGCCTCGCGAAGCGGACAGGCATGGAACTTGATGTCCAAGCCTTGGGCGTCGTCGCGGAGGACCTCGGGACGGAACATGCGTCCTTCGTCGGCGACTCCGCCGAGAAACGCCGCCTTTAGGCCGGGCAGGTCGCGCGGGGCAAACTGGGCATACTTGTCCCGCCCCTTCTGTTCGCCCCGCCGATAGATCGCGCGCGAGAGGATTTCTTCCGCCCGGTCCTCTCCCAGTTCCTCCCGCAACTCGTCGAAGATCAGGTAGTAGATCATCGCCCGATTCTTGAACGAGTCGTACAGTTGCTTGCGAAGCTGTTGTTCGGACATAGGACAACTCCTATTGGAATGGATTGGCACCCGCCGCGATTGGAAGTATCATAACGGCACGGCTTTGAGGCAACCGCCCGAGCACTCCACACCGGAGGAGAAAGACAGGCGTGAGATGGCTGACAAGAGCGATCGGCCCAGAAACGATGGTTGCCTCGGTGCCGTCCTATTCATAGCCACCCTTATCATAATCGACTCCTTCGGGACGTGTCTGGCCGTCGTCGGACCAACGGGATACGGCCCCACGATGCTCACGGCGAGTCTGATTGGCCTCAGTTGTGGTCTTGTTTTGGGACTCTGTCTGTCTGCAAAAAACAAGACGAAGACGGCTCTATCTCGCTATTACTGGTGGGTCGGAGCGGTTGCTGGAATGATAATGCCCGCGGCGATCGTGTACTTCATCGCGAGTCACTGATGAAAACTGTTTCTCTGCTTTAGTCCCTCCCCCGCAGTCTCGCCCGAATCGCGGCTAGCCGCTTGGACAGTTCCTGCTCGAAGCCTCGATCGGTGGGGCGGTAGTATTCACGTTCGACGCCGAGGTAATCCTGCGCCGCGACGGCGTCCGGAGCGTTGTGGGCGTACTGGTAGCCCTCGCCGTGGCCGAGTCGCTTGGCGGCCGGGTAGTGACTGTCGCGAAGGTGGACCGGCACGGGCAGCAGGCGGCCCTCACGAACGTCGGATCGGGCCTCGCCGATGCCCACGGTGGCCGCATTCGATTTCGGCGAGCAGGCCAGATAGGTCACGGCCTGGGCGAGCGTCAACTGGCACTCCGGCAGTCCGACCAACTCGCAGGCATGAGCGGCCGCAACGGCCAGGGGCAGTGCAGCCGGATCGGCATTGCCGACGTCCTCGCTGGCGAGAATGACGAGACGCCGGGCGAGAAAACGCACATCTTCGCCCCCTTCGAGCATCCGAGCGAGCCAATAGAGCGCAGCGTCGGGATCGCTGCCGCGAATGCTCTTAATCAGCGCGCTAATGGAATCGTAATGAGCGTCCCCTTGCCGGTCGTATTGCACGGCCTTTCGCTGCACCGACTCGGCGGCCAACTGTCGCGTGAACTCGACTGGCGACTCACGGGTCGAGAGCACTCCAATTTCCAGCGCGGAGAGGGCGCGGCGAGCGTCGCCGTCGCTGGTTTCGGCCAGGAAGTCGAGGGCGTCGTCATGCAAATGGATCTGGTACTGCCCCAACCCGCGTTCGCGGTCCGCGGCCGCACGGCGGATGAGCGTCTTAATTTCGTCGTTGGAAAGTGATTCAAACTGGAACACGCGGCTGCGGCTTACCAGCGCGCTGTTGATCGTGAAAAAGGGGTTCTCGGTCGTCGCTCCGACGAGAATCGCGACGCCATCTTCGACGCTCGGCAGCAAGACGTCCTGCTGGGCTTTGTTGAATCGGTGGATTTCGTCGACGAAGAGCAGTGTTCGCTGGCCGGAGGCCGAGAGGCGGTCGTATGCCTCGGCAAGCACTTCGCGCAGTTCCTTGACGCCGCTAGCCACGGCGCTGATTTGGCAGAAGTGACTCCGCGTGGCGCCGGCCAGCAGCCGAGCGAGCGTCGTCTTGCCCGTGCCCGGCGGGCCGTAGAAGATCACCGAGCCGAGCCGATCGGCAGCCAGCAGTCGCCGGAGGAGCTTGCCTTCGCCGAGAAAATGCTGTTGCCCGACGAACTCTTCGAGCGTCCGCGGGCGCATCCGGGCGGCCAGCGGCTGGGCGCCGCGGCGGTTCGCTTCCTCGCTGGCGTCAAAGAGTGACATACCGTTTAGCGCCGTCGGCACGGCGGTTCTGCTCATTTTAGCGGCTGCCAGCATAGCAGCCCCGTTTAGTGTAGCGGCCGGCGGTGCGGCGGCCTAGTCGTCCGGCGGGTCTTGAACTGGTTGACCGGATAGTCAATCGTATACTTTGACCGCCATACGAGGAAATGGACGTGGTCGCTCATCACGGCGCACGCGGGAAAGCCGCTCGCTAACCGAGATACCATCCGACGGCCGGGTTAGCTTAACGTCCACCAGTACAACAGACTACTCCCGCTTCAGCGGCCCGCTCTTGGGCAGCATACCGCGAAGCGGACACTCGGCGCACTTCGGGTTGCGCTTTCGGCAGCAGTCCTTGCCAAGCCGAACCAGGAGGGCGTGGAACTCGTTATACGTTGGAACGTCGGCCGGCAACTCGCTCTGGACGTAATCTTGAATCTGATGGTAGTCGGCGTCGAAATCGATCCAGCCATGCCGGGAAAAGACGCGATGTGTGTAGGCGTCGACCACGAAGCTCGGCAAGCGGCCTGCGTAGAGAAGGATCGAATCGGCGGTTTCCGGACCGACGCCATGCACGTCGAGCAACTGCTGCCGCAGGTCGGGCAGTCCAATGGCGAACATCGCTTCCAGCGAGCCGTCGTATCGGTCGACGAGGAATTGAAGCAGACTCCGCAGCCGCCGAGCTTTGACGCGGAAATAGCCGGCCGGGCGGAGCAATTCTTCCAGTTCCTCGACTGGCACCGCGTAGAGCGCATGCGGCTCCAGCAGGTCGGCGTCGCGGAGGTTCGCCAGCGCCCGTTCGACATTCTGCCAACTGGTGTTCTGCGTCAACATGGCGCCGACGATCATCTCGAAGGCGGTTTCGCCCGGCCACCAGTGCTGCGGCCCGAAGGCATCGAAGAGTCGGCGGTAGACTTCGGTCAGAATCACGGATTCATGGTATCGTCCCCGACGGTCCGGCTCAAGGAGCCGGGCCCAACACGTCGAAAATGAGAAGATGACGGCTGACTCTCCCAACACGTTGCCGCAACGCACTGCCGAACAGTACTGGCAAGAATCGCGGCGGCCGCTGGAGAGCCTAGTGTTCATCGCACCAATGCTCGTCATTTACGAGGCCGGTGTGCTTTGGTTCGGCGCACAGAATGGGGCGGCGGTGTTCATGCAGTCGCTGCTCCGTTTGCTGGGGTTCAGCCAACACTTCCTGTTGCCGGTGCTGACCGTCTGTACGCTGTTGGCCTGGCACCACTTGGCCCGACAGCCGTGGCGGGTGTCGGGTGGCGTCATTTCTGGCATGGCCGCGGAATCGATTTTCCTCGGGCTGGGACTTTGGTTCGTCTCGCTCGTCTGGATAACGCCCGCCATCTCCTCCGTTGGGGACACATTGCGAGGCAGCCTGGGGCCGCTGGTAGCGCTGCTCGGCGCGGGCATTTACGAAGAGCTGCTGTTTCGGCTCATCCTGTTGTCACTGTTGGCGTGGGCGTTGCGTCGGGCCGGAGCAACGCCTTCGGGGAGCATGCTGCTGGCGGTGCTGGCCAGCAGCCTGCTGTTCGCCGCGGCGCATCACGTTGGCCGATATGGGGAGCCGTTCGTACTGAACCGCTTTCTTTTCCGCTCCGTTGCGGGAGCGTTTTTCTCGGTCGCGTTTGTTTACCGCGGCTTCGGCATTGCCGCCGGCGCGCACGCCGCGTATGACGTGATCGCGACGGTGCTGTAGACGCAGTGCGAATGCCTTGGCTACTCGCCGGATCGCCGCTAGATGTCGTAATAGCGGGCGATTTCCCAGGGGTGCGGCACCCGCTGCATGTCGGCGATATCCTTCATCTTGGTTTTGATGAACTTGTCGAGCAGATGCTCGGGGAAGACGCCGCGGTACGTCAGGTAGTCGCGGTCAGTCCGCAGTGCATCGAGCGCGGTTTCGAGGTTCGCGGGAAACGACTTGATCTGGTCAAGCGTCTCTTGGGGCAGGTCGTAGAGATTCTTTTCGAAGGGGCCAAATCCGGCCGCCACGGGGTCGATCTTCCGCCGAATGCCATCGAGACCGGCCATGATCATCGCGGCGTAGGCCAGGTAGGGATTGCAGGTGGCGTCGATGGTGCGGAACTCGAACCGCCGCTCTTGCGGGTCTTTGACATAGCCGGGGACGCGGATGGCGGCCGAGCGGTTCCCTTCGGCAAAGACGGCTTTTACCGGGGCCTCAAAGCCGGGGATCAGCCGCCGATAGGAGTTCGTCGTCGGGTTCGTGAGCGCGACGAGCGAGCCGGGGTGCGACAGCAAACCTCCGATGTACTGCATCGCCACGGGGCTCAACTTGTAGAGTCCTGCTTCGTCGTGGAAGACATTGCGGCCATCTTTCAGCAGGAACTGATGGATGTGCATCCCGCTGCCCGCTTCGCCGGGGATCAGCTTGGGAATGAACGTGATGATTTTGCCATGCTTCCGAGCGACGCGGTGGCAGATGTGCTTGGCCAGCGTCGTGGCATCGGCCATGAACTCGACCGGCAGGAATTTGAACTCGATTTCGAACTGTGAGCTGCCGACCTCGTGGTGATGGTACTTCACCTCCAGTCCGATCCGCTTGAACGCCTGGCAGATTTCGTTGCGCAGGGCAAAGTGGTGGTCGTTCGGTTGCGAACGGAAGTAGCCGCGATTGCTGTAAATGCGGTACAGCTCCGCACCGCCAGGCGGGCTGGCCATTTCGCCGGTTTCGACACGGTACGACGTTTCGCGGGTGGTCATCGTGCTGTATAGCTCGTCGAGGACGTAGAACTCTAGCTCCAGTCCGATGTGAACCGCGTCGGCGACACCTTCGTCTCGCATCGCGGTGACGGCCTTGCAGACGATATGTCGCAAGTCCTGGCTGAAGTTTTCCTCGGTCCCGATGTCGAGAATGTCGCAGAGGAAATAGAGGATTTTCGCCTCGGGATCGACCGGGTCGAGGAAGGCGAACTGCAGATCGGGC
>JAJFUI010000061.1 GCA_021372555.1 Planctomycetaceae bacterium | reverse complement strand
CTCAATCATTCGAGCCGAGCCGATTTCCGTCGGCCCAAACATTAGGACGCCGCGCCCCGCCATCATGTACTGACTCAGCTTGGTCGAGAACGAAAGCCGCGTATAATTTGCGACCGCCGGATCAAAGCTCTCGGCATGCACTAGGACGTCTGCATCGTGGAAAGCCCGCGGCAACTCCTTTGGCGCAAGCCAGCCTCCCAATTCCACGACCGGCGGCGAAGATAGCTCGCCCCGATGCATCTCGATTTGTTCCGGGGTTGAGTAGATCGTCAGCCGGGCGTCGATTCCGTCCTCCTCTCGCAGCGCGCGCAGCGCTGCGCCAAGCTCGACGAGCGACCGCCAGCGGCCCAGCCCAAGATTTCCCGCGTAAACCAGCCGGATCGTGCCGTCGGCGGCTCTCGGTGATGGATCGTACGCCCCAGCGTCGATCAGCGTCGTGAACCAATTCCACGGTTTGCCATACCGGTGCCCATAATCCTCGGCCATCACTGGGCTAATCGCCGCCACTCCGTCCGCAAGACCGACGGTCCGCCGAAACCACGACTCCGACGCCGCCTGAAGCCGCGAGCCAAACGGCATCTGACCATAAAGCGACGTGACGAAATCGTCCGTGACGTGAACGAACAGTGGAATTCCGAGCCGCTCGCACGCCAAACACGTGAGCTTCGTCAGGCAATAATTGCCCAGCAGAGCATAGACAATGTCCGGCCGCAATTCGCCGAGTTGCCGCTCGAGAACCGCTCCCAGCCAGGAATGGGCGTACCACAGCTCGAACCCCGGTCGCAGCCAACGCATCACCTCGGACCGCCGCGTGACTTGAGCAACAGCCCTGCGCCATCGTGGACCCGACCCGCGCGGACTGCCCTGCTTCCGCGTCGTCGCCACTGCCGCTGCCTCTGCTCCGTTCACGCGTTGCACGTTGCCTGATACGCGGATCAAGCGGTATTCGCGACACACCGCCGCGTCAGGCATGTGGGTCACGGCTAGCGGGAAATAGATCTGAGACAACTTCTCCTGCGGCCAGCCCAGGAACAATGACCGCATCAACATGCCATTCGCTTGGTCTCCGCAAATCGGATTCGCGGAAACCACAGTCACTCGCGGAAAATGACTCATCTCGCTGACCATTACGCAACCTTAGCGGCGTCCCCCTGCCAGCGAACACCGGTGCGTGAGCCCGTCACCGTCTCATAGACGGCGAGCACCTGCCGAAGAACCGTTTCGGGGTCATGCCTAACCAGGGCCCTTCGCCTCGCGTTTGTGGAGAGCGTTTGTGCCAACGAGTCGTCTTCGAAAATGCAACGAATGCGGTCTGCCAGCGCGACGGCGTCGCCCTGCTGAAACAACAGTGCCTCGGTCCCATCTCGAGCCATCGACGGGACCCCGCCCACCCGTGCCGCAACCGACGGCGTTCCCACCAGCATCGCTTCGGCCAGCGAGTTGGGACTGTTTTCGACAAACGATGGCAGCACGTAGACGTGCGCCCGCGTCAGCTCCGCCGCCACCAGCTCCGCGTCGAGCCAGCCCAGCGGCACAACGTTTTCGTCCAGACCGTACTCCCGAATGCGATCCATCACGTACCGCGAGTAGCCGGACCTGCGAAGACGCTCGGCGATCGATTGCCGATCTCTTGCGCCTCTGAACGTGGAGCCGGCAACGCGAATCTGAACGTCGGGGAAATCGCTCTTCAACAGACGCGCCGCCGCCAACAATACGTGAAACCCCTTGCTCGGACAAACTGTCGATGTGACAAAGATCGTATGCTTCGTCGCTCCGGCCGCTCGCCAGGCGGTCGAGAAGAACGCCCTCCGAAGCATCTCGTCGCAATGGTAATACGCGGCATCCGGGGCCAGCCGCCGGATATGCGCCCGGTCCCACGCCGTTCGCCCCACAATGTGACGTGCCCGACGAATCACTTCAGCCTCTTGCCGCGCGCGACGCCGCAGTTTCCAACGCTGCTCCAACAGGCCATCGAGCCGAATCCAATCGCGGAACGTGCGATAGTGAATTACCTCCCGCAGCGACATGCCGCCCCAATGGCATTCCTCGCAGGCCGCGATGAGCCCCTGAATCTCGATCACCGCTGGCACTTCTGGCGCAAGCTCCGCTACGATTCGACCATACGAATACTCGGACCCGTGGACATGAACCAGATCGGGCCCGAAATCGGTGATCACATCCTTGAACGCCCGGACCACGTTCCCGCTAGGCCGTCCCAACGGATCTCGAAGCCGGCATGGCACGACGTAATAGATCACGTTGTCCACGACGCGGCGCACGGGGCCTGCGTCCGGCTGCATTGTCACGATTCCCAAACGAACCTGCGGACGCCGCCGCGAAATCTCTCCGGTCAACGCGGCCATCCATGAGCCACCCTGACCTGCAGGCCGGCCGATCGCCTCGGCAATGGCCGGCAGCAAAACGTTCGACGTCCAAAGCACCTTCATCGGCCGACCCATTGCGGAATCGCAGACCGAGTGACTGAATGCGGACGGTGCTCAAGCGGAGCGCGGCCGCATTCCATGGCGCCCGTGGCCCGCTTGCTGCGATGGCAGTCCGTAAAGATCATCAGAAACGGGAAGATCGAAAACGCGGTCGGGTTGCCCACACTGGCCACCCAGTAGGCGCCCCAAGCAAAAGCACTGCCCCAAGCCACAACATCGTTCCGCCTGGCAAGCCAGTTTCTGATCGCGATGCGAGTGAAATTGGCTTGAAGCAGAAAGAACGGCGCGTAACCTAGAATACCGAACATCGCCCAATGATCGACTAGGGAACTGTGACCCCCGATGAACCGATCGGAGCCGCGGCCAGCGTCGAGTCCAACGCCCAACAGCGGGTAATCGAGAAATGTCTCGCACGTGCAGAGGAACATCTCCGCCCGCGATGACTCGTCCCCTTGCTGAAACCCCATCTCGGAAACGCCCTCGACGAGGCGAAAGAACTTGTCGTAAACCAACTGCACGGCTTCCGAGTTCTCGTAGAGCAGGTCAATGGCCGCCGGCAGCGCCACCAGCATCGCGGCCGCAACCCCCACCGCCAGCCAGCGGTAACGGTGCTTGAACAAAAACGGCATTGCAATGGAACTGCTCACCACCGCCGCCAATAACAACACGGATGCCATGGTGAACATCGCCAACACCACGCTCGCCGCCATCACGGCGATCGCGCCAAGCAGCGCCAGTCGCCGCGCCGGGCCGTTCTCGAACATCCCCGCGATCAAAGCCGCCATGACCACCGCGAGGCCCGTGTATTGGCTGTAGGTGCCCACCCCATGCAACATCAACTCCGGATGAGCCAACTCCTGATCCCACGCCGTGCTTGAACTCAAAAACCGCGCTGCCCAAGGATCCGCATACATCAACGGCAGCGATGGCAGAATCGCCAGTCCAAACACGACCGCCACCAGCCAACGCATCGTCGGAAGCAGGTCGGGGCGCCGCACGGCGTAGTATCCCATGATCGTCATCGAGGCCGCGCCGTTGATGAAGCCAGCCACAAATTGATGCGAGTAGGGGCCATTGCGCAACAGCACGTTGACAAACAGCACGCAAAGGAACGCACCCGCCATTGCAAACCGGCCTCGAAGCCGCTGCACGACCGACACAAGGCTGCCATTCCATAGCGAAAGCAAAAGCCACGTCGCAAACACCGGGCACGAA
>JAJFUI010000059.1 GCA_021372555.1 Planctomycetaceae bacterium | reverse complement strand
CTCAATCCAACCACGCGGCCGTCAATCTCCGCCAGCAGAATCTGCTCGGGAACCGCCGTGCGGGCCAACTCCTTGGCGAAGGTCTCAAACTCGGCGCGGGTCAGTTTAGGATACATCCACTGATCGGCCATCGTGGCGTTGTAAACCTCCAGGCAGCGCCCGACTTCGGCCGCGAATTCGTTCATGCGGAAGTGGCGAATGACGATCCGGGCGCGACGCGCCAGACGTTCAGCTCGCGCTTTCCATCGCCCCGCCAGATCGCGGGAATCTTCGAACCACCAGGCGTCCAGATCCTTCGCCTTGCGAAGCCCGTACGACTCCAGCAACCGCCCGTAGTACGGCCGATTGTGGTTCATCATGATCCGCGGTGGGGTCTCGAAACCCTCGATCAGCAGCCCGCAGGGGTAGTTGAGCGAGTAGTCGATCGGGCCCAATAGGGTCTTGCGGCCTCGGGCGCGGAGCCAGCCGGACGCCGCGTCGAGCAGCCCTCGCGCGGCCTCTTCGTCGTCGAGACATTCGAACATCCCGAAGCAGCCGACACTCAAGTTCGACTGCTTGTTGTACAACACATCGTCGCTGACCAGAACGCGCCCAACGGGCTGCTCATTCCGCAGGGCAAGAAACGTCGTGGCCTCGCCATGCCTATAGAACGGATGCTTGTCGCGGTCGAGAAACGCCTTCACCTCTCGCAATAGTGGTGGAACCCAGTGCGGATCGTCCGCATAGATGCGCCACGGCACTCGGACGAAACGGTCCAGGTCTTGCCGCGTTTTGACTTCGCGAATTGCCAGCGGAGCAAGCGGCGTGGCGACCAGCGCGTGCGACGAATTCCTACTGCTGCTCTGCCCCTCTTCCCCGCTCCCCTGTTCCTCGTCCAAATCATAGACGCGGTAGGTCTTGGTAATCTTAGCGCCGCCCTTTTTCAGCGCGCCGTAAGAGAGCCGATTCGACTCCAGCACCCAAGAGAACTCCGCCTCTTCCAGCCCCCATTCCAACGCCTTGGGCACCAGGCCCGACAGCAGCACCAGCCCCAGACCCATCCGTTGAAATTCCGGCAGCACATTGGTGCTGATCACGCGAATGCGCTTGATCGCCCGGCGGTTGCGGAGCAAATGGATGAATCCGAATGGGAATAGCCGGCCGTCGATCTCCCGGATCCGTGGATTGTAGTCGGGAAGACCGAAGCAAGCGCCCACCATGCGCCCGTCGATCTCCACCGCGACGGTCATTTCTGGCACGATGACGTGGCGAAGACCCGCTGCCATGCGGCGGACCTCGTCCTGCGACATCGGCACGAAGCCCCACGTGTTGACCAGCGACCGGTTGTAGATGGACAGGAACGACTCGACGTCCTCCCGAAACCGCGTCGTGTCCAGCGAACGGACCTTCACGTCATACCGCTCGATGATCTGCTCGGAGATCGGCGTCAGCTTCGCGGCTATCGCCGGCAGCATCGACACTTGGCCCCAGAACGCGTACAGGTCCTGGCTCTTCCGGAATCCATAGTTCTCCACCAGCCGTTCGTAGTACGGCAGGTTGTAGGTCATCATGAAGACCGGCGACGAATCGAACCCGTCGATCAGCAGGCCCAACTCGTAGTTCATCGACGGATTCATCGGCCCGCGGAGCCGGTGGATGTCCTGGTCGGCAAACCACTGCCGCACGGCATCGAACAATCCGTTGGCCACGTCCTGATCGTCGATGCAATCGAAGAATCCGAAGAAACCGCGCCGCTCGTTATACTGAGCGATGTGTCCCTGGTTCAGAATTGCCGCGATTCGACCGCAGACTTCATTGCCGCGCCGGGCCACGAACGTCTGGATCGTGTTCCGAGCGTGGAACGGGTGCGGCTTATAGCCGAGG
Organism: Planctomycetaceae bacterium; assembly: GCA_021372555.1. GTDB lineage: Bacteria > Planctomycetota > Planctomycetia > Pirellulales > Thermoguttaceae > JAJFUI01. The sequence goes on along the minus strand of JAJFUI010000059.1, from coordinate 5,839 downwards.
ATTTCCTTCTGATCCCCTCGCAACGGCGGAATCCAGTTCGGATCGCCTCGGTAGAGCGTCCACGGAAACTGGAGGAACTCTTTCTTCTGCCGGCCGCTAACGACGCGCTCGATGATGAGGTTGGACATGAGGGGCGATTTTAACGGGCGTTCGACCCAATCGCAAGCGCATTGTTAACCTTCCGCCCTTAGCCGCCAGCCGCTTTAGGCTCGCTGGCCGCCGGCTGCTCGGCAGGTCGCCGGGCCGCTTCCGCGGTGCCGGGCACGATCATCGCACTGGGCGAGTTCGCCTCGATGATCTGCTTCAGCTCGGCCGTGTCAATCACTTCCTTTTCGATCAGCCGCTCGGCCAGCGCGACCAACGCGGGCTGCCGGGCTTTCAGAATGCCCCGAACGCCTTCGAGCGATTCGCTCAGGATTCGGGCGATCTCCTCGTCGATCTCCCGGCTCGTCTGCTCACTGTGGGTGCGCTCGCGCGGAAAATCGTCGCCGCCAAGCAAGAACGCCGGCCGGCGACTCTCGCGATAGGTGATGCGCCCTAGCCGGCTCATGCCGTAGTCCATCACCATGCTCCGCGCGAACTCGGTCGCCCGCTCCAAATCGTTCTGAGCCCCCGTGGAAACGTCGCCGAAAATCATTTCCTCCGCAACCGTGCCGGCCAACAGCACCTCGATCCGGCTTTCCAACTCGCTTTGGGTCATCAAGTAGCGATCCCCCTCGGGACGCTGCATCGTGTAGCCCAACGCCGCCAGCCCTCGGGGAATGATCGACACTTTGTGGACCGGATCGGTATTGGGCAGGCTGAAGGCCACCAGAGCGTGGCCACTTTCGTGGTAGGCCACCCGCTGTTTCTCCTCGGCGTGCATCACCCGCTGCTTCTTCTCCAAGCCCGCGGTCACTCGCTCCACGCCTTCGTTGAACTCATCCATGGTGACGGCCGGTTTCGCTTTCCGAGCGGCCAACAACGCAGCCTCGTTCACCAGGTTGGCCAGATCCGCGCCGACAAAACCCGAGGTGATCCGAGCCACGTCTTGCAGCTTCACCGACGGGTCTAGCTTTACCCTCGCCACGTGGACCTTCAAAATTTGCTCGCGGCCACGCACGTCCGGCCGGTCCACCAACACGTGCCGATCGAAGCGGCCCGGACGCAGCAAGGCCGGGTCAAGCGTTTCCGGTCGGTTCGTCGCCGCCATGACGATCACGCCGCTATTGTTGCTGAAACCGTCCATTTCAACCAACAGGGCGTTCAGTGTCTGCTCGCGCTCGTCGTGTCCGCCAACAACGCTACTACCTCGCGTCTTCCCCAACGCGTCCAACTCGTCGATGAACACGATGCACGGCGCTTTGGCCTGCGCCTGTTGGAACATGTCACGCACCCGGGCGGCCCCGACGCCAACAAACATCTCGACGAAGTCCGAACCCGAGAGACTGAAAAACGGAACCCCCGCCTCGCCGGCAATCGCCTTGGCTAGCAGTGTCTTGCCGGTGCCCGGTGGGCCGACCAGGAGCACGCCCTTCGGTATGCGGCCACCGAGGACTTGGTACTTCTCCGGTGATCGGAGGAAATCCACCACCTCGCGCAGCTCATCCACTGCTTCGTCAATTCCGGCGACGTCGGCAAATGTGACTCCGAGGTCCTCCTGCGCGTAGAGCTTGCCGCGGCTCCGCCCGAAAGCCATTGCAGAGCCGGCCCCACCGAGCCGCCGCATCATGAAGAAGAAAATCGCCATGATCAACAGCATGACGAAAAACATCGGCATCAGGCTTTTCCACGGGCTGGGCGGCGACTGCCCCGACACGTTCGTGAACTTCTTCTCCGCCAGGAGGTTGAACAGGGAGTTATTGTCGTTTTCCAAACCCATCCGGTCGGTGCGGAAATGGACCTCCTCGGGCTTGCCGCGGTCGCTCGGCGGGTTGACCACTTCGCGAGTCACGGTACCCGTAATTTCGTGCGTGCCGATTTCAAGATTGTCGAGATTCGAGTAGCGGACAGTCTGCTCCTTGCCCGCCGAATTGGAGCGGACCTCGATCCCAGCCTTCGGATTAAGCGCCGGTGCGCCCTGCTTGATCAACTTGACCAAGTCCATGTAGTTAAGCTTGGCCTGGGAGTTACTGTCCAACAGGCTGATCAAGACCAAGGCGCCAATGCCTAGCGCAAACAGATACCAAGCTACATTCCCGCCCATCAAGGGGGGGCGATCCGGCGTCGGCCGGTTCGGCTGGCGAGGCTCATCGCTCATCAAAAAATCCCTTCGGGTGCTTGCCGGGGGCTGGCCGAGATAGGCGCATCGCGGCCGTAGACTCCCCCACGCACCCTTTATTGTACCATGCCGGCGGGTTTCCGGCATCGATGTTGCTTGCGGCCCAAACCCCGCAAGCGGCGCCCGCTTGTTGCCTTGACCCAGGGTTCCCTCGGCGATAGAACGTGAGGCTATGGCACTTATTACGTTACGCGTCATCGACGGCGCCGACCGCGGGCGGGTCTTCGCCGAGGTCCCCACCCCCCTGACGATCGGCCGTGAGGAAGGAAACCCGATTCAACTGAACGATGAACGGGTAAGCCGTTTCCATCTGAAGATCCAGGAGGATCAGAACAAGATCGTACTGACGGATCTCCAAAGTACCAATGGCACTAAGGTCAACGGCGAAAACGTGCAGCTCTGGGTCCTTCGACCCGGTGACGTCGTCGCCGTGGGGCACACGGTGCTCGTTTTTGGCTCGCGCGATGAAATCGCGGAGCGGTTGGCATCGATCCGGGGTATGGATCTCTCGACCGGCGTAACCGTCGACGTCGACGAGTTCGCAGACGAGCCTAACCCAGCATCCCTGGACTTCGAGCTCAACTTCGCCGACGATCCGGTGGCCGAGGTGATGCTGCACACGTTGATGCCGCCAGAGTTGCCCCAGGCATTGAGTCCGGGCCAAGCGGCGCAACTGGCCGAAATGCTTCAGTATCTCCACCTCCGGATGCGAGGGCTGCTGCAGTCGGTAAAATCGAAGCCCCAGAGTGACCGCGTCACGCTTGAACAGCGGCAGTGGCAGAACCTAGTTGATTTGCAGGACCTACTGGCCGGCTATCTACGCCAAATCGGCGAGCCGAAGGAATAGCTGCTGCCGGCTGGGCGCTCTCGATCGAGACGGCGTCACGTACGCTCCCGCTGACGCAATATGGCCTGGCATTCGCGAATGCGGCGTTCGACTTCCGCCAATAGCTCAGACTCATCGCGGCCGGCGATATCGGCGGCCTGGATCGGGGCGCCGTAGTGGACGCGGATGCGGCCGAGCCGCGGAAACTTGCGAGTGCGGGGCCACGCGGCGAAGGCACCGTCGACGGCAACGGGGAGAATAGCGGCCCCAGAACGGACGGCTAAGGTGGTGAAGCCGGGCCGAAGGACGCCCAGTTCGCCGTTGCGGGACCGGGTGCCCTCGGGAAAGATCAGCACCATCTCACCGCGTTTTAGCCGGCGGAGCGACTCCTTGATGCCGGCCAGCCCAAAGCCATCGCGGTCAAGCGGGATAGCGTCTAACGATGCGATGAGCCAGCGGAACGGGGGAAAGCGGAAGAGCGTTTTGCGGGCGACATAGTTCATCCGTCGTGGGCAGCCGAGACCGACCAAGGGCGGATCGAAGTGGCTCTGGTGATTTGAGACGACCAGCACGCCGCCGCGCTTTGGGATATTCTCCCGGCCGGTAAACCGAACCCGGTAGGCGAAGACTGCCACGCCAAAAACCAGCGAGCGGAGGAACTCGTACCAAGCACGGCTGAGGAGAGAACGTTGCATGGGGGCCGAGCAGTTGTTGAGATCAGTAGGGAGAAAGACGAAGCACAAACGACGAGGGACGAAGGAAGCACGAAGCTCGAAAGCTGAAGTCCGGCGGAATGATGATTGGCGGCTTTTTCATCATCGGCATTTCGCCCGCGCGAGTTGTTCGAGTCGGTCGACGACCTCCGTAAGGCTGAGCCCGTCGGTGCAGACCTCGATGGCATCGGACGCGGGTCGCAAGGGACCGACGGCTCGGGCGGCGTCCTCACGATCGCGGCGTTCCTGGGCGGCCAGCACCTGTTCGATCGTGACCGGTTCGCCTTGGGCCTGAAGGTCTTGCCATCGCCGCCGGGCGCGCTCGGCCGGGCTGGCGGTGAGGAATATTTTGCATTTGGCTTCGGGAAAGGCCACCGTTCCTTGGTCGCGGCCCTCCGTAACAATGTTGTCCGCGCCGGCGAGCTTCCGCTGAAGGTCCACCAGATGCTCGCGGACTTGGGGGTTGTCGGCGGCGTAGCGGGTGACGGCGGTCACCGCGGAAGTCCGCACCGCCTCGCTGACATCCTCGCCATCGAGGACGACCCGGTCGTGGGATATTTTCAGATCGAGTCGTTCGGCCAGCCGGGCTAAGTCTTGTGGCACGTCCCAGTCGAGACCGCGTCGCAACCCGGCGAGCGCGACGGCGCGATACATCGCGCCAGTATCAAGGAAACGAAAGCCGAGCCGCCGAGCCAACGCTCTGGCGACGCTGCTCTTTCCGGCGCCGGCGGGTCCGTCAATGGTGATGATCATGCGATGCTGTAAGCGCGGACGTTTCTTGTATCACGCCCATTATACCCCTCACATGAGCGGCAACAAGGACGGGCGTGTGGACGCGGGAAGTGGTCATCGCCGGAGGTGTTGCTGCAATTGTGCGCACGACCCCGGGGCGGTGCGTTTCTTGGAGATTGCGAGCGCACAAACCGTAAGGGGTTGGCGGGGCAGTGGTTGGAGCGGCGATTTTTGGCGGCTGGTCGCGGGGCTCATTGGTGGTATCCGTTGCACAATTCGGTAGGGTTGGAGCTTCCTCGCGGACCGGCCCGGGCGAAATCGAGACGGCCTTGGGGTTTGTCGCCTCCCCGCGGGCCGGCAACTGGTTGCTGCCGCAACCTGGCGCAGCCACCCGTCGTGAAGCGGCCTGCCGGACAAGCCGGCAGACAACCGCGGGCCGGCACTTTTTTGCTGCCTATGTTGCCACTGGATCGGTGTCGCCGCAAACCGGGCTGTTTCAGCCGAGTTTGCCGGCCTATCTGGCCGTGGCAAGGTCCGTTGGCAATCCAGGTCGCAAGTTGGCTTCAGTCGCCCGCATCCTCTGGGAGGGTTTTTCGCGCGCCGCACAGCCAGTCATCGACTGGCTCTGGCCGAAGGCCCGTGTGCGCACGAAGACGGGTCCACTGTAGCCGTCGGGCGGCGGCTGAGCAACGAAAGTTCTTGGGCCAACTCGGCGTGTCGGATGCGAGGGGCAGCAGGGGGTGGCAACGCAGATCATCGCGGGATGCGATTGGAACACCGCGTCGAGCGCAGCGACGGCCCACGGGCAGCACGTTTGAACAGGAGAAAACGGAGGGAACAGAGGCGGAACGGTGAGCGGCAAGACGGCTCTGCGAACCGCACCGCAGAAAGCCTCTTGGCGAGTGACAAATAGTTCTGACCCACGTGTGTTCGGCACGCAATTTGCGCACTGACCCAGCTATTGCCGAAAACTGTCAGGATGGCAGGGAGCGGGTGTGGCAGACGAGACGCCGTGGCTCCGCGAACGTGACATTCGGGGACTGAAGTACTTCGACCAGTTGCTGCCGCTGCTAGAGCGGTTGCACGACGTCGGCTGCCGGCACTTGCTGAGCACCGATCCTGTGGGCATTCAGATTCAGGCGTACTGTGCGATCATCGCCTGCCTGTTGATCAGCCTTTGGACCGGCGGGCGTCCCACGCTTCGCAGCTACGAGATGGTCTGTCTCTATCTGCAAGGCTGGGCGGACCTGGACGAACTGACGGAACACCTGGAATCGTTGCCGCCGCACGTCGCGGAGTGAGAAGCAA
>JAJFUI010000054.1 GCA_021372555.1 Planctomycetaceae bacterium | reverse complement strand
GGCGCAGAAGTACCGGCAGCAACGGCCGCGGAGCTTCTGGAAGCGAACCCAGACGTCGGTCTGGATGTACTCGACGAGATGTCCGATGTGGATGTGCCCGTTGGCGTAGGGGAGTGCGCTGGTGACCAGAATTCGCCGCATTTGTCGTTCTCCGCAGTGTCTGCACGCGCCGCGCGACTGGTTCTCCGAACTGAGCGTCGGGGTCCCGCCTTCCGTAGCCATCGCGCGGGCTTGCGAGCCACGAATTCGCGCTCGCGAAAGCCGCCTATTCTAGTGCATAAGCCGCGTTGAGACAAGGCTTTACAGTGCGACTGGCGGGATGATATAATCCCGATGGAAGAAGACAGGACCGCTGTTATGCAGATCGCGGTCGAGCGCGATGTTGTTCTGTTGCAGTTGCGGCAAGGGGGGAACAGACTGCCGGCCACTACGACCTGTCGCTTACCGCCCTGCACGCGGCGACGGCATACTATTACAACCATCGTGAGGAAATTGACCGAGTCGTACGGGACGAGGGTGAGGTCGTCGGGTCGTTGCGCGATGCTTCACCGCCGATTCCTCGGGCTAAACTGAGGACGCCGGGCGGTGGAGCGACATGAGCTGCAATCCGTTGGAATCAATCGCAGAACCACCCATCAATCTGATTTCAAGAGATGATTTGATTATGGGCGGGCGGTGGCGCAATGTGATGGGCTTTTCCGCCGAGGCGCTCGCGGCCCGTCAAATGACGCAGACACGCCCCGCCACCTTAGTTCGCTTCCAAGGAGCGGAATAATGGACTATCTCAGCCATATCGTTCGCGATCCGACGATTTGCGGCGGGGAGGCGGTTATCAAGGGAACCCGCGTGACGCTACGGACGGTACTAGCCAGCCTTGCTGAGGGAGCAAGTGCCGACGACATTTTGGCAGACTTCCCAACGCTGAGCCCCGCGGACATTCGGGCCGTTGTCGCTTTTGCGGCCGCGTCTACGGAAGAAGATTTCCCAGTACCAGGCGTGCCCGTCCTCAATGCGAATTAAACTCGATGAGAATCTGCCCGCACGATTGACGCCGTTGATCGGCGCGGCGGGACACGATGTTGATACTGTCCCTGGAGAACAACTCGCGGGGCGGGATGATTCCACAGTATGGCATGCTGCGCAGGTCGCCGGCCGGTTCTTGGGCACGCAGGATTTGGACTTCTCCGATAGTCGGCAGTTTCGCCCGGGGACACATCACGGAATTCTGCCGCTTCGGATGCGAACTCCCGGGCGCGCCGCGTTAACATCGCGACTACTTCACGTCTTTCGCAATGAGGACGTTGCGTCGTGGCGCCGTTGCTTCGTTGTGGTCACCGAGCGCAAGATCCGTGTTGTCCGGCCCTCATCGTGATCCTGGGCTCCGTTGCGAAAGGAACTGTTCATGAAACTCATCATCGCCATCATTCAGCCGCATCGCCTGGAGGCCGTTAAGCAGGCGCTGGCCGACGTCGAGGTCTTCAGGCTCACCGTGCAGGACGTCCAGGGGTTCGGCCGCCAGCGAGGGCAGGCCGAGGTCTACCGCGGGCATGAACTGTCCGTCAACTTGCTGCGGAAAGTGCAGTTGATGATCGGTGTCAACGACGCCTTCGTTGAGCCGACCATTCAAGCGATCATCAAGGGCGGACGCACCGGACCGGGCGGCGAGATTGGCGACGGGAAGATCTTCGTGCTGCCGCTGGAGGACTGCGTCCGAATCAGGACCGGCGAAAGGGGCGGCGAAGCGATTTAGGCAACGATGACTTGTGGTGAGTCATGCACGAACTCTCCATTGTCGATGCACTGATCGAACAGGTGAAGGAGACGCTCGATCGGTCAGACGAGCGCGGACGGGTGCTGCGCCTCGAATTGCGCATCGGAAGACTGTCGGGCGTGAGTAGCCAATCCCTGCGGTTCGCCGTCGAGCTGCTCGCTCCTGGCACGTCGGTCGAGGGGGCAGAAGTCGTCATCCGAGAGCCAAAAGCCGTGTGTAACTGCCACGCATGCCACGCGCAGGTCGAAATCGATGAGCTGGTGGTCGAATGTCCGAAATGCGGGAGCGATGACGTCTCGATCGAGGGCGGACGAGACCTGATTTTGCAGAGTATCGAAGTTGAGGAGTGAAAGGCTCTGACGCAGATCCCTGATCTCCCTGGCGGGTTAACAACCTGCCCCAATCACCGAGAAATACGATGAGAATTGTCGCAGCGAAGAAGATACTAAAGGCAAACGACCAACTGGCCGCGGAGAACCGTGCACGGTTGGATGCTGCGGGCGTCTTTGGACTCAACGTCGTCGGGTCACCGGGGGCAGGGAAGACAACCCTGCTGGAGTCGCTATTTGCCAAGCTCAAGGGTCGCCTGCGGCCGGCCGTCATCGAAGGGGATATCGCCGGGTCGATCGACGCCGATCGCATGGAGCAAATCGGCGTGCCGGTGGTGCAAGTGAACACCGACGGCGCCTGTCACTTGGACGCCAACATGATCGCGGCGGCCGGGCAGGAACTCGATCTGAACGAGGTTGATCTGCTGGCCATCGAGAACGTCGGCAATCTCGTTTGCACCGCCGGATTCGACCTCGGCGAGCACCTGCGAATCGTCGTCTTGAGCACGAGCGAAGGAGACGACAAGGCGGTGAAATACCCCGCGATTTTCCAGGGTTCCGACGCCCTGTTCATCACGAAGATCGACCTGCTGCCGCATTTGAATTTCCGCGTCGAGCGAATTGCAGCCGACTTGCGACGGCTGAATCCGAACGCGGTCGTTTTTCAGGTTTCGGCGGTTCGCGGCGACGGCATTGCGGAAGCGGCGGATTGGCTGGCCCAGAGGTGCAGCAAACGGCCGCGGTGAGATTGTTGTGTGTGTTCAGCCAATCGACCCGCGCAAAAGAATCGCCGAGACACGCTTTGCGTCTCGGCGATAGCTCTCTTGCGTGAGCTGCCGGCTATTACGACGCGCGGATCACAAGGAACCGGGTGCCCTGTGCCGTGCGAATTAGCAGCAAGACGCCATCTTTCAACGACTTTTGCGACATCGCGGCTTTGAAGTCGTCGACCGACTTAATCAGCTTGCGGTTTGCCTGAACGATGATCATGCCGCTGGTGAGTCCCGCCATGCTGGCCGGGCTGTTCGGGGAGACGTTGGTGATGACGACACCTTCGCCAGGTTTGACCCCGAGCTTATCGGCCACCTCGGCGGTGAGGTTGGCCACCTCGATGCCGAGCTTCTCGAACCTCGACGTTTCGCCGCGACCGCCATCCTGCTGGCGTCCGCGCTGCGCAATGCCGTAATCGGCCGGTTGCTCGCGGACCTTCACCTGGAGCGTAGTCCGCTTGCCGTCACGCAAGACCACCATCGACTGTTCGCTGTCGATCGACGCCTGTTCGACGGCCGCCTGGAGGTCTTGCGCACTGCCGACCGGACGGCCCGCGAACTCGACAATCACATCGCCAGCTTTCATGCCTGCGGCAGCGGCGGGCGTATCACGCAGCACCTCGGCGACCAGAACGCCGTGTTGGCCCTCCGCGCCGAGCCGGTTGGCCAGCTCCGGGGAGAGCGGCTGCATGCTGACGCCGATATACGCCCTGCGGACACTGCCGCGGGCGATCAGCTGATCGCTCACCCATTTCGCAAGGTTGCTCGGCACCGCGAAGCCAACGCCGAGGTTTCCGCCCGTGCGCGACGAGATGGCCGTGTTAATGCCAATGACGGCGCCATCGAGGTTTACCAGCGGGCCGCCGCTGTTACCGGGGTTGATAGCAGCGTCGGTTTGAATAAAGCTCTCGCGCTGGGCGATGCCCAGACCGCGGCCCTTGGCACTCACGATGCCGGCCGTAACTGTTCCTTCAAGGCCGAACGGATCGCCCAGGGCGAGCACCCAATCGCCGACCTGCATCGCGTCGCTGTTGCCGAGCTGCGCCGCAGCAAGCTTGCCGGGCGCCTTGATGCGAACAATTGCCAAATCGGTTCTCTCGTCGCGCTTGATGTCAGTACCATCGAACTCGCGACCGTCATGCAGGCGGACGACGATCTTTCCTCCGCCGCTGACAACGTGGTTGTTGGTGAGAATGATGCCCGATGGGTCGATGATCACGCCGGAGCCGACGCTGCCGACCTCGCCACCTCGCGGCATGTTGGGGACGCGCGGCATGTTGGGAAACAGCCGACGGAACTCCGGGGGCAGAGCGTCGAGCGGGCTTTCGTCCGACTCGTCCTCGGGTGAAGACATTCTGCTGGACGGCTTTTCCGGCAGGGGCAAGTTCTTGATCATCACCACCGCCGGAAGGACTTTTTGTGCCGCATCGCGAAACGCCTTCGACAGGCTGTTGGCATAGCTGGCGGCTGGCGCCTCGGCGACTGCCGAGGTTGCCGGGTCTTGGGCCACGGCGTGATCTCGACCGCCCATCGCGACCGTGAGCATCGCGGCCAGCGCCAACAGGCTCAACGCGGCAATCCAGGTTTGCAGTTGGACGTTTAGAAGCTTCCGTCTCATCGAAGACTCCTCAGTACAGTTTTCCTCGGATCGGCGTGGTCAAAGCATCTCTTCCGGTAAGTTGCCGGAGCCCGACCGATCTTGTGCGAAAATTATAGCCACGAGACTTCAGCCGGGCTACCGTGATTGGGTGGAACGTCGCTCGCAATCTGGCGTCCGAATGCGCGGAAAACGTCGGTCGTAATGCCTCAAATGACCGGCGTTTGACGCCAGAACGCAGGAACAGTCCGCCTGGGTGGCATAGTTACCCCGACCGGTAAGTATTTCCTGCTTGACACAGTTTCCCCCGTTGTTACGCTAATAAGAATACCTACCTCTATCCGGCAAACATCCTGCGCTGCGCATTTTTGCCAGACACGAGGGAGAGAGGCTGACTTGCAGCGTCGTCAGTCGCTGCGGAACGGAAGGAGAATGAGGCCATGCGGAGCTGGGGTCAACTACGCCGTCGTTCAAGTACCAACCCAATCCGATCCCATCAACGAAAGCAGAAGAACGCATCTCGAGACTGGTATCGTCGCGGACTTCGCATCGAGCAGTTTGAAGAGCGAGCGCTGTTGAGCATCGGCGCGTGGACGGCGATTGGTCCGTCGCCGATCGACTATGGCCAAACAGAGAACGTGGCCCCGACAACCACCTCGGGCCAGTATCTCAACCAAGTCACTGGCGCGGTGCAGGCCGTCGCGGCTCATCCGACCAACGCCAACATTCTCTACGTTGGCACGACCAACGGCGGCATTTGGCGCACCGACAACGCCCAGGCTGCAAACCCAACCTGGACCGCGCTGACCGACACGACGAAGTCTCTCTCGATCGGTTCGCTCAGTTTCGATCCGACTGACGCGACCGGCCAGACGTTGGTTGCCGGCATCGGCCGATTCAGCGACTACTCCCGCGTCGGCGGCTCGCTGACCGGCATCCTCCGCACGACGAACGGCGGGACGACCTGGACCCAACTGGACGGCACCGGTGCGTTGACCGGTCTGAACATCATCGGCGTTGCTGCCCGCGGCAACACGATCCTTGTGGCGGCTGACAACTCCTTGACGGCCACCTACGCGAGCGTCGGCATTTTCCGCAGCACCGACGGCGGCGCAACCTTCACGCAAATCTCGAGCAGCGCAGGGACCGCGAATGGTCTGCCCGGCGGCATCGCGTACGACTTGGCAGCCGATCCCACCGACAACAACGTGTTCTACACCGCCGTTGTCGGTGCAACGACGTTTGGCGGCAAGAACGGCGTCTACAAGACGACCGACGCCGGCGCGACGTGGACCAAGGTCAGCAGCAGCGCGATGGACGCCCTGCTGACTTCGTCCGGCACGAACACCACACACCGCGTTCAGCTCACGGTCGGCAAGTCGAATCAGCTTTATGTCGGCATCGTCAATCAGATGACCGGCTCGACGACGTTGGACCAGTTGGCCGGCGTCTTCCGATCAGGCAACGGCGGCACGAGCTGGACTCAGATGGACGTGCCGAAGATCACCGTCAGCGGCACGGCCAAGCCCATTACCTTCCAGCGGGTCACCGCCGCGACAGGCGATGCGTTGGCGACGCTGCCGAGCGGCCAAGGCACGGTGACGTTCTCGATCGTCGCCGATCCATCGAATGCGAACGTCGTCTACATCGGCTGCGATGCGCAGCCGGCCATCGGAGCGGCCTCGTCGATCGGCGCGACCGACTATAGCGGGCTCCTCTTCCGCGGTGATGCTTCCAAGACGGCCGGATCGCAGTGGGTGTCGTTGACGAACGCTGGCGCGGCCCCCGGCGGCACAAAGAGCAATTCCTCGCCGCACGCGCAGTCGCGCGACATGACGTTCAACGTCAGCGGCCAACTGATCGAAGCCGACGACGGCGGTATCTATCTGCGCACTAGCCCCGCCGACAGGACCGGCGATTGGTATTCGCTCAACGGCAACTTGCAGATCGCCGAAGTTACGACGATCGGATACGACGACATTTCCGACGTGGCCATCGGCGCCGCACAGGGCACCGGCGTGTCCTACGAAACGACCGAAGGCGGCCTCACGTGGAACCAAGTCAACAAGGGAACGGGCGGCGAAGTGCTCGTCGATGACGCCAGTTTGGCCGGCTCGAACCAGTCGTATCGCTACACGGCCGGCACCTATCTGAGCAACTTCCAACGCCAGACGTTCGACGCCAACGGCGTCCTCGTCGCAGGCAGCACCGTCTCTCCAGCCCTTTCCGTCATCGGAACCACCAAGACGTTTGCGCAAGTGGACGGCGGCCAGTACTACACGCCGCTCGCCTTGAACGTCGTCGACCCGACGCGGATGGTGATCGGCGGCCTGACGTCGGTGTTTGAGTCGTCCGACCGATGCGCAACGTTGACCAACCTCGGCGCCGCGGCGAAGGCCAACGCCATGGTTTACGGCGGCTACCAAAACGGCGTTGCAAACGCCAACGTGTTGTGGGTAGCGACGAGCTCCGGCGTCTACTTGCGAACGACTTCCAACGGCACGCTGACGAAAGTCTCGACGGCAGCCGCCCTGGACATCGCCGTTGATCCCACCGATTGGAGCAAGGCGTACATCGTCACGTCGACCGGCATTCAGTACACCGCCAACGGCGGCGCGACGTGGACCGATATCTCGACCGGCTACGCCACAGCCGCCGGCGCGTCGCCCTCGGGGCTGCGCGGCATCACCGTCGTCGGCAGCGGCAAGAACGCCGCGGTGGTCGTTGTCGGATCGCAGGGCATTTTCGTATCCCAGAGTCGCAAGCTCGGCACTTGGTCGGCGCTGGGCACTGGCCTGCCGACCGTGCCGGTGCTCGACGTCACCTATAACGCCAAGGACAACGTCCTGCTGGTCGGGACACTCGGCCGCGGCGTCTGGGAGTTCAGCAACCCGCTCACGGAGATCTACGGCTCGCTGCAACTGCTTTCGGTCGACACGAACGTCTCGACGTATCAGGTGTCAGACCACCCGACGGTCACCGTGTCGCCCACCTCTCTGACCCTGCATTTCAACGATACGACGATTGACTCGACGACGTTGAGCGGCATCCAGATCACTCGCGCCGGCGCCAACGGCAAGTTCTACGATCCGGTCAGCAACCCGAACGACACTGACGACGTCGTGGTTGTGCCGGGTTACATCGGCATCGGGGATACGGCCAACGAAGTGGTGATCCGCTTTTCCGACACCCTGCCGGACGACCAGTATCGAGTGACCATCGTCGGGCAGGGCTGGGACGGCACGCACACCTACTACGGCCCGGACGGCAAGCAACTGTCGCCCTTCACCACCACCGCCGGCATGCCCGTCGGCTTTGGCAAGGTTACCGCCGCCGATACGACCGAGTATTGGGACGGGGCGAACGCCAGTTGGAGCTTCAATGTCAATCTGGCGGCCCAAGTGACCGCCGTGGTGCCGCAGCCGATCACGCGTGCTCAAAATGGCACGCTGTCGCAGGCCCGTGACCAGATTCAGGTCTATTTCAGCGGCGCGATGAACCTGACTTCGGCGCAGACGCTGAGCTACTACAGCCTGATCGGCACCTGGAACACGGCGAACACGGCAGACGATTTCGTGATCACGCCCACCTCGGCGGTCTACGATTCGGCAACCAAGATGGTGACGCTCACGTTTGCCGGCGATTTGGCTTCGTTGATTCCCAACCCGACGAATGATCCGGCCAAGACTCCGGATAAGTGCAGCTTCCGCCTGCGGATCGGAAACGCTTACCAGGCGATCGGCTCCTCCAGCGGCGGGCAAGGCGGCAACATCGTTACCAGCGACCGTAGCGGTGACTCCGAGGACATTACGCTCGAAGACATCAAGTCGACGTTCGTACTGGCAACAAATCTCGGCAACTTCTCCACCTACGCGCCCGTCTCTTCGAGTCCTCTTAGCTCGTCAACCGGCCAGTCGTGGGTGCTTTCCGGCAAGATTGGCGAGGTCTCCTACAACTTGACGTGGCCGGGCGGTTCGGGCACGCCAGGCGTCCGCACGCTGCCCTCGGGGGCCACCGATGTCTCTGGCGAGAACCACGCGATCAACGGCGCCGACTCGACCAATGGCATTACCACCTACTACTACAACTTCCAATCCATTTATGGAACCGTCGCCGGTCAGCCGGTCCAGAACGAAATTACCGACGCCGAAAAACAGCGCGTGCGAGAAATCTTCTCGCTTTGCACCCAGTATTTCGGCGTCCAATTCGTCGAGACAGCCAACCAAGGAATCACCGTTGCGGTAGGCGATTTGCGCGCGGTCGACGCGACGCTTACGATGGGCGCCGGCAGCCCGGACGGCATCGCGAGCACCGATTCCGCCGGTCCCAAGGCGATCGTCAACAGCAATTACACCTCGAAGTGGGGCGATGCCCCGTTCGGCGGCGACTTCCAGGTCACCATGATGCACGAAATCCTGCACACGCTCGGTTTCGGACATTCGTACGACCTGGCGTCGAGCGAAATCATGGGCAGCAGCACCGCCGGTGTTGCTGGAAGCGGCGAAACGCCGAGCGTCTCGGCCGATGGTTCCTTCCCGGGCAATGGCGACATCGTCACCGGGCAGTACCTGTACCGCCACGATAGCATGGACATCGACCTGTACAAGTTCAGCGTCGATAAGGAAGGCACGCTCAACGCAGAGACCATCGCCCAACGGCTGCAAAACGCCAGTCTGCTGAACACCGCTTTGGTGCTCTACAACAGCGACCATCAGGTGATCGCCCGCAATGACGATTACTACGGGCATGACTCCTTCCTCAACCTGCACCTTACGCCTGGCACGTACTTCATCGGCATTAGCGCCAGCGGCAATTCGCAGTACGACCCCGATGTCGCAGACAGCGGCGCCGGCGGAACCACCGAGGGCGCCTATGAACTGCGGCTCACTTTCCAGCCGCAAGTCACCACCCAACTCGTTGATGCGCGCGGCGCCGCGCTGGATGGTAACGCCGACGGCGCCGCCGGTGGCGAGTACAACTTCTGGTTCAACGTCAATACCGAGAGCCACACGCTGATCGTCGACAAGCTCAGCACCGCTTCCACGAACGCCAATGGTTCGCTGGCCAAGCCGTTCCCGACGATTGCTGCCGCTATCGCGGCCGCGAAGGCCGGTGATATCGTCCGCGTCGTGGGAAACAACTACGACAACGACAACCAAGGCCACAGCATTCAGGCCGTGGCGGCCGCAGGCACGCTCCTCGACGGTCAGAAGTTCACCATTGCCGACGCCACAAAGACTTTCACCTTCGAGCTCGACACCAACAACTCGGTCGCTTCCGACAGCATCCGTGTGGCCATCAGCTCCACCGATAGCGCCGCTACCGTCGCCGCCAAGCTGGCCACGGCGATCAACTCGGTGAGCTGGATTCCCGCGGGACTCGGACAGGCCGGCGTTACGCGTTACTCGAACGGCCTCTACGCATGCGCGACGGTGACCGGCGCCAACGGCGACATTGTCAGCGTCGACGGTCCAACCGTCACCATCAACCTTGGCACTACCAAGCTGAAGTCGACGCTGCAGGACAACAGGGCCTACGAGATCGGCACCAACCCGCAGGGCGCGACGCTTAGCGACGGCGCCAACATCGACTTGCCCAAGGGCGTGACGATGGTGATCGACGCCGGAGCGCTGTTCAAGATGCGCGGCGCCAACATTGACGTCGGCAGCGCCAATGCCGACCGCACGCTGAGCGCGCTGCAGGTGCTTGGCACGCCCACGCAGAAGGTCTATTTCACATCCTACAAGGATGAGACGATCGGCGTCGACACCTATAGCCCGCCGACCACCGCCGCGGCTGGAGACTGGGGCGGACTGGTCTTCGCGAACGATCACGACGCCGAGGCGAACGACCTGACCTGGCAGAACCTCGAAAGCCAAGGCATCTTTGTCAACTACGTAAACTTCGCCGACATCCGCTACGGCGGCGGCAAAGTGTCCGTCAACAGCGCGCTGAGTCAATACGATCCGGTCACGATGATCGACTCGCGGCCGACGGTCTCCCACACGACGATCTCCCGAAGCGCGGACGCCGCCATGTCGGCCGATCCTCGCAGCCTGGCGGAGTCCGAATTCCACGACGGCTTTGGCGAAACGCTCTACACGGCCGACTACACCCGCGTAGG
>JAJFUI010000040.1 GCA_021372555.1 Planctomycetaceae bacterium | reverse complement strand
CTCCCCGACACCACATCATTACCCTAGGGACTCTTCTACCATGACGCGTACCCGGACTACCGCCATCGTTGCCGCCGCGATGATGGCCGCATATCTCCTTTCAACAAGTTCCCTATCGTTTGCCGAGCCAATCACCAGCGGTGACCCGACGCGAGCTGCCGCTGCAAAGACCTCGGACCAACCGCGTGAAGTCACCGAGGCGGCCGCCCTGTTCAAGCAGAACAATGCCGAAGGGGCGCTGAAGCTGTTGAAAGAAGCGGTCAAGAAGGATCCCGATCTCCCGCCTGCCCATGTGATCATGGCGGAGTGGTTTGCTCAGATGAATTCGCCCGTGGGCATGCGCGCGGCGCTGGAGCGTGCCGTGGTCGACACGCCGAACGATCCCGAGCCCTACGTTCTCATCGGCAACGTCGCCATGACGGAGCGGCGGGTGACCGAGGCCCGGTTGTGCTACGACAAAGCAGAAAGTCTGGTGCCGGAGTGGAAGGGAAGCGCCAAGCGGCGCGAGATAGTGCTGCCGCAGCTTCAGAACGGATTGGCGTCGACCTGCGAGGCTCGCAACGACTGGGCCGGCGCGAAGAAGCACCTCGAAGCGTGGTTGAAGCTCGACCCCAAGAGTGTGACGGCTTTGAATCGTTGGGCGCACTGCCTGTTTGAGGAAAAGGACCCGCGCGGCGCGTTGGACAAGCTTCGCGAGGCACTGAAGATTGACCCCGACAGCCTGACCCCCGAGGCCGTTCTTGGTCAATGGTATGCCCGAGCCGGTGACCAGGACAACGCGAGGAAGTGGATCGTGGCGGCATTGGCCGCAGCGCCACAAAACGTGAAGACGCAACTGGTCGCGGCCCAATGGTACTTCGAAATGGGACAGCTTGACCAGGCGAAGGAGTATGCGGACGCGGCATATCGCCTTGATCCGAAGAACCTGGATGCGATGAACTTCCGCGGCTTAATCGCCTTGTTCCAGAAAGACTATCGCAAGGCCGAGGCCTACTTCGAAGCGGCGATGGAGAAGGCGCCGGATCAAATGAAGTTCGCAGCCAGCAATAATCTGGCGCTGGCCCTGGCGGAGCAGAGCGACGAGTCGAAGAAGGCCTATGCGATGGACTTGGCTAGCAAGAACTTCAGTAAGTATCCGAGAATGGCCGATGCGGTCTCGACGCTCGGCTGGGTGCTCTACCGTCGCGGTCAGCTTGATGACGCCGAGAAAGTCCTGCGGAATCTGGCCACCAGCGGATCGGTCAATGCGGACTCGGCGTACTATTTGGCGTGTGTGCTCAAGGATCGCGGACAGAACGACGCGGCCCGCCTGTGGCTCGAGAGCGCGCTGAAGAGTCCGGCTCCGTTCCAGCATCGGGACGAGGCAAAGGCCCTGTTGGCAAAGTTGCCGCCAGCGACGAAGAAGGCCGATTCCGGCAAGACCTCCGCCGCGCCGAGCAAGTAGAGTACGGCAAGGCCGCGTTCTCACTGGAGCGCGGCGGCCGTGGCCGGCGGGGCGGAATCCGGCTAATCGCCATGCGCAAACCTCTCCATAAGGGGAGCAAAGGAACGGGCTTGCGCCCGGAGGCTTTGCCTAGCCGGCAAGGCTTATCATCAGCTTGGGAATCGGCAGTTCGACACTCGATTCGGGCAGCACCTACGACCGACACTAAGCGTAGGCACGGTCCAGACGATCGCGGTCTGAACCAGACGAGTGTCGATATCCATCGCCCCCTGGCTTGAGGGGCTAGTTGGCTCCAATTCCCAACGGTATTATGATTAATAGTCTGTCCGGGACAGCGTTAGGAAACAATTCGGGCTTGAGGTCCTGGCCGGCCGATGCTCCCTGTTCGAGCACGCTTCTCGAAGAGGCGCAAACGGCGTACTCGCTAAAACGTCGAGAAAAGCCGCTGGTTGGCCTGCAGGCCCGACGTCCGCCGGTTACTCCCGCCAAGAGATTGCCTATGTACGTTCTCGAAACCCGCGGCTTGAGAAAAGCATACGGGAGCGAGGGTGAGGTTTGCGTCAACGCCTTGCGGGGCGTCAATCTCCAGGTACGCAAGGGCGAGCTCTTGGCCATCATGGGACCCAGCGGGTCAGGAAAGAGCACCCTCCTGCACATCCTCGGTGGCGTCGAGACGCCGACCAGTGGCCAAGTCCTCCTGGAAGGCGTCGATCTCGCGACCCTCAGCGACGATCAGCGAACCATCATCCGCCGCGAGCGGATGGGGTTCATCTTCCAGTCGTTCAATCTGCTGCCGGCGTTTACGGCCGAGGAGAACGTCGCTCTGCCGCTAGAGCTTGGCGGGATGCCCTCCGTCGAGGCCCGTCGCCGCGCCGCGGACACGCTGCGGTTGGTGGGCATGTCACACCGTCGGAATCACGTCCCCACGACGATGTCCGGCGGCGAGCAACAACGCGTCGCCATCGCACGCGCGCTGGTGATGCGCCCCGCGCTGCTTCTGGCCGACGAGCCGACGGGCAACCTCGACAGCAATAATGGGCGGCAGGTCACGGCATTGTTGCGGCGGTTGGTGACCGAAGACGAGCAGACAATCGTCATGGTGACGCACGACGCCAATGTGGCGGCGCAGGCGGACCGACTGGTGCGACTCCGAGACGGGCTCGAGGAAACCGCCGAAACGCCTTCGCACGCGCCGACGCGTGAACGCGAGCGTGTTGGGGCGGGTCGCACGTGCCTTTTCAAGGGAACAGGGTAACGGGGGGGCTTGGGATCGGTGATGAGGGATTGTTGATTGCTGATCGTTCGGACGCCCGAGCCATCGCAATCGCCGATCCTGCGGTCATCGATCACCGGTCATCAATCAGATGATTCTCTGGAAATTCACGGTTCGTGAAGTCAAAAATCGGCCTGGTCGGGCAACGCTCACGCTGCTCAGCATCGTCATCGGCGTCGCCGCCGTGGTCGCGGTCACCGTGGGCACGGCGACCACCAATCAGGCCTGCCAGGAAATGTACTCGACGTTGACTGGCCGGGCGGCGCTCGAAGTCGTGGCCGCCGGCGGCGGCGCTTTCGATGAGAGCACCGCGGGCTTGGTTGAGAAAACGCCCGGCGTGAAGGCCGCCATCCCCTCGATCCAGAAAGTCACCTCGCTGCGCCACAAGGGGAACAACGTCAAGCTGCTGGCGATGGGCATGGACCCTGAGCGCGAAGGCGCAGCACGCGATTACGAGCTAAAGGAAGGGCGGTTTTTCAACGAGAGCCGCGAGGCCCTCCTCGAAGCTGGTTTCGCCGAAGGGCTAGGCGTACACGTGGGCGACCAAGTCAAGGTCGGCACCATGCGCGGCCTGCACGGCAGCATCACCCCGTTCCGCATCGTCGGCCTGCTTGCGCCTCGCGGGGCGGCCGGCTTCAACCAGGGCGGCGTGATCTTCCTGCCCTTGACCACGGCTCAGGAATTGTTCGCCAGCAAGCCAGGCTCGATCGACACCGTGAGCGTGGTGCTTGACGACGGCGCCAATGAAAAGACCGTCGCCGCCGCCATTGCCGGGCGGCTGCCCGCCGGGCTCAGCGTCCGCTCCCCGCAAGCGCGAGCCCAGCTTAGCAAAGAGACCATCGAGCAGGTTAGCCAAGGGATGTTGTACGCCAATGTCACGATGATCGTGCTGGCGACCTTCATGATCCTGAACACCTTCCTGATGAACGTTGGCGAGCGTCGCCGTCAGTTGGCCGTTCTGCGAGCCATCGGCGCAACCCGTCGGCAGATCACTCGGACGTTGCTCCTCGAAGGCTTGATGATGGGCGCCCTGGGCACGCTGCTGGGCTCCATGGCCGGGCTGGGCGGCGCCCACGTCCTGGCGCAGTCGATGGGCAAGGTGTACTCGACGGCCATGCCGGCATTGCGGATCAGCCCCTTGCCCTTCGCCTTGGCCGGCCTACTGGGACCGGCGGTGTCCCTGCTGGCGATGTTCGTCCCGGCGTGGATCGCCGGGCGAGTCTCTCCCCTAGAAGGCATGCGATTCGTGGTCGCCGAGGGACGCAACTTCGTGACCGTCCGCTACGTTCTGGTGGCCATCGCGATCTTCGCCATCACCGCCGGGCTGATGGCGGCCAGCCTCGTCGGCTATCTGCCGATCGAGTGGATGATCGTTACGGGCGTCATCTTCACGGTGGCCTTCGCGCTGCTGATCCCCATGTTGCTCAACAGCCTGACATGGCTGGCCGGATTCCTCTTGCGCCCAATCTTGGGCACCGAGGGGCGGATCGCCCAAAGGCAGATCCTCCGCCGCCGTATCCGCACGACCTTGACGATCTTCATCCTCTACGTTGCGGTGAGTACGGCCATCAGTCTTGGCACATCGATCCTGAACAACGTCGATGACATCCATCAGTGGGTGGCCACGGCGATGAAGGGCGATTTCTTCGTTCGCCGACTCCGGCAGGATATGGGAAGCGGTTTGGCCGCGAAGATGCCGGAAAGCCTGGTGAACGATCTTCGGGCGATCGACGGTGTTTCGAACATCGACTCCATCCGCTGGATTAGCGGCTCAATCCTGACATCGACCGCCGAGGGCGGCAAACAGCCCGTGACCGTCTTCGTCCGCGACTTCACGGACAAGGGGAATCTGCCGCTGGTCATCAAATCCGGTGATGCCGCTACCGTGCGAGAGGAACTGGCAAAGGGCAAGGTGGTGCTGGGCACCACGCTGGCAAGTCGCTTGCACGTCGGCGTCGGCGACAAGATCAAGCTCGAAACGCGACAGGGCTCCACGGACCTGACCGTTGCGGCCACGACGACCGCCTACATGGTCGGCGGGATGATCGTCTACATGGAAGGCAAAACCGCCCGAGAGCTTCTGAACGCTGACGGAGTGGACGCCTATGTCGTCAACGCGGCGGCCGGCTCGCTCGACAGCGTCAAAACTCAGCTTAAGACGATTTGCGACCGGGGCGGACTGATGCTCGATTCGTTCGCCGACGTGCGACGCCGCGTCGATGGCATGATGGGCGGGCTAATCGCGAGCCTCTGGGGACTCCTCGCGTTGGGCCTAATCGTCGGGGCCTTCGGAATCGCCAACACGCTGACGATGAACGTGCTCGAACAAACGCGCGAACTAGCGCTGCTGCGAGTCGTCGCCATGACCCGCCGGCAGGTTCGCAAGACGATCCTCTCCCAGGCGGCCATCATCGGCATCATTGGGCTGGTGATGGGAATCGGTGGCGGGCTCATCGGCGCCTACATCATCAACCTGGCGTCCATGCCGTTGATGGGCTACCAACCGGCCTTCACGGTGCACCTGTCGCTGATGGGCATTTGCTTCGGGCTCGGCTTGGTGGTCATCTTGGCCGCCGCCTGGCTCCCCGCCGCTCGTGCTGCGAGGCTGAATCTGCTTATCGCGTTGCAGTATGAGTAACGCGGATTGCTGTTGAGAACGACTGATGGGCGGACGCAGTTGCCGGCCAGAGCGGTTCTGATTGATACCCGCTTTTGCGCATGACAATGGAACTCTGCCACCGCCAAGCGGGCATTGGTGAACTACCTCTCGGTGGGGCATGCTTTCCCAAATTCCCCCTTTCACATCGCCGCACATCGGTTACAATGATGGGTCTATTTTTACGTGGCCGAGCAAGGAAAGTGGTGATTGATCATGCCTAAGATGAAGACCCACAAGGGGACGAAGAAGCGTTTTCGCTTGACCGCCAAGGGGAAGGTGAAGCACCGCGCCGCCGGGACCAGCCATTTGGCCTCGCGGATGAGCCATAAGCGGAAGCGAAACCTGCGACGCACCGACACCGCCGATACGGTCGAGACGGCCAAGATTCGCCTCGTCCTGGGGAAACACAGTTCGTAAACGCGGGAGCAAGACGCGACCACCGTCGCGGCTTTCTTCCTTTGACCAGCGGAACGGGCTCCAGAACGCTTCCCCAGTTGGGAAGGGCCTGGCTTCCGCCCAGAGAACCGAAAGGTTTTTTCGATGAGAACGACTAAGGGACCCGCCCGCACCAGGGCCAAGAAACGCCTGTTCAAAAAAGCCAAGGGGTACGTCGGCGGTCGTCGCCGCCTGCTACGCACCGCCAAGGAAAACTTGGTCCGCGCCGGCGTCTACGCCTATCGCGATCGCCACAACCGCAAACGCGACTTCCGTCGGCTGTGGATCATTCGCCTCAATGCCGCTGCTCGGCTGCATGGGCTCCGCTACAGCGAACTGATCGCCGGCCTCAAGCTGGCCAACATCGAACTCGACCGGAAAACGCTGTCCGAACTCGCTATCGCCGATCCGCAAGGCTTCGCGACGGTCGTCGAATTGGTCAAAAAGGCGATTGCGGGCTAACAAAGCGAGGAGAATACCACGGAGACGCGAAGTACGCGGAGAAAAAGCAAGCAGGAAAAAGCCGTCGCCCTGACAATTGAATGACGAACCTCGATCGTTCAATAGCCCTGCGGCCAAGACGCCCAATCGATTCTTGCGAACAGCTTTCTCCCTTCCCCGCGGCTTTCTGCGGCTCCGTGGTAGGTTCCCATGGCTCTTTCCGAATTCCTGACGGAATTAGACGCACTGGCCGCTCAGGCGAAGACCGCGTTCGACGCGGCACGCGATGCCGCCTCGCTCGAAGCTGCCCGTGTCGAGTTTCTCGGGGCCCGCAGCGGGCGCCTGAAGACGGTGCAAAAGGGCCTCGGCCAGGTCGATAAGACCGACAAGCCTGCCGCCGGCAAGCGTTTCAACGAGGTCAAGCAGGCGATTGAGGCGGCGTTTGAAGCTGCCGAGCAGCGACAGACGTCCGCCACCGTGGCGTCGACCGTCGCGGTCTGTTCCGATCCTACCGTCCCCGGCGTCCGCATGCGCCTCGGCCGGCTGCACCCGATCACCCAGACGATCGAGGAACTCAAGGAGATCATGGGCCGGCTGGGCTTCAGCGTCGCCGAAGGCCCGGAAGTGGAAGACTCCTGGCACAATTTCGAGGCCCTCAACATCCCGCCCGAGCATCCCGCCCGAGACCCGCTCGAAAACTTCTATCTCGCGCCCGGTCTCCTGCTGCGTAGCCAGACAAGCACCGTGCAGATTCGGGTCATGGAGAAGACCAAGCCGCCGGTGCGGATCATTTCGTGCGGCCGGGTGTACCGCCCGGATACCGCCGACGCCACGCACTACCCGATGTTCCACCAGATCGAAGGACTGCTGATCGATCGCGGCGTGACGATGGCCGACCTCAAGAGCATGCTACGGCTGTTCGCCCGCAGCGCCTTCGCCGATGATGTCCATATCCGCTTCCGCCCGTCGTTCTTCCCGTTCACCGAGCCGAGCGTCGAGGTCGACATGAGTTGGCAGGGCGGTTGGATGGAAATGGGCGGCGCCGGCATGGTCGATCCCAACGTCCTCCGCGCCGTCGGCTACGACCCCGAGGAGTACACCGGCTTCGCCTTCGGCCTCGGCATCGAGCGCATCTGCGCCCGCCGCCACGGCATCACCGATATTCGCGAGTTGTTCAAGAACGACGTGAGGTTCTTGCATCAATTCTGAGCGATGACGAATGACAAAGGAATGACGAAACCCAAATCGCGAGGAACGGACAGCGAACGGAGCAAAGAATAAGTAGCGATGACCGGATAGGACTCTAAGCGACTCACGCCCTCGAGCGTGGCGGATGCGCACCTCGGGTTGAAGTGAATCGCATTGCGGCCCAGTGGCGCAGCGCGTGGATGCCGCGATTTCCTAATGAAGGCTGCGGCACTCAACGAGGGCCGTTCACGGCCCTTGCCCGCCGAAGGCGGTTGAGGCCCGGCGTTTACGCCGGGTTGCGAGAGACGCGAAACGATTATGGGTGCGAACTAGATTGTCAGGCCCGTTCACGGGCCTCCTGCGTGCATCGGGCGAACA
>JAJFUI010000013.1 GCA_021372555.1 Planctomycetaceae bacterium | reverse complement strand
CGCCGCCGCGAAGATGGCGATGCGGATGGTCGTAGGCCGCCTTACGGAATATGTCGAAAGGCGACTCCGCGAAGGAAGCCGTCGCGGCGCGCCGGGACGCCAAGACGGCGAGCGGTTCTTCTAGGAACGAACATGGCTAGGAAATAAAAAGAGGAAGCGAGGGACGCCAATGCGGTCATCGGCAATCCTAGCACAACGTGCTACCGACGTACTCCGCACGAGCGAGTCCTACGTCGGCAGCAATCCGAAATCCTTTCTCGCCGGCGCCTTCCTTCTGGGAGCTATCTTAGGATGGTGGATCAAGAGAAAGTAACGAACCGTCTCCAATCGACGCCAACGGTGGAACCGCCGCGAGATGCGGAAGGGGTCGATGGCTTGCTGCACCGACTCGTGCTGCTTGCTGAGTTGCAAGCGGAGCTGTTCTGGAGCGATGTGCGATCAGGACTCCGGAGACTCCTCCTGACAGGCATACTGTTGGGCGGCACCATCGCCGCCGGCATCGCAGGTGTGTTCCTGCTAATGGTCTTTATCGCCGAGCTGCTTGTCGGCGCCGCCGGGCTTCACCGCAGCACCGCCTTCTTCTGGGCCGTAATCATCGATCTGGTCATCACCCTCGGCTTGGCCATCGGCGCGGTCGTCTGCCTGCGAGCGAGCGTCCACGTCTTTCGCCGATCCCGCGACGAATGGCGCAGGACACTCCACTGGGTCAAGGATGCCTTTTCCAGAACGTCGAGCCCATCACGGGATGGAAGAAAGTAGAGGCTGGCGCGTCCGACATGATTTCAGCGATCGCCTCCACTTATCGCTGACTATGCTCTTTTGCTCGGCGCGACTGTCCAGCGGCGCATAGCATCGGTCTTAATGCCTGGCTGCGGCCTCGCAGCCCTTACGAGGGAAGCCAACATGACGGGCGAGGTCACTTATCTTTACGCCTACGATATCGCCACCGAGGCCAATCTCACCGCCATCGAGACGCAGTTCCGAGGCGCGGCGGAGTGGTTCCACATCGGGCGTTCCAAAGACGCGCCTCGCAACTTCCCGTCTTATCGGCCGCTCACGCTTCAGTTGGACGACCTGCAGATCAACGGTCCCTTGGGGCCCATGACGCTGCACACCTCGATCAAACTATTCTCCGTCGGGGCCGTTTCCGTCAACGTTCGCATTCCCATCACCTGCGAGCGGGTTACGGACCTCGTGGCACTGCGAACACTAACCGTCAAGGCAGACACGTCGCTAGACGACCGCATCAGCGAAATCGTGCACCGCCTGCTCGCCACCATCGGACCGAAACTCGATTCCCCCGTACAAACGATCGGAGAGCCCGAAGTCTACACCATTTTTCGCCTCGACATGCCGCCAGCAGATCCAGCCGCCGCCGACCTGGCTTCGGATCGCCCCCTGGAGCACTGGCTCTCGGCCCATGAGAGAGACGTTGCCGCCCTGTTGGTCGGAGAAACCGACGCCACCCGACTGAGCGCTCAGGAGGTGCAAGAGACTCTGCAAAACAGGTACTCATACTATTGCAACGAACTCACGGTTCTGGACTGGGACGCCGCCTTCGTCATCGACACAGCCGAGGGCTGCCGCGATACGTTCTACGTGATCGAGGTCGCCAACCTCCAACTCGAAGAACTCCGAGTCTATGATGCCGAACTCGACAAGGTCCTTGACAAGGCGTACGACGACGTCGAGGCCACCGCACGGCCACATGCCTTTCACCAGCGACGGCGGGTCCTTGCCGACCTCCGAGAAATCCGCATGGACCTGACACGGGTTACTGAAGAGCTCTCGAACATTACCAAGTTCGTCGGCGACTGGCACATCGCCCGGGTCTACATGGGTTGCGTCGCTCGCTTTCATCTCTCCCAATGGGAGGATATGGTGAGCCAGAAGCTTCGCTCGCTCGACAGCCTCTACACCATGCTGCAACAGGACAGCACCAATCGAGCGATGCTGATTCTTGAGGCGTCTATCGTCGCCCTTTTCGTGATTGACGTGATCGTGATCGTCGCCCTGGGCGTGAAGTGACATGGCGACCGGGACCAACATGCTTGCCGCTCGTCACGTGCCTTTTGTCGACGCGACTGGGCTCAGCGCCGCTTGGCGGCGGGTGCCCCTCCTGCCTCCACTGCGTGTAGCGCGATAAGGCATCTTCGATGATCGGCAGAGCCGCCATGGCCGGCTGAATCTTGTCTACGACCACCGATTTGCCTTCGAGCTTCTTGTAGTCCTGAAAGAAGCGACGAAGCATCGCCAGTTGCGGCCCGGACAGGTCATCCGCCTCGCGGTAAATGTTGTATTGCGGGTCGTCAACGCTGACCGCCAAGACCTTGTGATCCAGCTTGCCCACGTCGCGCATCGTCATCACACCGATCGCTCTCGCATTGACCACGGCAAGCGGAACCACCGGCTCCTGGCAGAGCACCAGGGCATCCAACGGATCATCGTCGTCCGCCAGGGTCTGAGGAATGAAGCCGTAGTTGGCGGGATAATAGACGGCCGAATACAGAATGCGATCCACCCGCAACAGTCCGGACGCTTTATCCAACTCGTACTTGACTGACGATCCCATCGGGATCTCAATGACCACCGCAAACTCTTCGGGCAGGCGCCAGCCAAGCGGAACGTCGTGCCAAGGGTTACTCATCGGTACACCATTTGCGTTCTGCCGGAAAGGGGTCCGCAGTCATGGCAAAGAACAAAACGAACCCAAAACGCTGGGTGCAGGGCGTAAAGACCGTCTCCACATTTCCTCCATCATCGCTGTTCACTAAGGACGCCAAGACGATCGCCCGCGTCATGGCAACCAAAAAGGTAAGCCCGAAGGGCCTCGGCTCGGCAATCCGCATGGTCCAATACTTTATCAATCGCGGCGGCAAAGGTCTTTCGAAAACTCGCCGAGCGGAACTCGAGAAAGCCAAACGCATCTTGCAGCAGCGCAAAGCCGCTTCGCCTCGGAAAGCCTAAGCTCAGCCTCGCGGCTTTCACCGCTTCCCGCCTCCAAGCAGCAACCGCTGCTCGAAGCAGGCGACTGGCAGCCCGCGCCGACGAACTCGCCCCCGCGGCACTCACGCCACCGGCGGACCGCGTCGGAATGCGCCAGCCACCAGGCTGATAATCAGCAGCACGACAAAAATGAAAAAGAGGATCTTCGCGATGCCAGCCGCCGCGGCATAGATCCCCGTGAACCCAAAGATCGCCGCAATCACGGCAATCACAAGGAAAACCAATGTCCAGTAAAGCATAATTTTCCCCTTTCATCGGCGCCGTGGAATCTGGGCACCGCCGGGAGCAGCGCCGTTCAAACAACAGTGGAGCATTTGCCGTGCCAAGGCGTCATGACTCGAAATCCTCTGCGGAATCCCCACGCGTCCCTTGTCGCCTCGGCAGAAACGCTGCCTCGCCATCGCCATTGGCCAACGAGAAACCACCCCGGCTCCTGCCGAGCCGTGCCGCCCCGTCCGCCTCGAAGCCACCGCATCGGAGAACGTCGCACAGTCAGGCAAGTATTCGGTCTGCTTGACAGATTATTGAACGTTCCTACTATTTTGTCGCCAGCGTCTGGCCCACCAGTCACGCCGGCCGAGACTTCGAACAGTTGGTTGCAGGCCACGCTTTCAACGGAACGGGGGAGCGTCATGGCATCGGTGTTGGTTGTCGACCGTGATCCCGCGGTCGTAAGTGCCTTCCGACGCTGCTTGCAGGGACTCGACGTCACGGTCCTGTCAACGCACACGGCTGCCAACGCCTCGGAAATGCTGGCCAAGTATCGCATCGACGTCGTCGTCGTCGATACGGCCACCCCCGACGGCCTGGCGCCAGATGTTCTCCGCGAAATCCATGGCCACGACGCGGCGATCCCCGTCATCTTGATAACCGCCAGCGGCACCGCCAACGCGGCAATCGAGGCGATCGCCTGCGGAGCTTTCGACTACGTCTATAAACCGCTGCAACCGGACAAGATGCGAGAGCTTGTGGTCCAGGCCTGCCGAAGTCGCCAACTGCAGTCGCCGACGGAACGTGCCAAGGAGTCTGCTTCTTGCGGCCGCGACGCCATCAGCATCGACTCCATGATCGGCAGTTGCTTGCCCATGCAGGAAGTCTACAAAGCAATTGGGCGGGTCGCCTCCAAGAAGGTCAACGTCCTGATCCTCGGTGAGAGCGGCACTGGCAAGGAGTTGGTGGCCGAGGCCATCCAGCGCCATAGCACCCGCTCCGCCGCGCAATTCCTCGCGGTCAATTGTGCGGCAATTCCCGAGCCGCTCCTCGAAAGCGAACTTTTCGGGCACGAAAAAGGGGCCTTCACCGGCGCCGACAGCAAGCGCGTCGGTAAGTTCGAGCAGTGCTCCGGCGGAACTCTTTTCCTCGACGAAGTCGGCGATATGACGCCGATCATGCAAAGCAAGGTGCTGCGAGTTTTGCAGGAGGGTCGTTTCGAACGTGTCGGAGGAAACAAGACCGTCGAAACCGACGTGCGGATCATTGCGGCCACGAACCGCAATCTGGAACAGATGGTCTCAAGCGGACAGTTCCGCGCCGATCTCTATTATCGCCTCAACGTCTTTAACATTCAGTTGCCCCCGCTCCGCGAGCGCGTCGCCGATATCCCGTTGCTTGTCGAGCACTTCCTGCGAACCTACTGCCGGGAGTTGGACCGATCCCCTTGCACCGCGTCCCCAGAAACCCTGGAGTTGCTCTCCCGCTACTCATGGCCGGGAAATGTGCGAGAGCTGCAGAGCGTCCTCAAGCGGGCTGTGCTCCGTGTCAGCGGCCCCGTGCTAATGCCCGAGTACTTGCCAGGCGATCTCGTAACGCGCGGCAACCATGTCATGGGATTCGATGATTTCATCGATGAACGGCTCCGGGCCGGCTCGACCACGTTGCATGCCGAAGCTCTGGCGTTCATCGAGCGCGCCATGCTTACCAAGGTGCTCAAACATACGGGCGGCAACCAGTCGCAAGCGGCGAAGATCCTCAACATCACCCGAGGCACCTTGCGAAGTAAGATTCGCGAGCTTGGCATCATGATTCATCAAGCCGTGCAGGTCGAAGCCGCGGACTCGGAACCTGCACTTCCCGCATCCCCGAACATCGAGGCCCCCCCCAGGGCAGCCGTTCCTTAGTGCCTCGCGTCCGCGCCGAACACGTCGTCATTCCATCGGCCCCCGCACGTGCACCAATTCTGGCTCCTCAACCCGTGGATACCGCATTTCCTGCGACATCGCCGGCCGCTGCCGTTTCTGCAAAGGCTCGATGGGCACTGCAATGCCATCCGTGGCCGAACGATAAATCGCCTCGATAATTCGGACGTCGGCCAGCCCCTCGTGGCCCGACGGCTCCGGCTCTCCGCCTTCTTGCACGCACCGCGAGAAGTAGCTGATTTCAGCCGCGAACTGATCCCTCCACGCAAAGATCTCCTGCCTCGTTTCCCCACCGACCGTCAAGTGATGGGTCCGTTCACCGACGTAGTCGTAGGCTGGCTCAACCCGCAGGTCCCCAACCGTGCCAACGATCCGGTATGAAGAGACCTCTGCCGCACCGAGACTACATGCGAAGACCGCAAGCCGATCCCCCGAGAACCGCATCGTGGCGGTTACCATCTCGTCAACCTCCTCGAAACGCGGGTCGGCGCCGGCAGCGCTGGTGGCGGCAACCTCGATCGGCTCGTCTTGAAACAAATAACGCGCCGCGTTGACGCAATAGATGCCCATGTCGTACACCGAACCGCCTCCGGCGCCCCGCTGCAAACGAATATCGCCCGGCCTCACTTGCCGACAAAAAACGGACGCAAAAAGTCGCGGCGGGCCAATCGCGCCCGATCGCACTAGTTCGACCGCTTTCAAATTCGCTTCCTCGAAGTGCAGACGGTACGCGATCATCAGCCGTACATCGTTCGCCTCGGCTGCCGCCAGCATTCGTTGGCATTCCACCTCGGTCAATGCCATCGGCTTTTCGCAGAGCACGTGGCGTCCCGCCTCCGCGGCACGAACCGCATACTGGCAGTGCATGTGATTTGGCAACGCAATGTAAACCGCGTCTACCAGCCCACTATGCAGCATCCGATCATAGTCGGCGTAAGAATACACGTTGCTGACGGCGTAGCGATCGCCCAGCTCTCGCCGCTTGGCCTCGTCGTTGGAGACTAGAACTGCCAATTCCGAGTTCTCAGAAGCATGCGCAAATGCCGGAAGAATCGCGGTCTGGGCAATGTGCCCCAACCCGGCCACCGCATAGCGCACCTTCCCTGCACCGTTCACGGCATGTGCCTCCAAGACACCGCAGCAGAACGACCGTCCAAGAGAACCGCGGCCAAAACACAATGTCTGCCGTCTGAGGGGCTGTCCGGCGACCGCCAAGGGCTACTTGCTTTGCGACTTTTTGCCAGAGACGTATCGTTCCGGCTCCTTGTCGAACTTCTCTTTGCAATCGTTGCTGCAGAAGTAATAGTTCTGCCCCTTGTGCTTGACCGTAGCCCCCGCACTCTTGACGTCCACATCCATCTTGCACACGGGATCCTTCTTTGACGTAGGCATCGCTCAATTCCTTATAAGGTTTGACGAGGTGGCGCCGTTAACGGGGGCCACCACCCCGCCACTCAGGTCTCCGCCGGCGCCGCTACTTCTTCGCAGCCGCTCGGCGCTTTCTCGTTTCGGCGCCTTTCTTTGCCGACTCCGATCGTTCGCTCTTGCTGCGCGCGGCGGCGTGGGCCCCGCCAATTTGCCCGCCCTTCTTGGCGGGCGCCTTATTGGTCTTGCGACCGCGCCCGGAGCCGCCCGGTTTCTTGCCGCCGCCGGTCATCTTGTTGACCGTCGCCCAGGCCCGGCGTTCCGCCTCCTCTTCCGAAGCGCCACGGTTTTCGTACCCTTCTTCAATATGGTGGGCCTGCCGTACCTGCTTCCCCGAGTACTTCGATTTGTCGCCTCGTGGCATGATCAGGCCTCCCATGTCTGCGTGCCGACGTCCATGTTGCCCCCCACTTTGACATTGATGCTTTCCTCGGCCAACTGGGTCAATCGCTTGTCGGTTTCCTTTTCCTCGTCCAACGTCATCTGCAGGAGCCGGGCAACGTTCGAATGACCAAGGTGCTGGGCAAACGTCCGGGCCGAGCCGTAACCGGCCATCTCGTAATGCTCGACGCGTTGCGCCGCGCTGATCAGGGCGGCGTCCTTCACGTCAGGACTGCCCGTCGCATCGATAATCTCCGACCCCTCCTTAATCAGCCCTTTCATGGCATCGCAGGTCTCTCGACTTGCCGGTTTCCCCAGGTCGACGAAAACCTGCTCAAGCCGCGACACCTGTCGCTCCGTTTCCTGAAAATGCTGCTGAAACATCCTTTTCAGGACCGGAGAGGATGCGGCGTCTGCCATTTTGGGCAACGCGCTGCATAGGCGCTTCTCGCCGTCGTAGAGATCGCTCAACTCCAAGAGCAAAAGATCCTCAAGCGAATTCAACTCGATATTAGAAAACATTCCCATGACATCACTCCTTTTCCAGATCGGTCGTCAAACAACCAACGGCATCACTTACAAGCACGTGCCGTGCCGGAAAGCTTCTAGAGCTGCCGCATGTAAGCCACCAAATCCGCTTTTTCCGCCCGAGTGAGCTTCAGTTCCAAAACAAGATTAAAGAGCTCCACCGTGTCTTCGAGTGTCAAGCACCGCCCATCGTGAAGGTACGGCGGACTGTCCTTGATTCCACGCAACGTAAACGACTTCATCGGCCCGCTGGGCGATTCGTCGACGAATCGCTCCAAACGCAGGTCATGCATCCTGTTGTCGAGAAAGAACGGCGCAGGATGACACACATCGCATTGCCCTTTGCCGAAGAAGATCTTCTCTCCCCGCAACTCGCTCTTTGTCGCCAACTCCGGCCGCAAGCGACCCACGAGGTCCAACTTCGGCGCCGGCGGAAAATCAAACATGTTCTGCATTTGAGCCATGTGACTCACGCGAATCCGGTCGAACACCTCCATCCCTTTCTTGATGGCGTGAATCTGATCCCCGTTAAAGTACGCAGTGCGTTGCTCGAACTCGGTGAAATCCTCCACCGACCGCAAGCTCCGCTTCGACGAGTGCAACTGCTGGTTGAACATGCCACGGAGGCTGACAGTATCCAAACGCAAACGTCGCTGTTGTGGACGGTTGTCTGGGTTCAGGTGGAACTGTCCCGTCGTGTGACCGTTGACGTGGCAGTCCAAGCACGCCACGCCAAGGCTCGGCTGGGCCGACTTGCGGTCGTCCGTCGGGTTGAATTCCTCTTGCGGAAACGGCGTTAACAGCACCCGCAACCCATCCAATTGCACCGGCGTCAAGATATCCTTGAACAGCCGATAATAGTTGTTGATCGAAACCACTTCCCCGCGTGAAACGTCGCCCAGTTCCGGGCGGCTCTGCAGGAAGATGGCCGGCGGGAACTCCGGCAAGAATGCCTCCGGTAAATCGAAATCGACGTCAAATCGCTGCAAACGCGGGAACATCGCGATCTGCATCAGCGGAAAGACCTGCCCGCCGGGGGTTTGCTTCGGATGAGGCAACGCCGGGTACGGAAACAGTTTCTGCCGGCGGATCTCGTCGGGGCGCATCTCGGCCAATTTCTCCCACGTCATTCCCGTCGCCAGCCTCGCCGTCGGCCCGACGACCAACGGCTTCCCTCGCGACATCTTCGCTTCCGGATCCAGTCGCGGCTTGAGGTCATACCGAGCTTCCAGCAACGCCTGTTGCGCAGCCATCACCCTCGGCTTTGCCGCGACGTCCGCCTGGTAGATCTCCTCGAACGTCTGGAACGGCCTCATCGCGTTCAGTGGGTCGCGGTAGAAATCGAACCCCAGGATTCTCCCCTGCTCCGGCTGCCGCGCAAGCGCCGTCGAACTCGGCACAGCCCTCGCCGCGGAAAAGATGTCGGATTTGTCGTGTCGTGTCCTCTTTTGCTCGGGCCGATTTGATGACGTCTGCCGAGGGCTCTGCGCGTCTTGAACCGCGTCATAGGGCGCGCGCGGCTTTGTTTGGCACTGCGACTGTATCGCAAATGCGAAGGGAAACAACACTACCGCAGCGACTGCCCAAAGCGATAATCGTGTCATGATCGTATTCCTGAATAAGCGTGGACCTGTTGATGCCCGTATTGCCACTAATTCGCGTTCGACCGCAAACACGGCTGTTCCAGCCGCGTGTGCCGGCTGACTGGCCGCGACATGTCCTATTGGCAATACAGGACCCAAGAGAGTCCGCCAACCGGCATCGCGGCAACCCCGTTTCCGCAAACCGTGTGCCTGGCTTCTTACCTACCTCCCGCTTCCAGCCACCGCCGCATCGCCAACCGTGCGGCGGTCATTTGCTGCTCACGCTGGCCCAGAAACTGCCCGCGGCATGGGCTTTGCATCCGAGATCCGTCGCGGTCACTTCTTACGGAGAGCGCTAATGATCCCTTCAACAACGGAACGGGTGCCACAACATACTGCCCAGTACATCAACCAACGAATCTGCGAGACAACGGAATCGCGAATTCTTTGCTCGGCCGCCGGCGGCCGCGAGGCGATCGATCGCCGACTGGCCCAACTTGATCGCGAGTGGGACATCGAACGCGCGCTCGAGGCCAACGCCGCGGCAGTCCTACTACTCGGTGTTTTCCTCGGTGCAACCGTCAATCGGAAGTG
The DNA here is from genome assembly GCA_021372555.1 of Planctomycetaceae bacterium. GTDB lineage: Bacteria > Planctomycetota > Planctomycetia > Pirellulales > Thermoguttaceae > JAJFUI01. Next base: position 10,957 of record JAJFUI010000013.1, on the reverse strand, counting down.
GTTCGCCTTTCCGGCTGTCGTCGGAGGGTTCTTGCTCCAGCATGCAATTCAGGGCTGGTGCCCTCCGGTGCCGATCCTCAGACGACTGGGGTTCCGGACGCAGCCGGAAATCGAACGCGAGCGCTATGCACTAAAGGCGCTGCGGGGCGACTTCCGCGATGTCCCGCCCAGCGAAGATCGCTCCGCGGCCCAACAGGCCATCAACGCCGCCACCCGCTAATCCTGTTGGATCCTTTATTGCCGGGCCATGTCGCGGCCGGTCAGCCGGCACGCGCGGCTGGAACAGCCGTGTTTGCGGTCGAACACCGATCAATGGCAATATCGGCATCAATAGTCATTTCGCCGATGGCGGTCGCTCGTCGACAAGTGCTCGCATGTACTGGGCGCCCCGAATGGCGTCGGCGAGAACCGCATTGGCTTCCGAGCGACCAGCGATCTCCAAAATAATCGGACCGCGGAACCCGATGCTCTTTGCTTCACGCCACCAGGCCGACCATGGAATCCTGCCGTCGCCGGGAGGCAAGTGGTCGTCATACTGCCCCTGGTTGTCGTGCGCATGAACCATCCGCAAGTGGTCGCCCGTCTTGCGCGTCGTCACTAGAAGATCTCCGGCGAGAAAAGCGTGTCCTGTGTCCAAACACACGCCAACATCTTTTTCGGCCACGGCGTCGACGAGCCGGAGCAGATCGCTGCTGGCGCCCAGGAACAAGTGTGGCAGCATGTTCTCCAAAACAAGCCTCATCCCGCGATCGCGGCAAGCTTCGGCAACATCGCTCAACGCGGATAACGCATTGTGCATACGTCTCGGCCGGTCGGTCTCGGGGAACCCTCCCCGCTCCGGCCCGGGGTGAACGACCATGCAACGAACGCCGAGTGCGGCAGCCGCATCCACCGCACGGCGAAGCTCGGCGATCGCGGTGTTGCGCCTGTGCAGTTCTAACGATGTGATATCGATGGGCTCCGCGAACGGCGCGTGAAAGGAGTATGCCTCTATTCCCAGCCCATCCATGCGACGACGCGCCTCCACCACAGCCCGCGTGTCGTGGTAATCCAGGTGCGTAGACACGGAGCAGACCTCGATCACCGCAAATCCGGCCAGTCGAATTTGCTCAAGGCAGTCAAAGATGCTGGTCCGGAAAAAACAGCCCGTGGAAAGGCCGACAACCAAGTCGCCCATATTTGATCCTACTTAGCAACGAATCCCGATAGGGTGCCAAGCACTGCGAGCCTAGGGCCGCGTCACATAGTCCCTGGCTCTGCAGCGCCTCGGACGTGAAGTCGTCCAGCGTGTCCAGACCGGTCGCAATCAAGCCGGAAAACAGCCGGGTATAAAAGTCCGCGCGTGCCGAGGCGTCATACTCGAAGAACAAGTTGCCCCACCCGTAGTTCCGCTCGTACTTGGAACGAAGCAACCCCGCAATGTGCCGAGGATGCCATCCAAGGGCCATGAGAACGCGAACAATGTATCGGATGCCTGCCGGCCTTAGCAGTCTGTCATTCGGTCTGCTGAGCATGTCCCGCGCGCACTGGGGCAGCGGCTCGTAGGCCGTGCGGTCATACGTTGCTGGCCAACGCTGCGGCGCATCGTGCTGTTGGCTATAAAACCAGCGATGGAAGAAAGCCAGCGGCGATTCGTTGTATGCGCCAAGCAGCCGTTGCGTCCCGCGAGACCGGTCCGGAATATACACGTGCGTCACACGGGCGAGAGCAGCAGTCTTCTCCCAGTCGCGCATGACCCGCCAGGCCTCTTGGTAGCCCATCCGGTCCAGCGGAACCACTAGCAACGGAGGAAGCCCCGCAACAACCGACTCCCCAAGTGTCTGCTTCTGTTGTTGAAGCTTGTGATACGCACTGAACGGAATGCGGATAGATCGGGTATGCAGCGGGTCGCCATATTCCGATAAGTCAATGGATACGACCTCACGCCCACGCTCCGCCCGTGCGGTCTCAATGGCCGTCACCTCAATCGGAATGGGACAGTCTGGCTGAGCGTCTTTGATCACCCGATGGGCAAGATACTCAAGGACCAACCCAAGCGCCAAGAAACCAGCGCCTAACTCCCCGCCGATGGGCCTGTTCTCAGGAGGCCGCGGCACGACGCAATTCGCCCTCAAACTTTCCGGAAGCGGCACCGCCTCCTTAAGTTCGTGAAACGCCGGCGAGTCTCGCCGCACGCGCCACACCAGCGAGTGCCCCCGCCCGGTGAGTAATTGCAGCGGGCTGATGCCGTGCCGCCGCAACTCCCTCACGATCGTCTCAATGACCGGCGACTGAAGCCGCAGAGATCGTTCTGGATCGAGATACGGCTCCGCAGGATAGTCAAAATTGACGTACTCGATGTCCAAGTGCGCAATCAGTGAGTCCCGATCCCAGAGCGACCTGAAGACCTCTGATTCGTCCTCAAGGCACCGCCAAAGCTCATCGGCTCCCCTTGGTGTATTCCGAAGGTCGCTGTTGACCCCCTGCCCCGTCACGTACATGGCCGAGACGTTCTCGATGTTCGTGCCGCCAAGAAATTCGATCATACGGTCGCGCACCGCCGGTTCGCGATAGTACTCGTTCAGCATGGCATCAGAACCCACGCAGGTGACCGTCGTTCATCCGCAATCCATTCTAGCCCAGCGGAAAAGCAGGGCCCTCGAACGTCAGACGTTGTCGAAAGGTACGCGTCTTGCACGTGTTCGCTTTCAATCAAACCCAAATATCGTTTTTCCTGCAAAAAGGAGTTCGCCGTGATCGTTTTGTCCAATCTGCGTGTGGCGATTCTCGCAACGGATGGCTTTGAGGAAGTCGAATTGACCGAGCCGCTCAAGGCCCTCGTCGAGGCCGGCGCGGAGGTGACGACCATTTCCCTGAAGCCCGGCGAAATCCAGGGCGTCGAGCACATGACCAAAACGATCAAGGTCCCGGTGGATCGCACGATCGATGAAATTGACCCGGAACAGTTTGACGCCGTCCATCTCCCAGGCGGAGCCCTCAACGCCGACGCCATGCGAGTCGTCCCCGACGTGCAACTCTTTTTGCAGGAAATGGAGGAGGCCGGCAAACCTATCGCGGCAATCTGCCACGCTCCGTGGCTGCTCATCTCGGCCGGCCTCGTTCAAGGACGTAAGCTGACGAGCTATCACACCATCCAGGACGATATTCGCAACGCCGGCGGCATCTGGCTAAATCAGGAAGTCGTGGAGGACGACAATTGGGTGACCAGCCGCCAGCCTAGCGATATCCCGGCGTTCAACCGGGCCATGATTGACCTCTTCGCCCGAAGCGCCGTGCCACACGGGTAGCAGACATCTGCCGTCGGAATGGACGTGGTCGCCCACTTCCGCCCAAGCAAGTTGGCCCTGCCAAGCACGCTTATCGACCAGGCTGGACAAAAAAAACGCAGCCGTGGGGCGTCCGTCCGCCGCTCGAACGCCCAATGGGGCATCCTAGGGTCGGCAAGAACGAGCGTATCTAGCCATTGCCAGAACATTGGCCTCAGGAGTGTCGCGGGGCACTTCGCAACCAGCGGCGACAACATAACGATCCCCGGCGTGACGATGGCACTCCGCAAGTGCTGCCGTTATTAACTCGGGCGTGCCGTTGCGAAGTGTCTTGACCGGGTCGAGATTGCCAGCTACGACCGAATGCGCGCCCAGCTCCCGCCGCGCCTGGTCGAGCGGGACCATCCAGTCGATGTCTACCAGGTCGCAGCCGAGACTGCCGATGGCCGGCAGGATTCGGCGGATGTTGCCGCAAATGTGCAGCCGGACTTTCGCGCCCATCCCGTGCAGCCCCATAACCAACTCGCGCTCGAATGGCAGAACGAATTCATCATAGATTTGCGGACCGACAAGTGACGCCGCGGCGTCGCCGACCCCAATCAGTTCTGCCCCCGCTTCGATCTGAGCCCGCGCAAACGCCAAGCCCAAGTGCAACGCAAAGCCGAACAGGTCGCGGACGAACGCCGGGTCGTCAAAGAAATCGGTCATCAGCCGGTTGATACCCCGCAAATCCGACGCCTCGGCACAAGGGCCTTCGATCCAGCCTTCGACAAGTCTTTCTTGCCCCACTCGCTCACGCAGCAATGCGGCCGCCTCAACGCGGTCGTGCATCCGCCCTCCAGCCAGTGGATCCGGCGCCTTCAACCGCGTCAAGACGGTCTTGTCCGCCAGCAAGGCATGAGCCTCGTCGACCGCTGGCGGCTGATCCTCGAAGTATTGGATCCTCGCGCCGCAGTCGGCCGCCTCGCGCCCAGGATCGGAGATGCACGAGACGTAGTCGAAATCAAACTTCTCGGCGGTGCGGATCTGAGCCTCGGCCAACACCCGGTGGTCGCTCGCATATCGCCCGTAGGGCTCGCCGATCTGGTCCGCCGCAAACATCATCGTGATTGGCATCAACGGCAAGGAATCAACGGGTGATCCGCCGAGTTGTGCAAGAATTCGATCGCGTCCGGTCATAATAGCACTTGTCCCTGTTCGTTGACTGCGACGCGCAGGCAGCACGCCTTCGTTGGCCAATATATCGCGTGGCAAACGCTTACGACAAGCCCGCCGTTACGCCTGGTTTCCGGTTTGGCGGCTTGTGACCGCGAGCGAGCCATGCCAGAATAAGAGGATGATCGATCGCTATTCCCGGCGCCGCGACTTGGCCCTGTGCGGGCTTCTGCTGCTGGCAATCGGTGCAGTTTACGGCCAGACAGCGCAATACGATTTTGTCAACTTCGATGACCCGCTAAGCGTCTATCAGAATGCGCACGTCTCGGCCGGATTGACCAGCGAAGGGGTTGCTAGGGCCTTCACTCATCCGCATGCGAGTAGCTGGGTGCCCTTGACGTGCCTATCGCAGATGCTCGATTGCCAAATCTTCGGTCTTTGGGCGGGCGGCCACCATCTGACCAACGCCGCGTTGCATGCCGCCACGGCGGTGTTGCTGTTTCTTCTGCTGAAAAAGATGACCGGCCAGACGTGGCCGAGCGCTTTAGTGGCGGCCCTTTTCGCCATTCATCCGACGCAGGTTGAAGCGGTGGCCTGGGTAACCGCAAGGAAGGACGTCCTTTGTGGACTCTTCTTCGTCTTGACGCTCTGGGCGTATTTTCGCTACGCGCAGCAGCCCTTTTCACTAATGCGGTACCTGGCCGTTATCAACCTGTTCTGTCTTGGGATGATGGCCAAACCGATGCTGGTAACACTTCCCGTGGTACTGTTGCTGCTGGATTATTGGCCGCTGGGACGTTTTCGCCCACCGAGGACGACGGCGGACGGCGATTGCGGCCAATGCCTAAGACCAGAAAATGCGCGCCTCGCAGGACAGAGGGCTCGGTTGCTGGTGCTGGAAAAACTGCCGCTGCTAGCAGTGGCGGCCATCTTCAGCCTGATGGCGTTGTGGGCCCAGGGTGAGGCCCTGAAGGCGAACGAACGATACCCACTGCTGTGGCGAATCGGCAACGCATCGCTCGCCTGCGTCGGCTACCTCGGCCACTTCGTCTGCCCCTCAGGATTGGCCCTTCCCTATCCGCGGCTTAGTCTCGAACTGCCCTGGCACGAAGTTTTGGCCGCAGCACTCCTCTTGGCAACCATCACTGCTGTCGCACTGCTTTGCCGACGGCGTCGTCCGTATCTGTTCGTTGGATGGCTCTGGTATCTGGTGACATTGCTGCCGGTGATCGGACTGGTGCAGTTTGGGGCCCAGACCGTGGCCGATCGCTTCACATATCTCCCGCAAGTCGGCCTGGCTATCGCGATCGCGTGGTGGGCGGCCGACGTGTGCGCCACGGGCAGACCGTCGATCGCCCTTCGTCGCTGGGCTTGCGGCTCCATCGCCGTAACCGCGGTGGGCATCTTAGCCGCATGCGCCTGGCGACAAACGACATTCTGGGAGGACAGCGAGACGCTCTTCACGCACACGCTAGAGTGCAACTGGCAAAACGCCATGGCTCATCATCAACTCGGAATTGCGTTGTCAGACTGGGGGTTCAACGACGCTGCAATGGCGCACTTTCGCGAGGTCCGCAAGCTGGAGCCGCGCTACGTTATCGGCATGTCGCACCTGCGCACGCCGCTAACACCGTCGGAATTGGCAACGAAGACCGCAACGCATTATCGACGGGCAGTGGACCGCGACCCGACCGATTCGGAGTCGCGTCGGCGGCTCGCATGGCTCCTGGCCACCTGCCCCTCGAAATCGCGACGGAACGGAACGGAGGCCATCGAACTGGTGCAGCAGGCGATTCGGCTCGCTGGCGCCGAACGGCCCAAAACGCTCGACACACTAGCGGCGGCCTACGCCGAGGCTGGGCGGTTCTCCGAAGCTCTGCCCGCAGCGCGGCAAGCCCTGGAACTGGCAAGGCAGCAAGGCTCGCAGCAGTTGGCTGCCGACATCGCTCTTCGGATTGCGGGTTACGAAATCGGCAAGCCGTTTCGGGAAGAGCTGCCGGCCGACCGAGCGGGAGATTGACAATCGCCCCCGACTGCTACGCCAGCTTGACGATCCGCTCGTCGAAACTGGCAGCAATGGAGCCACCCGCTGGAACAACGAGGAATTCCGCGTCGCCCCACGGGCCGTCCACCAGTCGCTGGATCAGCGTCATGTCGCCAGCGACCTTTTCGAACGTCCAGCCCCGCTCGGCCGCCTCTTGTCGAGCTTGCCGCTCGAACCGGTCATCCGGCTCGATGCCCAGCTCGATGTAACAAAGGCCGCTGTAGTTTCGCAACATGTTGCAGAGTTGCTCGTGCAGGAATCGAGCGTTGTCCTCGCCGTACTTGGCCGCGAGTTGCTCGTAGCTCTGCATCATGCCGGCGAGGTTCTGGATCGCGTCCTCGTGGTACTGCGTGAGACCCTCGCCGCGCTCGATCCAGCCGCTGGTCTTGAAGTAAATGCCGGGATGGCTTTGGAAGTACTCCAGATAACGTTCCTTGCTGCCAAGGAAGAGACTGATGCAGTCGTGGGCGCGGGGTAGCACCAGCGGGATCTTTCCCGCCTTGAGACCGACCAACCCGTTGCTACACAGGGCGTAACCCAAGAGCACGGCGTCATACTTCGATTCGTCGACGGCGGCCAGCACCTCGCGAAGCTTGGCCGACATGCCAGCCTGGCCGATGTCGTGCAGACCCTTGGGGAGGAACTCGACATCGACCTGGTTGATCGAGCGCGCCACGGCAGCGCACAGTTCGCGGTAAAAGATTTCGCAGGCGATAAGTTTGAGTCGCAAGGTAGTGAATCGTGGGTAGTGGAGCGGTCGGACGCGTGCCTGCAAGCACGCACCCTACAGGCTGAGACCATCGGTCAAGCCTTCCGTTCGGTCGAATGGTCGCGTGAAGTAAATACTGTGCCCCCCGAACTCAGCCACGTTGCCGTTCTTGACTCTGGTAAAGACCCCTCTTTGCCATTTTTCCGTTCTCTTTTAGGTGCCGCCGAAGACATCCGAATAGACATTTTCCACATAGCGCAGTGTGTCGTCGATGTCGAATGTCGGGTCGGGGACAACGTTTGCCAACGGCGTTTCGAGAAGTGGATGGTTAACCGTCACCGGAGGAAGCCCGAGGCACCGGCGAACCGCAAAGATTGCCAAAACCTCGACGGGGACCAAATCGAAAGGTGCATCGATGAATTCCGGCCCCCAATCGTTGCGGCGCTCGAACATCTTCTCGCAATGGTAATCACAGACCTCGGCAATGGCAGCCGGCACACGTTCGGGCCAGTCCCAGCATTCCAGCACCCCTGCATAAGGGCCGAGGTCTCGCTGCACTAGATCCTCCGGAAGGTCAATCGGCTCGCGCTTCGCATGCAACAGTAGAACAAATGGCTCGAACACGCGTCTCTTCCAGTACTCTTCAACGACCGCTCCAGGAACCGAGGCCATCGTCTGCAACACATTCAGAGTGATCGGGAGCTTGCTCTTGTCCTCGTTCATGAGATGATAGCAATGAAGACACGCCGCAATTCGCGTGTCATTCGTAAGGTCGGAGCCTCTTCCCATTGACCGCCACACCGCGGTATTTGCGAAAACGCGCGAGTTGATTTTCAACGAACACAGGTGATATGCCACCGCCTTTTGGAGCTCGCGCCAACCCGAGATGTCCCCGTCAGCAACACGGATTTCGCCGACACGACCGTAATAGATCGCCAGAACGGCAAGAGATCCCGCCGCAACGCTGAGGCCCTGCAAGGTCCTTTCTTCGAGACAGGCGAAGAGAGAATCTCTTGTATAGTCGGCCAGGGGGGCTCGACCGACAAGCCAGCCCCGGTTTTCTTTGATGGCGCGCTGAAGAAGCTTTGATGATTTGGAACTCATTTTTCGTGCCATTTCATCGCCAAGGCGACACCTGCACTATCTCTTCTTTCAAATCGACGCCTACCACGAGTCCGGAGAGTCGGCGTGCCATCTCTTGTGTAAAGATGATTTGGTTGGCTGGCGGAGCGAGCCGATGCGGGCCAAGCCCAACCAAGCGGGCCGTTTTTTGCCTGGACCAAGAATGGGGAGCCCGTCAAACCCTTAACTATCACAACCCCTTAATTATCGCAAGGGGCAATGGTGTTGGCGGCCGGTCGGAAGGCCACTCCCTTTCTTTCGAACACGAACCAGTTCGCGGAGCGCTTAACCAGGGCGAAAGCCGGCCGCTGCTCCAGGATGAAACGAGGAACGTCGCCCCGGACCAAGAGATATTGGCAGTCGCGATAGCGCGAATCGATGAGTTCGATGATATGCTCGGCTGGCAGGCGGCACGCCCATTCGCTGTATTCGGGCAGCCGGTCCGTTCTGGGGCGAACCATGCCAAACCGGTAGTCGGCTAGGCGGGTGGGAGTGATGCCGCGGTTCCATATGATCTGGTAGTTGTTGTAGTGGATCAGCACGGCGTCGCGGCCGCGGAAGGTCGAGTCCACGATCACGGCGGCCATCGCCGAACGGGCGACGCGCTCGTTGCGGGGAAAGACTTCGCAGAACTCGCGAGACGCGCCATAGAAATCGATGAAATACGCGAACCAGAGAAGCGAATAGACTATGGCCGCGAGAACCGCTTCGCCCCGAAAGAGGCCGCGGCAGGCCAGCGGCAACGACCAGGTCAGCACGCACGCGGCGCCAAGGATTGCGAAGACGCTAAATCGCTGCCACAGGTCTGCCTCGCGAGGCAGTCGATCTGGGAGAAATAAGCAACAGGCGATCGCCGCGGCCGTGAAGGCAAGTGTCGCCCACCGCTGTGGCGACATCCCGCAACGTCCCGTCAAGAGATGGCGAATCGCACGCACGCCAGGGACGATCAACACCGCGGCGAATGCCAAGCCCACGGCGTTGCCGCACCACGAGTGCGAAATGGCAAAGTGGTCGTGGATTGCCGCCCGGCATCGGCCAGGAAGCGAGCGGAGATACCCGTGGCGGTAGTAGTCGCAGAGGAAACCAAGCGTCGAGTCCCCGCAAAACTCCTTGCCCATCGCCACCCAGACCAGAAGCGTTACCGAGACAGGGATGATCGGCAACGCAGACGTGAGCAAGGCCCTCCAGCGGCGAGTCGTGATCGCTTGGCCGATCTCAATGACGCCGTAGCAAAGGGCCTCGAAGAGAAACGCCAGGACGTGCATCCAATAGGTCGCGAGGAAGACGACGGCAAGGCACAAACCAATCGCCACCGTACGACGCTCAAGAAAACGCAAGTGAAGGTACAAATAGAGCAGAACCAGGGGAATGGCCATGGTGAAGCCGACGAAACCCCAGGTAGCGTTGTAGTTCCATAGAGCGACGACGCCGAGAAACGCCATGGCGGCGTCGCCCTGGCAGCGGCGGGCGATCAAGGCGACGATCGTCGGCACCGAAATGACGTAGAGCAGGAAGAAAGTTGTGTTGCCAGCCTCGACGGATGGAAACAGCGACGACACCACGGCATGGGCCACAGTGGGCTGATACCAAGGCGTTCGGAGCTGGAACGCCAACGTCAACGAGCAACTTGCCTCGCCCGCATACCGGAGGATGGTCGCCTCGGCCAGATGATTGGGCAGGTCGACAAAGGGGTAGGTCGGTAGAAACAAAAGCGGCAGGCCATTCAGAAGGAGAACCGCCAACCCGCCCACCCAAAACGCGCCACGCCACCGCCTTGCGGTCGCGGCACTGGAAGGCTCAGAAGGCAGCACCGCACCACGGTCTCGCGGCATCGTCGCACCTCGCCTTGGCAGTTGTCGATGCCATTCTTCCGGGGAATGGCGACGCAAGCCCCGCTGCCAAGCGAGCCACAAGCAGCAAGCCGAAGTTCCATCACGGGATTGGTGCCGGGCAAAAAGCGCCGGGGGATTCTAAGGAGACGTTGAAGCGGGGACAAGATTCCCCTCGCCTGGCGACCGAACGGTTTGCCATAACCGAGCCCGCTGCTCGGCCTGGTCGGCAGCGCCGATGCAGCAATTCTCGTTGGTAACGACGCGAACCACGTGTTGCTCGCGTGGAAGCGATGCCGCTGGGGACGAATCACTCGGCGATCACTACGTGAGGCCACGGCGATATCGATGCGGCGGCGGGATCGAGGCGAAGTGGGGTTGGGATGGGAGTTTTGGCGGCAAGAAAAAAATCGGCCCGGCGGGGATTACTCCCTACCGGGCCGTGGTTTGCTTTGATTTGGCGTGACAATCTCAACCTTTGCACCCGGTGACCGAAGTCAACGGATGTTCTCCAGTTGAAGGACTGGCTCCACAGTAACCATCTCGAATGTCACCATTCGGACGGCGGATAAAATCCTTAGAAAGGAGGTGATCCAGCCGCAGGTTCCCCTACGGCTACCTTGTTACGACTTAGTCCCAATCGCGGAGTTCATCTTAGGCGCTTTGCTCCCTTGCGGGTTGCGACGGCGACTTCGGATGCCCCCCACTTTCGTGGCTTGACGGGCGGTGTGTACAAGGCTCAGGAACACATTCACCGCGGTATGCTGACCCGCGATTACTAGCGATTCCGGCTTCATGCAGGCGAGTTGCAGCCTGCAATCCGAACTGGGCC
>JAJFUI010000219.1 GCA_021372555.1 Planctomycetaceae bacterium | reverse complement strand
CAATCAAGATGCTGCGTCGGCAGGGTGCCAAGATTACCGAGATAAGCCGAGTGGTCGGCCTATCTCGCCCGACGGTATACAAGGTGCTGGGTTGACCGGGCAGCAGAACAGGGCAACAGCGCTGATCGCGAAGGGCAGGCCAGAGCGCCGGCTCTGAACGAGATTACGCCAAACGGAATCCTCCATTGCAATACCAGTTGCTAGACGCAAGTGCTCTGTACATCGCCGTCTGCCAGGAGTTGACATTGATCGCCGCACGGCTTTCCGCCTCTTCCCACAAATGTTCTACTACCGCCTCCGCGTCTGCTTCGTCAAACAGTTTTTTCAGGCGGTAGCGCATTCCTGCAAGTTCTTCCGCCGCGTGGGAGGCGTAAAGTGCGGCGAGCTTGAAGACCTTAAAGTGGTGCCGAACACGAGCGGCTTTCGACTCGTCCCAGTCTACCGGAGGGCTTACACAAAATCGAAGCGAGGCAGGCACATCTTCGATGACGTCGGCTTCTAACCAGGAGTCGTTTTCAATGTTGTCGAAATACGGATGCAGCGTCTGCTCCTCACGGGTCTGCGCAATGGCATCAGTCTTTGCCCGATTACAGTCTGCGCAAGTGGGGATCAGATTTATCGGAACTACAGCCAGCGTTGGATAATGTGCCTTGGGTAGGTGGTGATCCAAAGTAGACACTGTGCGCTGCCCACATAGTGGGCAACGCCCGTGTGCGGGTGCCGCCAACAGCTTGTCGTAGATTGGCCGCCCCGAAGAGCCCTTCTTAGCCATCCGTTGAGTGTATACATCGGACATTTCGCTCTTGCTGACGATTCCTGCGATGTCCTCTTCTGGCAGCATTGTGTGAAGCATCGCCGTAGAAGCGGCATATCGAAATGCGTTTGCATCAGCTACGATATTTGCCTCGACCGAAGCCAGACGCCTCCGCAAGGCTGCGTTCCTGACACCGCCGATGCACATGCGAAAAACCTGTCCAGCATCTTCAGCAGGCATGTCCAGCTTCCGCATGATGTCAGTCGTCCTTTTCATTGTCGCGAGTGGCAATCAGGGCACGCACAATGGCGCGGGCCTCGGCTCCGAGGGTGCCGTGAAAGCGACGCAAGACCAATTCGTAGTCGCCCCTTTCCTGGACCGCGCTGAAAAGCAACTTATGGAATCCGGAATGCGTTACCTCCAACCCAAACACCTCACGCGTCAGGACGCCGACATTTTCTCCAAAGGTCTCTGTTTCGGGTCTCTCCGCGCTGACCGCAGTTCCCGTACGGCGCAGCTTCCAAGCGCAACTACTAGGTACTTCTTGAAGTACAACTGGGGAATGAGTCGCGATGATTGCTACGCCGTTTCGATCTATCAACAAGTCAGATAGCGACCGAATGAATGCAGAAAGAAGCGGCGGATGCAAGTGTGCTTCAGGCTCGTCAAGCAGAACCAAAGTGCGTTCTTCGACGGTCTCGACAAGCCGCGTGATGGTCAAGAGAACAATCTTGTGCCCTGAACTGAGCTTTCCGAAAAGGGACGAAGCCTTCTTCTCGAATTCGTCGTCGTCAACAGCGTCAGGTTCTTCGTCGTTAACGGCGTCCGCAAGCGATGCCACTTCCGCGTCTTTGAAGATCGGGTCGGCCTCAAGCATTTCGAGAGCCCTGCGCCATCGAGTGCCTCGCGCTCCCTTCACACAACTGCGGACACTCTTTGCAAATTCCCTTTGTAGTATGGCGGGGCTTTTCGGCGTGCCAATGCCTGGTCCTGTGTCGGTCGATCGCTTCAGCCCGATGTAGGCATACTGGATACCTAACGTCCTGTCCTTCTGTTCGGGCAACGGCTGAAACGGGTCGAATGCACTGAACGTCACGGAGACCAAGTTCGCGAACAATCCGGTATCGGCATCCGCCTCATCCGGCACAAAAGCCCCGACCTGTCTGGCCGACGCGTTACCATCTAGGAGTGCACGGGTCATAAGGTTCAATAAGTGAGTCTTTCCGACACCGTTTCTCCCGATGAGCACGTGAATGTTGGTTGGTGGATTCGACTCCGGCTTCACGTCAAACGACAAAGAGATTGGTGGTAATTCGCTTTCTTTGCTCTTTGGTGCGTTGTAGGTGAACGTAAAACGGGACAGGCGAGCGTCTCCCTGCGCCAATCGCCGGAACTGGCGTTGAACGGCCAGTGGGGTCACCGACCTGAGCAACGACACCTTCATCACGCGTTCCCCAAGTGCCCTCTGAAACAGGTCTTCGTCTGCCGCCACGTCCCTAAGGCCGGTCAAGATTTGGTTGCGGACCTCGCTACCAAGCTTATTTAGGTCGTCGTAGTAGCTGTCGTCCTGTCCGAGCGAGAAGAAAGAGTCATCCAGCTCCTCGAAGGTATCTGGCACCGGGGGTCTCTGTTGGTCAGTTGGCATATTAAAGCTGCCAATCTTGACTCCGCCAATATTGTGCAGCTCGCCGTTTGCATCAACGAAGAACAGCGTAAACAGTGTGGTGAACTCAAACCAATCGTTCCAGTCGTCGATACGCAAAAAAGCCTGCGATGGCGAGGATGTTGGGACGATTCGACGCTGGGGGAGAACGGAGAAAAACATGGAAGTGGGTCCGTTTGTAGGGACTTAATCATGGACGAGCCCGCTACCCGGCGGCTCTGTCACGCAGGGTCTCCCATAACCCCGCGTTGTTCAGGAGAATGTCTTTCAAGCCGCGCTGCACCCGAGGCGAGTTCAAAGCCTGAGTGCTCATCACTGTGTGGGCGTCCAGTGCGCTCATAATGGCATTTAGAAGCTCGGTCTTCAGGTCGGGCGAATTGGCGAATTGTTCTTTGGTGTTGTTCGTCGCCTGCTGCCTCAGGGTTTCCGACTCCAGCAGTTTCCCCTTGATGACGTTATTCACGTAGACCAGCTTGTCCTGGTCGGTAAGATCGCCTTCAAAGAGGCTATTCACCTTCTCGATGATTGCGTCTAACTTGGCCTTCTCTTTCTCCTGCACGCTGCCGCCGCCTGCCTCGGTAATTGGCTCCAATGTTGGCGTCTCGCCCGCATTCAGCGGCATTGGGCGCTTGCCGAGGTTCTTTAGGTGGTGATGCGTCAGCACGACCTTCGAGAGGTCGATACCTTCCCGTTCGCGGCCGAACTCCAAGAGCGGCAGAAGTCGCTTGTAAAAAATCGCCCGCTTCTCGATGGCCGTATTGCCGTAGTCGAAGATTTGGGAAAGGAACGTGTAGAGCCGCACGAAGGTGCCCATATCGGTCTTGAACAGGAGTAGGGCATTCAACTCATTCTGCGCGGCTTCGACGGCCGTGGCGTCTTCTCGTTCCTTCGCCGCCTTCAATGCTTCCTGCGCGGCCTTATAGCGTTTCATCAGGCGGTCTTCCACCGGCGCGATGGCTGCTACCAACTCGCCTTGTTTGGCGTTGGGCTTCATTTCGACCGCCACCACACGATCCACTTCAAAATTATCGTAGTGGCCGGCGACGTCCAGCTTGGCGCGGAGGTTTAGGACAAGATTAGGGTCAGTGGTTGCCGAAAGTTCCGCCGTCTTATAATAGGTTTTGAAGGCTTCAAGGACTTCTTCGGCATCATTCACGAAATCGAGCACATAGGTCGTATCCTTGCCGGGATAGGCACGGTTCAGGCGGGAGAGCGTCTGCACGGCCTGGATGCCGGCCAACCGCTTATCCACGTACATCCCGCAGAGCAACGGCTGATCGAAGCCAGTCTGAAACTTGTTCGCCACCAGCAGGATTTGATACTCGTCGCCCTTGAATGCCTCCCGTATGTCGCGTCCGCGAAGGTTGGGATTCAAGGTCAGGCTGTTCTCGGTGAAGCCATCCGGGCCACTTTCCTTGTCGCTCACTTCGCCGGAGAAGGCCACTAACGTCCGTATCGTGTAGCCGCAGGATGCGATGTATTTGTTGATGGCCAGTTGCCATCGCACGGCCTCAACCCGGCTGCCGACGACCACCATCGCCTTGGCTTGGCCTTCCAATAGCGGGGCGATGTGTTGCCGGTAATGCTCTACGACAATCTCGACCTTCTGGGCGATGTTGTAGGGATGCAGCCGCACCCAGCCCATGATCCGCTTCATTGCCGTGCTGCGTTCTACGGTTGTCTCGTCATACTCCGCACCGTCGTGCGCCAGCTTGAACGCCAGCTTGTAGGGCGTGTAATTTCGCAGTACGTCGAGGATGAACTTCTCCTCGATGGCCTGCCGCATCGAATAGACGTGGAACGGGTAGGGCACGTTGTCCTTGTCCGGCTTCCGCGACGGATCGGGACGGGTACCGAAAATCTCCATCGTCTTGTTCTTTGGCGTGGCCGTATAGGCAACGAAGGTGATGCCGTGGTCATTGGCCCGCGCCGCCATTTGCGCCATGAGAATGTCTTCCATGCTCACTTCGCCGCCGTCCGATAGCTCGGCAAGTTCCTCGGGGCTCAAGACGGCCTTCAATTTCGCCGCTGCTTCGCCGCTCTGCGAACTGTGCGCCTCGTCGGCAATTACGGCAAAGCGTTTGCCCTCGGCAGCCGCCAGCTTTCGCACGGCTTCCAAGGCGAACGGGAAAGTCTGGATGGTGCAGACGACGATCTTCTTCGACCCGGAAAGCGCCGCGGCCAACTCGCTGCTCTTGCTGCCATCGGTGCCCTTGATCGTCGCCACCACGCCGGTCGTCCGCTCGAAATCGAAGATCGCTTCCTGAAGCTGCGAGTCGATGACGGTGCGGTCGGAGACAACCAACACGGTATCGAAGACTTTCTGGCCCTTCGCGTCGTGCAGGTCGGCCAAGAAGTGCGCGGTCCAGGCGATCGAGTTCGTCTTGCCCGAGCCGGCGGAATGCTGGACGAGATACTTGCCGCCCTGTCCCTCTGCCAGCACGGCCGCTTGCAGCTTCCGTGTCGCATCGAGTTGATGGAAACGGGGGAAGATAATCTTCTCGATCTGCTTCTTCTTATCCCGCTGGGCAATGAGGTAGCGGCCGAGGATTTCGAGCCAGCTTTCGCGTGCCCAGACCTGTTCCCAAAGATATGCCGTGCGGTGGCCACCTTGCGGATTGATCGGGTTGCCAGCCCCACCGTTGTCGCCCTGGTTGAAGGGCAGAAACACCGAGGCTGGCCCTTCCAGCTTCGTTATCATCGCCACTTCGCTGTTGCTCACCGCGAAATGCACCAACGCCCC
>JAJFUI010000316.1 GCA_021372555.1 Planctomycetaceae bacterium | reverse complement strand
ATAGCGCCGGTGTTTTCCATTTCCTTTCGGGACGACGCACTCACGTTTCCGCCAAAGGCCGACCGGACGCCGTTGACCATGTTGGTCGTCAGTCGCGTCGTCAACCTGGCCGTCTGCGATAGTCCAGCCAATGGATCAATGCGCGTGGCCCCGAGCCGAATCTTTCCGCAGTCAGGCGAGTACGGATTGAGCGTGATCGACCAACCTCTTGCGTCATCATCACTTGGCGGTCCCATCATGCCGTACAGTGCGGCATACGACGTTGCCAGAAACAGCCCGATCCCCCCCAGCGACTTCGCGTATTCCTTCGCCAGCAGCCGACGCACCCTCCACGATCCCGCCCCAGCGTCCTTAAGAAATGGCTGTCCAAGGAGCAACTGAAACCGCGACAGATAAAGCCTCGGCGCGAAGAATGGCACAGCGAGAGCGGTGGCCGCCTGTCTGTAGCCGCCGACATCCCCGCGCCCACTCGCCACGTTGATGTAATTGGCAATGATCTTCGCTTCCGGCAGCGTCGGAGTGCCGGTCAAGCTGAGCTGCGCAACCATTGCGTCAAACACGTCGGCTCTCTGTTGGTTGAGCTGCGATACGTAGGCGCGTTCCGACGCTTTAACGCCTGGAATGCGCTCGGCCAAACTGCTCTGGTATGCCTCTTCTTTTCCAGCGAGTGGACCGCTAATGTCCGTCAACTCCAACCCCGCCCGAGCGTACAGGCCGGATTGCGCGTTTGGCCGAGACGCAATTTCTTCCGCAATCTCGAAAGCCGTTTTGTCGGACGCAAAGGCACGAAAAGATCGCAGCTGCGCCCTCGCGGCGGCGACGGGATGGCTGAATGCCAGCCAACCTCCCTGCCGCCCGACGGCGGAAAAGTCAAACGACGTCCATACACTTCGGATCGTGCGAACGGTCTCCGGGACGACCCCTAGAGCCTTCTTCCATGTTGGACGCTGTGCGCGACGCGTCTTGTCCTCGGCTGCCCGAATGCTGCGCCACAACTGCTCAATCCTGTACTTCGCTGCCGTGATTTCGTTGTCAACCTTCGTCTTGAGCAGCTTTTTTTTGACCGGCAACTCCCCGCGTTTTGCTGCCGCCCATCGCTCCTGAAGGTCGGCGTATCGTTTCGTCAGCGCCCGCTTGTAGGCCGCCGTCTGACGGGCCTCGACGCTCGCCTGATATTCCGGGCTGTTGGCCCGCAGTTCGTCCCGCTGTGCCCTGAGAGCGTCCAACTTGGCCCTCTTGGCCTCGATCTCAGGCGACGTCAGCGACGTGGCTTTAGGCTTAGGACCGAGCCGGCCGGCGTCCAGGTCCTGTTCCAACTGGCTAATCGACCGGTCCAGGGCCTTGTCGAGCAGTTTGAGTCGCTGCGCGTCGGTGATCTTCCGGAGCGACCTCTTCGCCGGGAAAATCTCGTCATGGATGGCCCGCAATTCGTCCCGGTGTTTTTTCAGAGCCGCAAGCTCCGCATCGGGTGTGAGCGGCGTGCGTTCCTTGACGATCTTGGTCCGCGTGCTGATTTCCTGCTCTAGATCGGCAATCCGGTGTTTGAGTGCCGTCTTGGCGGCGTCCAAGGCTGTCTTTAACTGCTTGCCCGGGTCGGTGACGGTAAATCCGCCCTTCTTCTTCGCCTCATTCACTTGCGCGATCAGCCGGCGTTCTTCATCGCTTGGCTGGCGGCGTTCAATGCCGGTTTTCGTCGGGGCCTTCCCCTTGGCCATATCTTCCAGCTTGGAAAGCTGCTGCAATTCGCCCTTGATGGCCCGGACTTTCAGGCTTATCGCGTCTTTCGGGAGTTCCTTGAACTCGCCATAGCCCGACATCGCGTCCATCGTCTGCCGGCGGGTGATTTCGGGCAACACGCCCTTCAACTCGGCGTGGACCTCGTCGACCACCAACTCCCGATCCGTGACGCCCGATTCGACGGTCCAGCGGGTGAGCTTCTTGGCCAGTCGCCCGATTTCGGCCAAGTCCGTGGCGTCTCGCACCGGCGACGGCACCTCGCCTTTGTCGCGTAGGGAATCCCAGGCTGCCCGGAACGTCTCTCTGGCATCCTTCGCCTTGTCGCCCAACGAGGCCATGAACTCGGCAAAGGTCGCAGCCCCAAGTTCAATGCGGTCCCGAACAACGGCGACAGCCGCTTCGAGCAACTCGGACCGTCTCACTTCCGCCGGCCGCGGATCCCCGGCGACGTGCAGGCCGCCGAAGGTCGCCCATTTGTCCATGAAGTTCGCCAGCGAGGCGTCGGCCTTCTTCTTCGCCGACTCGTACCAGGCCCCACGCTTGGCCCTGGGTCGGACGATGGGCTTTTTCGCCGGCGTCTCGGCCGACGTGGGCGCCGGCGAGGATTTCGGCCGCATGCTCTCGGTGGCGGATTCGGGGAGCGTCTCGAAATCCTCCCCCGGCTCCCGCTCCCAAGGGAAATGAAACTCTTCCGGGAGTTCCTTCCCCTTGCCGGCAGCCATCTCACGGGCGACCTCGTCCAGCTTCTCGTACCACTCGGGTACAGCACGAGGCCCACGCTTAATAAGGTCCACCAAATCCTGCGCATAGTCTTTGCCCTGCAATGCGTCCGCGTTTTCCGCCTGCAAACCAAGCTCGGGATATTCCCGGGCCAACATCGGGGCCTTAGTGTCGAGCCCCTTGTACTCGTTGATGTCAACCGGCTTGCCGCCCTCGAAAAATCCGCCGCGTTCGATGTCCCGAATGACGGCCGGCGTCAGGCCGGTGGCCTTCACCACCGCCTTGTAAGCTTGGTTATAATCCCGTGCCTCTTTAGCCTCAGCGTCAGCGCGTTCCGTGGCCGCTTCACGAAGCGTTTGTGGATCGACGCCGTAGTCGTGCGCCACGGCATATTGACGTTCAAAGCGGCCCTCAATCGTCGTCCGTCGCTTTTCCGAAATCCCCTTGTGGTGCTCCTCGATCTGCCGGTCAATCTCCGCCTGGGCGGCCTTTTCTCGCTCCGTGGCAAGCTGTTCTTCCCGGTCTTTTAGGAGCGTCGCCAGCTTTTCGTTGGATGCCTTCAGTTCGGCCGCCTGCGTCGCGACTTCCGCCTGCTCTTTGGAACTTAAGGGAACCCCGCCCTTAGCCGCACGCCGCCGCAACGATAGTGCGGCAACCGAACCGTCTTCCTCCAATTCCAACTTGCGGGACATCAGGCTGTACGATGCCGCTGTGCCGGTTCGCCGCGTGACCTGATCCAGATTGTTCAGTTCGTCGCTCAGTCGCGTCACTTCGGGTTGCATCGCCTCAGCGGTTCCGAGGTCGCCAGCGTCATAGGCCGCCGCCTGTTTGGCCGCCGCCTCCTCAAACGCCTTTTTGACGGGCAGTTTATGGCGGGTCAGGGCGGCGTGCTCGACCGGGTCCGGGGCCCGCTTGCTGTCGCGGAGATCGTCGAGCAGACCAGGAACCCACGTGGGGTCGGCCTCCATCCGGGCCTTTGCCTCAGTGTTCCAGCGATCGAGACTCCCCCCGCCTTCGCTCGTCAAAGGAGTCGCACCGCGAGCCGCACGCTCTTCGTCGACGATGCGGTTCTTGATGCTCGTACGGCCTTTAGCGACCTCGGCGGGAACAGCCGGCGGCAACGGCGGTGGCGGGGGCGCGGCACCTGATTCTTCCTTGACTTTCGCGTCGGCCGACCCGATAATCTTCGTGGCGTCTTGACCTTCAGCAGCGAGCGCCGACCCTTGGGGTTCGGTCGTTTCGGACGTGCGGCTCCACGCAAGGTCGGGACGCTCTTTTGTTCCCGGCCTAATCTTGTACATCGTCTTTAGCGCCAACCTCCTCCTCCCCGTCCTCACCTCCTCCACAACCACGACGCCGTCCTTGCCGCGTTTTTTGTAGACGATACGCTTGGGCGTCAAGTCGTTTTTGACTTTGGCGGATAACTCGACGTTGTCGGGATGGGCAATAATCTCCGGAATCGCGGCGATGTCGGAAGGGGTCAACGGCGGTTCGTCCTTCGGACGTTCCGGCGAATCCACGCCGTGACCTTTCATGGCGTGGAGTATTCCATCTTCGTCCACGGTGTGTCGGTACCCCGAAAGCTCCAGTCCAGTTGTCGCCTTCAGTCTTGCGCCTTCCTCGGGACCGACGGTCTGGTACTCGACCCACCGCGGCTTGTCGCCGACGCCCTTGGGACGCTCATCCATCTCCACAAGCAGCGACGGAATATCCGGGTGCGTCCCGTGGGGTTCCTTGAGCAACGGGCGTTTTCCCTGATCAGGCTGCTCGGCCGCTTGCTTCGCTGCCTGCGTTTGCATCGCCTTCCATCGCTCGTCGGTAATCCCCTCCGGCTTCTCGATGGGCTCACCCGACGCCGCCCGCGTGGCGAGGTCCTTGTCCCAGCCTTTAGGTTTGAGGAGCGACTTCTTGGCGGGAATGGTCGGCGCCAGCGCAGGTGTCACTGAGGGTTGCGTTGCCAGCGGTTCTGCCGCTGTCGGGCTCTCAATCCGCTGGACCTTGTTGGCGTCCACGGCCATCACGCGACCATCCTGTGTGCCGACAACAACCTGTTCGCCCGAGTCGATCGCCTTTCGCCGAAATTGGAGCGTGCTGGTTCGGATGGCGTGCTCCTTGGCGGCGCCCTCCATGATCGTGACGGGTGGCTCCTTCGCCCATTGCGGGCCGAGCAGTTTTGCTTGACCGCCAGCCGCCTGTTCAAGCGAGGCTGCCTGGGGCTGTTCCGGCTGCGCGAGAAGTGGCTTGGCATTCTCTGCCGGCATTGCCTCTACGGCATCCGCCGAGCGATCCGCCGGCTCCCCGAGGGCTTTTTCTTCGCCCGCTGTTTGCTGTGGTATGCGCTGCCCTTCAACAGGTTCTCTACGCTGCCCTTCAAGTCCGCCTGGTTGAACTCCTTCGCCACTTTCTGCGGGATTCCAACTTTCTTCGCGAACTGGGGGTTGTGGGCCGCGGCCGCCATTGTCCTGGCCTGCTTGGGTGTCGAACTGGGCATGGGGTTCTCCTGTCGTGGTTGGAGTTTCGATGGGTTTGGACTGCTCTCGCATCTTTGCGACGAACTGGTCCCGATACGCATTGCGGGCCGTCTGTCCTTGGCGAACGACCTCTTCCGGGACTCCCGCCTTTCGGGCATCAGCCCGACTCACGTTGCCGCTCCGAGGGAGGGCCGCCAACATTCGCCCAGCCAGGTGCGGCGCGCCGATAATGCCGCCCATCACCGTGCCTTGGGCGCCGCCTTGCAGGGTGTCCGTTACGACACGACCGAAGTCCGGTCCTCCCTTATCGGCCGCCCATTTGGAAAGCTCTTGGATGAGGGCTTCGCCGCCGCTGGTCGCACCGACGACCGCGCCTGCCTCCCCGGCGTGCAGGGCGTAGTTCTTGACGGCCTGGGCGATTCCCTCATTGAGCCCCTTTTGACCGCCGAGCTTCTCCAGGGGCAGCTTCGCGCCCATCAACGCCGTGCTGAGCGTTCCCGCCAAACCGGCGGCGACCATCGCCTGGGACTCGTTCAGCCCG
>JAJFUI010000315.1 GCA_021372555.1 Planctomycetaceae bacterium | reverse complement strand
TGGAGAGCGCGCTTCGCCGCGCGCCAGAAGTGGAGCTTGGCAGCGTCTTGAATGCCCGTCGGCTGGAAGGAGGCGACACGCTCGTCGAGTTCCGCAATAATGCGACGGTAGCCCTTGGAGAGGGCCATTTCATAATCGAGGACGAGGCGACCCTCGGGGCAGGGTTCGTGGGGCGCGGTGTAGAGGCCGATGGCCCAACCCTTCTCAATGAAATCCGCCTGGGCGAAGTGCGTCTTCCATAAACGCTCCCCCTGCTCCATCATGCACTTGTCTTCCCAATACTCGCAGATCTCACGGAACGACTCGTAGTCTTCGTTGGAAATCAGGAACTTGCCGGAGAATAACCGAAAGTCGCCCTCGTTGGCCAAGGCAAGGCTTTGCTCGATGCCGCCGCCGTGTCCCTGCTCGATGTGCTTCTGCTGAGCGTCCTGTTCTTCTTTCCGCATCTCGCGGAGGAACGGGCCCGCCGCGTAGTTGGCGTACGGAACGGCGCCGCGGATGAAGCGGGTCTTATTGCCTGCCAGCTCATCCCTGGGATGGATGATCGGGCTAAGGTGCTCCAAGGCGAAGGCATGATTCTCGGCCCGGCGTTCCAACGCTTCCATGCCGTCGGTGCGGCGATGTGACTGCGTGAGCAGGCGGATGTACTCGACGTCGACCGTGAGAGGCTCGCGCAGATAGCGATCCTTCAGGTACGCACTCCGCTCCGTCGATGGGCGTTCCACGACTTCCCGGGGCGTGAATGGAGAGCAGCACGAGTTCGCAGTCATGGGATCCTCGAAGTTCCTCACGGGGCAAGCGGATACCGGCCACCCATGGGCGCGTTGACGCCCGCCAGCAAATGGTTGGATTTCTACCAGTTATCCCCCCCAGCCTGCCCCTTGGCAAGGGCGCATTTGTGCGGGCGTTGCGATGTTCCCGCCCGCCGTGCGCCGAAGCCGGTCCGATGCCGAGCCAATTCGCGTCCATCCCTACCCATTGGCGGCGTCAAGAACTAGAATCGATAGATTCGGAGGTTACCAAGGGGCCTCGCTTGGGGGCCGATTACCGCGAGCAACGCGTCAGCGCTTTTTGACCTGTTTAATGAAAAACATTCGCAACTTCTGCATCATCGCCCACATTGACCATGGGAAATCGACCCTGGCTGACCGGTTGATCCAGGCCTGCGGCGGCGTCTCGCAGCGTGAGTTCCACGACCAACTGCTCGACTCGATGGATATCGAGCGCGAGCGGGGGATAACGATCAAGAGCAATACGATCACGCTCTCTTACCGCGCCCCCGACGGCCAGGACTACCAGTTGAACCTGATCGACACGCCGGGCCATGTCGATTTCTCGCACGAGGTGCGGCGCTCGCTCATGGCTTGCGATGGTGCGCTGATTATCGTGGATGCTTCTCAGGGCGTTGAGGCACAGACGATCGCCAACCTTTATCTGGCGATGGACTACAATCTGCGACTGCTTCCGGTGATCAACAAAATCGATCTGCCGGCGGCGAACGTCGAGCGCGTGCGCGAAGAGATTGATGCCGAGCTGGGACTCGATCCGTTCGAGGCCATACCCGTTTCAGCAAAGACCGGACAGGGAGTCGAAAACGTCCTGGCCGGGATCGTCGAGAAGTTGCCGCCGCCCAAAGGCGATCCCGACGCTCCGCTGAAGGTGCTTATCTTCGACGCCCATTTCGATCAGTATCGAGGAGTCATTCTCCAGTGTCGCATTATGGAGGGCACGCTAAAACCGGGTGAGGTCATCCATTGCATGCACATGGGCTGCGACTACACCGTCGAGGAGTTGGGCTACAACCAGTTGAAGCTCGTGCCCAAAGAGCAACTCAGCGCCGGCGAGGTGGGCTACATTATCGCCGGAATCAAGAGCGTCCGCGACATCGAAGTCGGCGACACGATCACCCACCTCGAGCGTCAAGCGACCGAACCGGTTCCGGGCTACAAGAAAGCGAAACAGGTCGTCTTTTCGTCCATCTATCCGATCAGCGCCGACGAGTACAAGGACCTGAGCAAGGCGATGGACAAGCTGGCGCTCAACGATGCGGCGCTCACCTACGAAAAAGACAGTTCCGCGGCGCTCGGTTTCGGCTATCGTTGCGGCTTTTTGGGCCTCCTTCACCTGGACGTCGTTCAGGAGCGTTTGCAGCGGGAATTTGACCTCGGGCTGGTCATCTCCGCCCCGTCGGTCAAATACAACGTGACCTTGAAAGACGACAAGACCATCGAGGTCGACAATCCCTCGCAATGGCCCGATCCGACGAAAATCGAATCGGTTGCCGAGCCCTACATCAAGGCATCGATCTACACGCCCGAGGAATACGTCGGGCCAGTCATGGAGCTATGTCGTGAGTATCGCTCGGAGAGTCAAAAAATGAATTATCTCTCCGTGGGCCGGGTGGAAGTGGTGAGCGAAATGCCACTGGCGGAGGTGCTCTTTGACTTTTACGGCAAGCTCAAGACGGTCACCCGCGGCTACGGATCGTTCGATTACGTTCCGATCGAATATCGAGACACCGATATTGTGAAGGTCGATATCCTGGTGAACGGCGAGCCGGTCGATGCGCTGTCCTACCTGGTCCATCGCGACAAGGCACGAGCCCGGGCGTTGCATTATTGCGAACAACTGGCCGAAGCCATTCCCCGCCACCAGTTCAAGATCCCGATTCAAGGCACCATCGGCGGCAACATCATCGCCCGCTCGACGATCCAGGCCTACCGCAAGGATGTGACGGCCAAGTGCTACGGCGGCGACGTCTCACGCAAGAAGAAGCTTCTCGAAAAGCAGAAAAAAGGCAAGGCCCGCATGAAGCAGGTTGGCCAAGTCCAGATTCCGCAGAAGGCGTTCATCGCGGTCCTTGCGGCCGATAGGAAGTAGCGAGCGAATGGAAACCTCCCCTCGCCCCTCAAGCGGGAGAGGGACCGGAGGTGAGGGCCCGTCGGGCTGGTCGTTCTTGTCCCGCTACGACTGACGCGAGGCGCAAAAGCCGGCTAACGGCCCCCCCGCAGCCGATTCACGGCGTCGGTGGTAAACGTCTTGCCGCCCACGGCCCAGTCGCCGCTCTTGACTTCCTCAAGGATGACGACGGTCTTCTCGCGGAGCGTCTCGCCCTCGATCGAAATGATCGCTTCGCTGATCTTCTCGATCATCCGCTGCTTCTCCTCACTCGAGAACACCCCCTCGATCACTTTGATGTTTGCAAGCGGCATGCTAAGCGCCTCCTGAAAAATCCGCGCTCTCAGTCCCCGCGATCATGATTTTTTCGCGCCGACCCCGACAGCAACTGCCCTAGTTCATCGTCGCAGGCGGTTCCAACCAAGCCCCATGACGCCCAGCAGCAGCCAGACGACGAACATCGCCGGTTCGGGCACGGAAGGCGGCTCGCTGGAGAACAGAATCGATACGTCCCCGGTCGTCGTCCCCGACGTCGTGCTTCGGCTATCAGAGACCGTCGCCAGTTCCAGATCCAGCTTGTACTCCCGGCCCGCCAGCAGCACGCCCGTGATCGGGTTGCCGGCGCTGGCGGCAATCGTCGCGTTGTAGCTGGTCTTGCCCGAACTGGTGTATCGAAGGTTCGTGATCGTGGTCGGATTGAACTCGTCGGTCGTGATGTCGAGAATCCGCGCCCAGAGAGTCGGCGACGCCTTCGCCGTGCTCGAGCCGACCCAGTGGATCGAGCCGTCGATCGTGAACGTCAGGTCGGTCGTAGGCACGATGCGAAACGTCGTCGCCATGTCGGCAACGGTCGTAGCGCCGAGGTCGAACGATACGTTGCTCAACGCCAAGCCCCCGTCACCATAGCTGTAGTTCCCGGAGGCCGAGACGCCAGTGTCGCTTTCCGACCAGGTGCCGTTCACCGGCAGCGGGGAGACCGGACCGAGCAGCAGCGATGCGACGGAGTCCGAGTTCCGAAGCGTCAACTGATTCGTCGAAGCCCCTGCGATGAAGACGCTTCCACGAGCCGGAAGACAGCACAGTAGCAAGGCGATCGACGCCGAAAAGACTCGCATCGTTCGCATCTCATTGCTCCTTTTCTTCGTGATGGCAGAACAAACCGACGCCCTACCGTCTATGGGCCGCTGCAAGTCGATTCCTGACAGCGTTCGTCGGGCAGCCCGCCTAATTTGGCCGCCAACGCAGCCGCGCCCCCCCGAGCAGGGAGCGTTCGACGGCACCGCAAAATCACCCTTCAGTTCGCCCAAAGGGTCATTCCAGTGCCGAGTGAAATCCGCTACAATGGTTGTTTTGTCCCCGCTCCAGGGTTGCTTTGGTTGGGAGAGTCGTTATGGCAAAAGGTAAGAAAAAGGTGGAAGTCGTGTTCCTGGTCTGCAAAGAGACCGGCGACTACAACTACACCCTGCGGCGGAAGTCGGGCGGCGAAAAGCTGTCGCTGAAGAAATACTGCCCCAGGCTTCGTAAGCACACAGAACACACCGAAAAGAAGAAGTAGCCGCCAGTCGGCACGGTTGGTCGAAGCTTTCGGCTAACCGCCGATCGCTCGCCCCCCATGTCCAAGCGCTGGCGGATCCACCCGCACGACCCCGCTCGCATTGCAGACCTGCAACGCGCGGCCGGCGTCCCCGCGGTCGTGGCGGAGTTGCTCATTTGCCGCGGTGTGACCGATCCGGCCGCCGTCGGCAGCTTCCTCGATCCCAAGCTGAGTGCCCTTCGCGACCCCGGCACGCTGCCCGGCTGCGCCGCCGCCGCCGAGCGAATCTTCGACGCCATCTCCGCCCGCCGCCCCATCGTCGTCTATGGCGACTATGACGTTGACGGCATCAGTGGGGCCGCGCTGCTTTGGCTGTGCCTCAACTTGCTCGATGCCAACGTCCGCTACTACATCCCCCACCGCATCGACGAAGGCTACGGCCTCAACGCCGACGCCATCCGCACCCTCGCCGAGGAGGGCGTGAAGCTGATCGTGACCGTCGATTGCGGCATCGCCGGCGTCGACGAAGCCGCGTTGGCCCGCGAGCTGGGCATCGAACTGATTGTCTCCGACCACCACGAGCCCGGCCCTCGCCTTCCCGACGTCGCCGCCCTCGTCCACCCCCGCATCCCCGAAGGCAGCTACCCGTTCGGCGGCCTCAGCGGTTCCGGCGTCGCCCTGAAGCTAGCCTGGGCGGTCTGCCAGCGTGCCAGCGGCGCGCAGCGAACGGCCCCGCGGATGCGGAACTTCCTCCTGCAAGCCGTCGGCTTGGCTGCCCTGGGCACCATTGCCGACGTCGTGCCACTGGTCGACGAAAACCGCGTCCTCGTGCGTCACGGTCTGGAAAGCCTCGCCAACGCCCCGACGCTTGGCACCGCCACGCTGATGAGCCTCGCCAAGGTCGCCGCCCAGCGATACCCCGACGGCAAGACCCGCCTATCGGCTGAAGACGTCGCCTTTCAGCTCGCCCCGCGTCTAAACGCCGCCGGCCGTCTCGGGCAGCCGCAACTCGCCGTCGAGCTTTTGGTGACCGACCGCGCCGACCGCGCCGCCGAGCTGGCCGCATACATCGACGGCCTGAACTCGACCCGCCAAACCATCGAGCGGAGCATCCAACTGGCCGCCGCGAAACAGGCGAAAGAGCTGTTCGATCCGGTCGACGACGCCGCCCTCGTCCTCGCCGATCACGGCTGGCACCCCGGCGTTATC
This sequence comes from Planctomycetaceae bacterium, assembly GCA_021372555.1. Taxonomy (GTDB): domain Bacteria; phylum Planctomycetota; class Planctomycetia; order Pirellulales; family Thermoguttaceae; genus JAJFUI01. Next base: position 2,501 of record JAJFUI010000315.1, on the reverse strand, counting down.
GGCATTGTCGCCGGCCGCCTGGCCGACCGTTTCCATCGCCCCGTGGTGATGATCTCGTGGGATAAATCCGGCATGCGTCCCGGCGTCGGCTCAGCCCGCAGCGTTCCTGGCTTCGACTTGCATGCCGCCCTGATGGATTGTGGCGGATTCCTCGTCGCCCACGGTGGTCATGCGGCGGCGGCCGGTCTGAAAATCGAAGAACCGCAGCTCGACGGCTTCCGCGCCGCCTTCTGCGAGGTGGCCGCCTCGCGAATCCCCGACGCCCACCGCGTAGCCGAACTTTTCATCGACGTCGAGGCCCCGCTAAGCGCCTTCACGCTAGACACCGTGCGGCAACTCGAACGGCTTGCCCCGTTTGGCCACGGCAACACCCGGCCGCTCCTTTGCACCACGGGCGTGACCCTGGCCGGCCCGCCCAAGCCGCTCGGCGCCACCGGCCATCACCTCGCAATGAACCTCGCGCAGCACGGCATCTCGCTCAGAGCCGTCGCCTTCGGTGGTGGCGATTGGGCGGACGACCTGGCCGCCGTGGATGGGCCCTTAGACATCGCCTTCCGCCCGGTGATCAATTCCTTCCGCGGCCGCCAGAGCGTCGAGTTGCACCTCGTCGACTGGCGTCCCACCGAGCCCCGACCGTAGCCGGGCACGATGTGGGGTAGGCCAAGGAGGATCTAGACTCGCGGGCTTCGGTCGGCGAAGCTGACGAAGGGCTCGCGATTCGATCCACCCTTTGGCGAGCGATGCGGTTCACACCGTCTCGACCATCGCCATCTCGGCGCTCACCGGCACGATGGGCGCGGCGACCGGCTGTTCCAGAAAGCCGGCCAGTTGTCGAGCCCGGCTCGGATGCTGCAGCGTCCGCAGCGCCTTCGTCTCGATCTGGCGAATCCGCTCCCGCGTCACGGAGAAAATCTTCCCGACCTCTTCCAGCGTGTACGCGTAGCCGTCGGCCAGCCCAAACCGCAACCGCAGAACCTCGCGCTCGCGATAGTCCAACGCGTCCATCACCTCGGCGATCCGGTTTTTCAGCAGCGTGCGATTCATCTCCATCAACGGGTCTTCTTCCCGATGATCTTCCAGGAACTCGCCGAAGTAATTGTCATCATGCTCGGTCACGGCCTGGTCCAACGACAGCAGTTGCCGCGTCATCCGCATGGCACATTCGGCCTCGTCAATCGTCAGTCCCGCCGCCTCGGCCGTCTGCTCGACGGTCGGCTCAGTGCCGAACGCCTGCGTCAGTTGCCGTGTAGCCGTGCGAACTTTCCCCAAGCTCTCGATCACGTGAATCGGCACGCGGATCGTCCGGCTGTGATCGGCAATCGCACGGGTAATCGCCTGGCGGATCCACCACGTCGCATACGTCGAGAACTTGAAGCCGCGGCGATGCTCGAACTTGTCGACCGCCCGCATCAAACCGGTGTTTCCCTCTTGGATCAAGTCAAGGAAGCTCAAACCGCGATTGCGATACCGCTTGGCAATCGACACGACCAGCCGCAGGTTGCCCGCCGACAGTTCCCGCTTAGCGGCGTCATACTTCGAAGCCCACGCGTCGACCCGCGTCAACCGCCGCCGCAGCGTTGCCGGGCTTTCCTGCGAGATCCGCATCAACTGCCGAAGTTCCTTGCGAAGCTCCGTCGCATACCGCATCTCCTCCTCGGTCCGGCACGGCGCGGCCAATTGCCGCTGAATGGCGTCCATGCGACGCCCAATCTGCCGCAGCTTATCGAGCAACGGCTGCAATCGCTGCGTCCGCAGACCCAGTTCCTCGACCAACTGCACGGCCTTCGCCCGCCGCGTCAGGAGCCGCCGCCACGCCTTGTGCCGCAGCGCCGTCGGCTGATGCCGGTTGATGGCCAGCGCGAAGTCCCGCGTGTTCTGCAGCAGCATGTGCCGCAACGTCTCCAGGTTCGGCCGCAGAACCTTGAGCAACCGCGACTTCTCGCCAAGGTTCGTCACCGAGACCTCGATCGTCCGATCCAGCCGCAACTTGCTGTCCCGAATGCCCTCCATCAAGGAAGCCGCCGCCTGAAGAATGTAGTCGCTCCCCAGCATCGTCCGCCGGAACTCGCGCCGGGCGTGCCGAATCCGCCGCGCGATCGCCACTTCGTCCTGCCGCTTGAGCATTGGGATCTCGCCCATCTGCATCAAGTAGATCCGCACCGGGTCGTCAATCTGATCGTCGTCGCCGGTCGCGTCCGCTTCCAACTCCTCGTCCGCTTCCTCGTCCAGTTCGTCGAAGACCCGCTCGTCGTCGAGCTCGGTCCCCTCGCCCTCGGCGGCGTCAAACGAGCCCTCTTCGAATGTTTCCGGAGCAGCCGGCAACCCATCGCCGTGATCCTGACGTGTCCCCTGGTGGCGATGATCATTTCGACGGGCGGCGCGGCTGCTGTTTTTGGACAAGATACGCTCTCCTCATGCGGGATTCATCAAGATGCTGATTCCCGAGAAAAGCACATCGCATGCCCAAGCTGCCCCGCCACCGTCCCCAAATCGCTACCGCT
>JAJFUI010000303.1 GCA_021372555.1 Planctomycetaceae bacterium | reverse complement strand
GTGGCTAGTGGCTAGTGGCTAGTGGCTAGTGGCTAGTGGCTAGTGGTCAGTGGTCAGTGGCCAGTGGCCAGAAGAGAAGGAAAGAATGTGGCGGTACAGCACTATCGACAACTGATTGCTTGGCAAAAGGCGATGGACCTTGTCGAGGCGGTGTACCGAACAACAAATAGTTTCCCAAAGACGGAGGTTTACGGTTTAGCGAGCCAGTTGCAGCGCGCGGCGGTTTCTGTCCCGTCGAACATCGCCGAAGGGCAAGGACGGAGCACCACTCGCGATTTTCTTCACTTCCTGTCGATTGCGCAAGGGTCGTTGATGGAGGTGGAAACGCAGGCCACGATTGCCAAACGGCTCGGCTATATCGAAGAACCAGTGGAGTCATCGTTGCTGGAAGCAGCGGCAGAGGTTGGTCGCCTGCTAAACGGTCTGTGTAATTCATTGAACAAGAAACTGAACAACTGATTTCTCTGGCCACTGACCACCGGCCACTGGCCACTAATTCCCATGTCCAACGACAATTTTGAACCGAAAATCGTCGGCTTCCTCTGCAACTGGTGCTCGTATCGAGCGGCGGACTTGGCGGGCTCGGCGCGGATCAAGTACGCCCCGAACGTACGCATTATCCGCGTCATGTGCAGCGGACGGGTCGATCCGACCTTCGTCATGAAGGCTCTGGCGCAGGGGGCTGACGGCGTGATGATCGCCGGCTGTCACCCGGGCGAATGCCACTACATCGAGCAAAACTACAAGGCGATGCGTCGGTACGCGATGCTCAAACAGACCCTGACGGCAATGGGCGTCGAGCCGGACCGCGTCCAGTTGGTCTGGGCGTCGGCCGCTGAAGGGCAGCGGTTGGCCGAGTGCATCGACAAGTTGGTGAACGACGTGAAGCGGCTCGGTCCGCTCCGTTGGCCGGCCAATTGGGCGGAGAACGGCGAGCGACAGCACGCCCTGGAAGCGATCGTCAAAGAACACGAAGAGGCGATGGAGGTGCCGGCATGAGCAACGACAAGCCCAAAGGCAAATTGGCGATTTATTGGGCGGCCTCTTGCGGCGGCTGCGAGATCTCGATCCTCGCGATCGACGAGAAGATTCTCGACGTGGCCGCGGCGTTCGACATCGTCATGTTCCCCTGCGGCGCCGACGGCAAGGTCCGCGACATCGAGAGAATGGCCGACGGGAGCATCGACCTCTGCTTGTTTAACGGCGGCATCCGTACCAGCGAACAGGAGTACATGGCCCAACTGATGCGGCGCAAATCGAAGGTCCTGGTAGCCTTCGGCTCCTGCGCCTGCGACGGCTGTATCCCCGGGCTGGCGAACATGAACGACCGCAAGCAGGTGTTCGACACGGTCTACAAGGAAGGCTCGTCCACCACCCCGGTCAACCCGCAGGACGTTCGCCCGCAGGCTGAGACGAACGTGCCCGAGGGCACGCTCCACCTGCCGATCTTCTACGATACCCTGAAGACCCTCGATCAGACGGTCGAAGTCGATTACTACCTGCCCGGCTGCCCGCCGGAAGCCGAGAACATCTGGAAGGCGCTGGTCGCGGTCCTCGAAGGCAAACTGCCGCCGAAGGGCTCGGTGATCGGCGTCAACACGACCGTTTGCGACGAGTGCAAGCGGAAACGCGGCGAAAAGAAGATCAAGAAGTTCTATCGTACGTGGCAGATCATCCCGGACGAGGAAACCTGTCTGTTGGAGCAAGGCCTGCTGTGCTGCGGCATCGCCACTCGGGCGGGCTGCGGAGCGCTCTGCCCGAAGGTCAATTCCCCCTGCATCGGTTGCCACGGGGCCAATGACGGCGTGACCGACTTCGGCGCCCGGCTGATGAGCGGTATCGCCTCGGTGATCGACAGCAACGACCCGGACGAGATCGACCGGATCATTTCGGAGGGCATTCCCGACCCGGTCGGCACGTTGTACCGGTTTACGCTGGCCAAGAGTCAGTTGCGGCGGAAGAAGAAAGTGGCTAGTGGCTAGTGGCTAGTGGCTAGTGGCTAGTGGCTAGTGGTCAGTGGTCAGTGGTTAGAAAAGATACCTCGTTCCTACACAGAGCGTGGGAATGAGGGTGAAAAATTCAAGACGGCAGTTTAGCGGCCGACGGCTTGATCGGCCTGGAGCTTGAACGATGAAGCGCATTTCAATTGACCCCATCACGCGGCTCGAAGGTCACGGCAAGATCGACATCTTCCTGGACGATCAGGGAGACGTGGCCAACGCCTACTTGCAGATTCCGGAGCTCCGCGGCTTCGAGCAGTTCTGCGTCGGCCGGCCGGCCGAGGACATGCCGAACCTGACCGCGCGGATTTGCGGCGTCTGCCCCGAGGCCCATCACATGGCCGCGACGAAGGCGCTGGACGCCCTGTTCCACGTCGATCCGCCGCCGGCGGGCAAGAAGCTCCGCGAGCTGTTCTACAGCATCTTCTACGCCACCGACCACACGACCCACTTCTACGCCCTGGGCGGACCGGACTTCGTCGTCGGACCGACCGCCCCGCCGGCCGAGCGGAACATCTTGGGCGTGGTGGCCAAGGTGGGCATGGACGTTGCCAAGCATGTCCTCAAGATGCGTCACGATGGGCATGCCTTGATCCAGATGATCGGCGGCCGCCGCGTGCATCCCAACTGGGGTCTGCCGGGCGGCGTGAGCCATGGCATCTACGAGGAGCAGCGCAAAGAGATCGAGGCCCGGGGTCGCGAGGCCATCGAGTTCGCCAAGTTTTCGCTCAAGGTTTTCGACGACATCGTCCTGAAGAACTCCGACTACGTGAAGCTGATTACCGGCGACGTCTACGTCCACAAGACCTACAACATGGGCATGGTCGACGCCAACAACTGCACGAACT
>JAJFUI010000292.1 GCA_021372555.1 Planctomycetaceae bacterium | reverse complement strand
ACGGGGCGATCGTCGTGGACGCGATTCAGACAGGGGCCCTGGCGGGGACCATCCATTTGCTGGCCGTGGACGACATGCCTACGCAGCGGAGCGCCTCGGCTCACGACGTGAACCTTGGCACCGCTCTGCAGTTCGGCCGGCGAGCGGGGGCCCACCTGCCGGAGAGCCGACATATCCGGCTCATTGGGATCGAGGCCGCCGACGTTTTGAACTTCAGCGAGACTCTGACGCCGGCGGTGGAAGCGGCCGTTGAGCCGGCGGTCGAGGCGGTATTGCGAGCGCTCGACGAGCTGTCGAACCGGTAGTGTCGTCCCTTCTCCGGGTCTCGCCGGAGGCACGCGTCTCTTGCCCTGCTGGTGGCATTCTTCGCGATGTCACCGTTCCTAGAATTCTACTGGCTTGTAGCCAAGCTGTTTTTTTGGCAGAGGAAGTGACGGAGCATGGGCCGCGGTGAACGCTGCGGCGGGAGGAGTGCGATGATTCGATCCTTGTTGCTGATGTCGGCTCTGGCAGGGGCCTTGACGGTGGGGACCGCGCTGGCTGATCAGCCGGCGGCGAATCCGAACGCGGCGGCGCTATTGTCGAACGCCACGGACGAGATGATGGTTACGCCGGTTCGCCGATTTGTCTATTACGGGTATCCGAGCTACTACGTGGAGCCATACGGATACTACGGAAACTACGATTACTACTATGGCCCGCGGGCGTACTACTACACGTATCGGCCGGGGTACTCTTACTATCCGCGGAACTACGGGTATCGATATTACCCGTACTATGGCAGCGGCTGGTACCCGGGCGGGGTTTACTACGGCGGCCCGCGGTTTAGGTTCGGCTTCGGCTATTAGCGCATGCAAGGCAGGGCCGATGCCTCGCTAGCAGGCACTGGCTCGGCATCGGGGACGACGGTGACGGGCTGAACGACATTGTCCACGTGGGAGAAGATGCGGTTTCGGCCTGCAGTTTTCGCGGCGTAAAGTGCTGCGTCCACGCGGGAGAGAAGCGTTTCGGGGGTGTCGGTTTCGCGAGCCGCTGTGACGCCACCGCTGATAGTCACGGTGAGACGATCGGCGACGTCTGCACGCAGGCGTTCGGTGAAAATGCAGGCTCCGGCCAGGTCGGTTTGGGGCATGATGATGATGAACTCCTCACCGCCGTAACGGCCGACGAGGTCGGTTTCGCGGACGGACTCATCGATCAGGCGAGCGAGTTCCTGGAGGACGCGGTCGCCGGTGAGGTGGCCTTCTCGGTCGTTGACCTGCTTGAAGTGGTCGATGTCGAGCATGACGATCGAGAAGAAGGAGTTGTAGCGGGTCATCATCGCAAGCTGGGCGATGAGGGTTTCATCGAGGCCGCGTCGGTTGTTCACGCCGGTAAGCGGATCGGTTCGCACCTCGGTGAAGGTCATTAGGCTAGCGCCCTGCTGGCGGATCTGGTCGTAGGCGCTGGCGATTTGGGTGGCGAGCTGGAGGGTGGGCCGAAGGATGTTTTCGGCCTCGCGACAAAGTTCCTTCCACGTGGCCTCGCAATGGCCTTCGCTGAGACGACTGACGCGTTCCTTAAAACGCGACACGCTGGTGTGGTGTTTGGCCAGGTTTTGACGGACGTCCCAGGCGATTTTTTCGAGTTCGACGGCGACGGCTTGAGCCCGCTTCAGCTCGCGACGGGACCGGACCAGGAGGTCGTTCGCGGGTGGGCGTTTCCAGCGGCTAATGAGGTATCCGAGGGCGGCCATGATGGCCAGCGCGACGGGAGCGGGTATCTCGAGGTGCCAGAGGTTCATTGCGTTTTCCACTCTGATGATCCTTGCCGCGGTGCCGTGGGTTTAGAAGTGCGATCGGGAGCCGAAGCCGCGCATGCAGAATAGGCCGACCACGATCACAGCAGCTAAGACCAGTAGCCATTGGTGAGGGCTGAGGCGGTCGAGATAGCGTAAGACATCGTGACAGTAATGGCCCATTAGAAGGGGTCTCCGACAGTAGATAAGCCCGCGCGCAAAGTCATGCCCCTTAGTGAAGTCTAGGTTATGAAATGGGGTGGCGGGTGCTCTTGCGACGGCCAAGTTCCGCTGTATAATTGAGCGTTTGCCGGGGGCGTAGCTCAATTGGTTAGAGTACCGGACTGTCGATCCGGTGGTTGCGGGTTCGATTCCCGTCGCCCTCGCTTGCACAAGGCCCAGCAATCGGAAGGTTGCTGGGACTTTTGCTTTTCTTGGGCAAACCTTTCAACGTCGACATTGTTGTTAACAGCGGCACGACCGGCCCTTTCGGTAGGGCACGGTCCCCTTGGCGACAGGTGGCGGCGTCTTTATACTTGATGGTTTGTATTGATGTGACCGAGGTGGCCGGACGGACTTAGTCTCATGACACGCATTGCGATTCTGGGCGCGACGGGGTACACGGCGCTCGAACTGATCAAGATTTTGTTGCGTCATCCGGGGGCGGAGATAGTGGCCGTCACCAGTCGGCAAGAGGGGCAGCCGCACATTGCGATGATCCATCCCTCGCTGACCGCGCGGCTCGATCTGCGGCTGGAAGACCTCAGTCCGGCGGAGGTGGCCGCGAGGGCGGAGTGCGTCTTCAGTTGTTTGCCGCATGGGGCAAGCGCGGCGGTGATTCCGGCTTTGCTAGACGCGGGGCGTCGGGTCGTGGACTTCAGCGCTGACTATCGGCTGAATGATCCAGCGGTTTACGAGCAGTGGTACGGCTTGAAGCACGTTGACGCGGCCCGGCTTGGCAAGGTGGTCTACGGGCTGCCGGAACTGTTCCGCGAGAAGATTCCGCCGGCGCAGTTGGTGGCAAATCCGGGTTGCTATCCGACGACGGCCATTCTGGCCCTGACGCCGCTGCTGAAGGCCGGCATGATTGACCCGAAGTCGATCATCATCGACTCGAAGAGCGGGGTGACGGGCGCGGGACGCACACTGAAGTTGACGGCGCACTATCCGGAGTGCAACGAGAGCATTTCGGCGTACAATGTGGGCCGGCACCGCCACCAGCCGGAAATCGAGCAGGTGCTCGGAATGGCCGCCGGTACGACGGTCGAGGTGGTATTTGCACCGCACCTGACGCCGATGGATCGCGGCATCTTGACGAGCGCGTACGCACAGCCGACCCGCGAAGTGACCGAAGAGAAGGTGCTGCAGACCATTCGCGATTTTTACGAGGACGAGCCGTTCGTGCGCGTGGTGGACCATCTGCCGGGGACGAAGGACTCGACGGGGACGAATTTCTGCGATATCACCGCGCGAGTGGTTCGCGGGCGGGTAGTTTGCTTCAGCTGTTTGGACAACTTGATTAAGGGCGCCGCCGGCGCGGCCGTGCAGAATTTCAATCTGATGTTCGGCTACGGCGAGACGACGGCGTTGTAGTCGCATGGGGAGATTGAACATGGCCGTTTCCGTTCCCAAGGGCTTCTTGATGGCCGGCGTGCATTGCCGGATTAAGCGGGATCGGCGGAAGCACGACCTTTCGTTGGTGGTTTCGGAGACTCCGGCCAGCGCGGCGGGCGTGTATACGCAGAACTTGGTTTATGCCGCTCCCGTCGCGTTGGATCGCAGTCGTACGCCGAGCGACCGGATTCGGGCCGTGGCGATTTGTTCCGGCGTGGCAAACGCCTGCACGGGCGAGCGGGGATTGCGCGACGCCGAGGAAATGGCTCGGCTAGCGGCGGTCGCCTGCGGCGCGGAGCCGGATCAGGCGCTGGTGCTCTCGACGGGCGTCATCGGCTCGTTCTTGCCGATGGACAAGATCGGCCAGGGCATCTCGGCCGCGGCCGTGAAGCTGGGCCGAAGCGAGACATCGCTGGTGGCCGCCGCACGCGGCATGCTGACGACCGACACGATCTACAAGGTGGCGCACCGGACGCTGACCATCGACGGCGTGGAAATCCAGGTTACGGGCATGGCCAAGGGCGCGGCGATGATGGGGCCGAACATGGCCACGATGCTCGGGCTGATCCTCACCGACGCGGCAATTGCGCCGCAGGTTGCGCAGGCGTCGCTGAGCACTGCAACGCAGGAGAGCTTCAACTGCATGAGCGTCGACGGCCATATGAGCACCAATGACACGGTGTTGCTGCTGGCCAACGGCGCGGCCGGCGGGAAGCCGCTTGCGGGAGAAGGGTTGGCCACCTTCCAGAAGGCGCTGACGGAAGTGTGCGTCGACCTGGCGAAGGCGATCGCGGGCGACGGCGAGGGCGCGACGCATCTGATCACGATCGAGGTTGGCGGCTGCGCTAGCCGAGAGACGTCGCAAGAGATCGCCCGGACGGTGGCGAACAGCCCGCTGGTGAAGACGGCTTTGCACGGCGCCGACCCGAACTGGGGCCGAATTGTCTCGGCGGCCGGCTATGCGGGAGTGCCGTTCGATCCAAACGGGGTTACGCTACGGCTGAACGGCTTTCTGCTTTACCAGCACGGCACGCCGGTCGAGTTCAACGGGCAGGAAGTCTCGACATCAATCCGCGATCACCGCGACACGCTGATCCAGCTCGATTTCAGTGAGGGATCGGCCAGCAGCCGCTTCTGGACGGCAGACCTCACGGCGGAGTACGTGCGGCTCAACGCGGATTATCACACGTAGGCCGCGGGACGCGGTGAGGGCGTGAGGCGATGAGTGGCGACCGCTGCACGCCGACTTAGGCTACGCCCGCGACGCTGTAATCGCCCGGGAGTTCTGTGTCCGCTTGGCATCCGCGCGCCGATGCGGTCGGGCCAAGGGATAGCCATGTTCTCAAGAAACAAAAAACCCCGGACTGGCCGGGGTTTCGGTGTGTGGGCGGCAGAGGACTCGAACCTCCGACTTCCACCGTGTGAGGATGGCGCTCTAACCAACTGAGCTAGCCGCCCGAGGGATTACGAAGTCTAGCGGAAACAGCGGGAGACTTCAAGGGGAAGGTGGGGGCTCGAACTTGGGAGCGGTGGGCTCCTCACGATCTTCGGACGGGGCGTCGAGGCGCGTTGGCGTTGACGGTGCGGCGTCCGCTGTGGTTGCGGAGTCGATCGCTCCTTGGATATCCTGCTGGATACCGTGGATGCCCTTCTTGAACTCGGCCATGCCGCGGCCGAAGCGCTGGGCGACCTCGGGCAGACGCTCGCCGAACAGTAGCACGGCGAGGACGCCGAGCATCAAGAGCATCATCGGGTTGTCGAGGAATGCAAACAGCGGGCACATACGCTAGCGTCCGACATTCGTCGAACTCTTGAACGCCGCCTTACGAGCACGGCTACTTCTGGGCTGGCTCGGTTTCGGGCGCCTTGGCTTCCTGTTTAGCTTCCGGCTTGGCGGGCTGCTCTTCGATTCTGCCCGCGGCCTTGACGTCGTCCTCGATGCCCTGGAGGCCCTTTTTGAACTCGACAACTCCTTGGCCCAGCGACCGCATGACGCTCGGAAGGCGATTGCCGAATAGCAGGAAGACGACGATCGCGATGATCGCCCAGTGAAATACGGAAAGTCCACCCATAGGGATAGCGCTCCTAGGCAAGACACAAAGCACTCGATAGACAGCCACTCACATTGTACAGGGTGCTGCGGTGGTGTCAAACCGGCCCAAACACCGACTGTAAGCCGGGATGTGAACGTGGCACTCCGGAAAAATGCCGCAATTCGGGCGTGGCAGTGGAACCGCCACCCCAACATCCTGGAAAAGTGATCGGCCCTGGTGAGCGTCGGCGTGAGCTTGACGGTGACGCGGCTTCGCAACTGCTAGTGACTTCCCCCCGGCGGCGTGGCTCCGTAGATTGGCAGGAAGCGGTAGTAGACTTCGAGGATTAGCGTCGATAGGGCGGTGGTGTAGACGCGGCCGCCGTAGCCACCCCAGAGGTCGTCGGTGTTCCAGGAGCCGGCCAGGGGGCCGCTCTTCACCTGGCGGTTAACGACGGTGGAGCGCAGCGACTCGTTCCACCGCTGCCAGTGAACGCCTTGCAGTTGGTACATGGCCAGGGTGGCGTAGTACCAATAGTAGACGTTGCTCTGACCTTCGCTGGGCAGTTCGCCGAGGATGAAATCGCCGGCTTCGTCGCATGCGGGATGGTGGCGAGGGAGGCCGAGGAACTGCCAGCAGACGAGGGCCTCGGCGGACATGGAGCGGGTTGCCTGCTCGCCGGGGCGATACGAGGCGCGGCCGCCGGACTGACCGGACGAAACGCTGCGCAGGTATCGGACAACGCCTTGGCGAGTCGCGTCGGGGATTGGAATGCCGGCCAGTTCGGCGCTCTTGAGCGCCATCAGTTGCCAGCCAAGCTGGCTGGTGTCGCCGGAGTCGCGGGGCCTGTAACGCCAGCCGCCGCCGATGGGATCCTGAGCGGCAAGCGTGTAGGCAATGGCTCGGCGGAGTGGATCGTGAAGGCGACCGTCGTGGGTCATACCGTAGGCTTCGCTCAGCGCGCACGTGGCAATTCCGTGGCAGTACATGAACTCGTAGTTGACTGCCTCACCAGCGAGATTGCCGTCGGCGGCTTGGACGCGCATCAGGTATTCCACGGCGCGGCGAACGTCCTCGCGGTAGGGGCCATCGAGATGGGTGTGGCCGGAGGCGAGGAAGGCCAAGAGCGATAGTCCGGTAACGGCAGTGTCGGCGTGGCTGCCGGCGCCGGGACGCGTTCGGCCCAGGGCGTTGGTTTCCTTGCCGGCGTCATGGGAGCGGGGATCCCAGCGGCCGTCGGCGGCCTGGTTGTCGGCGAGCCATTTGAGGGCGGCTTTTACGGCGGCCTCGGTTTCGACGGAGCCACCATGACTTTGCGCGACACCGGCCCGATTGGGCGCGACGCGAAGCCGATATGCGTCGGGCAGCGGCTTGTTGGACGTGGATGGGGTCGCCAGTCCTACGGGCAGGGCCGCGGCGGACGTCGACTCGGGCCGATCGGCTGATCGGCTCGAAGCGTCCGCGGCACGTTCCGATGGCTTCATCGTGAGGACCGATTGGCGACTGTCGGCGACGACACGGGGCGCGGATCGCCAGTCGGGCGCGTTCGCATCGTCGCTATCACTGATTTTCGGCAACGCTTCCGGAGGTTTGAGCAAGGCCAGCGGCACGTCGTCGGACGATGGGCGGACCCGCTTCGCCGCCAAGTCATCTTCCGCGCGATCGTGTGACTCGGACGGCGCGGGCGGCATGACCGTGGCCGTCTCGCGACGCTGGGCAGGCGGCGGTGCAATGGCTGGGGGCGGGGGAGTGGGCGTCGCCGGTTTCGCCGCGAGTTTCGGAGCAAGCGGTTTTGCTTCGGGCAGAGCGACGTCGCGGAGTGGCTTGTCGATCGGCAATCGGGGATCGTCAGCGTGGGCCGAGCGTTTTGGCTCGGACGGCCCCGTCTTCAGTTTGTCCTCGGACTTCGCTTTTTCCGGCCGCGGCGGCGTGTCGCCTGGGAGGGATTCCCAGGGCTGATCGTGCGGGTCGGCTGTGCTGGCAGGCTGGCCACCTGCCCCACGGGACGCATCGCCTGGGACGTCGCAGAGGGCCAGTTGCACGACCGCCGGGGCGGGCGGCGTGGGGGTCACGATTTGGACGGTGGTGGCGTATGTCGCCAGCAGGAGGTGAGCCAGCAGCGAGAGGGCCATGCATTTTCGGAGCGGCTTGTACTGGCCCCAGCGGGTGTAGAGCAGCACGGCGAGCCCGGCCGAGAACAGGGCCAGCCCAAGCCAGAACATCGCCAGCATCGGTTGGATGTTGGTCAGCAATTCCAGCAGGCGATTTGACGGCGGGACGCTCATGTCTAACGAGTTGCGCCGCGAACGGCGGCCGGGACTTCCTTGCCCGACATGGTGCGGACGGTGATGCCCAGGTCGCGAATGCCGGCTTGTTTGCAGGCGGTCAGGACGGTAGCGACGTTCTGGAACGGGCCGCGGGCATCGCCGCGAACCAGGACGCCGAGGTCGCTGTATTGTCGGCGGGCGGCGGCCAGACGCGTGGTGAGCTGGTCGACGGTGACCGTGGCTTTGTCGAGGGTGATGGCGCCGTCGCGATAGACGTTGACTTCCTTGCGGGCTGGCGCGGCCGTGAGCGCGCCGCGGTCAACGACTTCCGGGACGCGGAGGCCGATCTTCCGCTCCTCGTCAATAAAGCGAGTTCCGAGCATAAAGAAGATGATCAGCAGGAACATGACGTCGAGCATCGCCGTGAGGTTCAGCGTCGGTTCCTCGTCGAGATGGGTCTTGAGGGGCACGGGCGAAAGTCCTAATGACGAATGACGATATGCGGATGGTGGCTTCAGGCTGCCGCCGTGGTGACGGCACGACGTGACTTGGGCGTCGGCGTCCTCTTTTCCTGCAAGTCTTCGGCGGAAATGACGTTGACGACCTCTTGGGCGAGTCGATCGATCTCGATCACCAACTGATCAACGCGGCTGACGAAAAAGACGTAAAGGATCGACGCGGGGATCGCCACCGCGAGTCCGCCGGCCGTGTTCAGCAGGGCCTTGGCAATGCCGCCGGCCAAGGGCGCGGTGCGGCCAACGGCGTCGGCGGCCGGATCGGCGATGACGTTGAACGTTTGAATCATTCCGAGGACGGTGCCCATCAGGCCGAGCAGCGGGCCGACCGTGGCGATGCCGTAAAAGACGCGGAGATGACGTCGCAGGCCGTTGGTCGCTCGCTCGCCGGCGTCGATGACGCCTTGCTCGACCTCGACGCCCGGTCGTCCCCACTTTCGCACTGCGCCGGCAAAGACGTTGGCGACGGGGCTGCGGTTTTCCTCGCACAGTTCGAGGGCCGCCTGACGATCAAGCTGGCCTTCGCGCAATTGCTGAAGAAAGCGTGTTACGAATGGTTTCGGAATAACACGCCGGCGGCGCAGGTTGACGCAGCGATCCAGGAAGAACGCCACGAGGAGAAACGAGCAGAGCAGGATGGCGTACATGAGCGGGCCGGCGTCGTCGACGATTCGGCCGATGTGCGCTGTGGGGATGAAGTTGTGTTGGGTGGCTTCGGCAGACTCCGGCGTTTCGGCAACGTTGGTCTTGGCGGCTGCGGTATCCGGCGCGGGCGCCGCGGCGGGCGCCGCCGACCCGAGGACCAAGCAGCAGAACCACGCCAGCACGGCCAGCATGGATGCCTGGAGCAGATGCGAAAGGACGCCTCGCCCGACGGACGGCAGGCGACGTTGGGGGGCCGCTAAGCGGTGTGGCACTGCTGTTGATGCCGATATTGCCATCGATCCATGTTCAACCGCAAGCACGGCTGTTCCAGCCGAGTTTGCTGGCGGACTGGCCGCGACGCGGCCCATCGGCAATGCAGGACCCAATAGATATTGCTGCTTGCGCCCATTCATGCCTGACGCCTCCATGCGCGATCCCCGCCTTCTCCCGCGCTTCTCGCGAGAACGAATCGACGTCTTTCCGAAGTGAAAGACGCCGCTGAGAAAAGTAGACTATTCCACCGTCATCATCGTAAATTTCTGTCTTTGCGGGTGAGTCAAAGACTTCCTTACAAAGCGTTTAGCGCGGCTCAGGCAGAAAGAATCATGCGAAAAGCGCGGCCGAGCAGCAGAGACGCGGCGGAGAGCCGCGGGAAACGCTGCCGTCGCTGTTACCGAGCCCCGCGGGCCTACCCAGTCTTCGCGGGCTGCCGATTCTGTCGGAGACTGTTGAGACGCTTGCCGGCGTCGTTGGCCAGGGGCGACTTCGGATAGACCTTGAGAATCCGGCGGTAGACGTCGGCGGCTTCCTTCTTTTCGCCGAGCAACTCGTGGCACTTGCCGGCCTCGAAAAGGGCGGCTGCTTGCCAGGAGGGGAAGGCGTAGAGGATCTCCAGCTTTAGGTACTCCCGCAACGCGGCCTGGTAGTTCTTTTGGTGGAAGTAGCTTTCACCGATTAGCCATTGCGCGCGGGCGGCGGTTTCGGTCTTCGCTCCGGTCGGAGAGTGGATGACTTTGTTGTACGCCCGGCGAGCGGCCTGGAAGTCGGCTTGCATGGCCAAGCACTGGCCCAGCAGGCAGTCGACGTCGTGTTGCTGCTCGAAGCCGGGGAAGTCGGTTTCGATTGAGGAGGCAATTCGGTAGGCGTCGGTCCAGTGCTCGCGTCTCGCGGCAATTTGCGCCCGGCGGAACGGCACCAGCGCCATCCAGGGTTCATGCTTCCCACGGACCATGTCCGCGAGACGATCGAGCCGTGCACTGGCTTTTGCGAGATCGTTTTGCTGGTAGTCGGCTTCGGCGATCCAGGTTTCGGCGGCCAAGCATCGGCTGGCGGTCGGAAAGTCCTGGACGAGCTTCTCGAACGTTTGGCGAGCCTTGGGCCAGTCGCGTTTGGCCACCGCCAGTTGGCCGCGGAGGTACGTGGCGGCGCTGCGGACCTGAGGAGCGATCTGCTGTGAAAGCAAGGCATCGACCAATTGGTTCGCGCGGTCGTAATCCTTTGCATCAAATGCGGCTTGCGCGACGCGGTAGGCGGCATCGGCACGAAAACGGCTGTTGGGGAAATCCTTGCTGAGACGCGAGAAGAGGCGTAGCGACTCGTCGTTTTTGCCAAGCTCATGCAGCGCCCAGGCCCACTCGTAGATCGCCGCATCGAGTTCGGCGAACTGCGGATGGTCGTGCGTCAGTTTCTCGCAGAGCGCAGTGGTTTCGGTCCAGTGCTTGAGGTTGCTGTGCAGTCGAGCGGCGGCAAGCTGGGCGTCGGCATGTTGCGGCGCCGTCGCGTATCGCTGAATTACGAGGTCGTACATCGCCAACGCCTGATCGCTGCGGCCAAGTCGTTCAAGGATGTAGCCGCGAATCAGGGCTGCTTCGGCTGCTATCGGCGCCGGCGGATGTCGCTGGAGCAATTGGTCAAACGTGTCGGCCGCGTCGGCGAGCTTGCCAGCCTTGAACTGCCCCCAGCCACGAGTCAGCTTGCTCTTGAACGCATATTCGGCCGAATCGCCGAGGGTGGCCAATCGGCCCGACAGCTCGGACGCCCATACGGTGTCGTTGGCGTCGTACGCTGCATCGGCAAGGCGTTCGGTCGTGGGCGGGATGAGCGGATGCTTGGGGTACTTTGCGAGCAACTCGGCGTACGTCCGCTTGGACTTGTCGATCTGCCCGACCCGGATGGTGGAAATGGCCAGCGCGGCGAGCAATTTCACTTCCGCCTCGGCCGACGGATGTTCGGCAAGGCATTTTTCCAGGAGCGGAATTGCTTCTCGGTGTTGCTTCACGGCCGAAAGCAGCAGGGCCTGCTCCAATCGGGCTTGGACTTTCAAGTCTCCGCTCGCGCCGGCGACGACCGGGAGCACGGCGGCGAGGGCGTCGTCGTAATGCTGCAGACCCTCGTAGCTGAGGGCCAGAAGATAGCGGCTGTCGAGGTCTTGACGCGGAGACGGCTGGGTTAGCAACGATTTAAGGAGCACTGCGGCGCGGTCATAGTGCCTGCGTTCGACGAGGGATCGGGCGAGCATGCGCTGGACATCGCCGCGGAAGGGACTGGCTGCGAAACGTTTCTCGAATCGGGCCGCCTGGCGGTCCAGCGAGTCGTAGTCTTTCAACTGAAGTGCGGCCTGGACGTTGCCACGGAGGGCTCGCTGGATGAGTTCTTCGTTGGCGTCTGCGGTAGCGAGCACGGCATCGAACTGTTTGACGGCTTCGGCCGGACGGTTGAGCTTCAAGAGAGTCAGTCCTTGGCCGAGGCGGGCGTTGGGCCGCCAGGGGCTTTGCGCGAGGCGACTGTCGAACGGGGCGAAGCTGGTCAACGCTTCGGCGTATTTGCCGACCTCGTAGTGCATCGCGCCGAGGTGAAACTGGGCGGCATCAGCTTGTGGACTGTCGGGCTTGGCGGCCACGGCCACGTAAAGCCGCTCGGCTTGGTCGCGTTGCCCTTGCTTTTCGAGGGCGCGGCCGAGTCCCACCTGGCAATCGTCTTGCAGCCGACCGTCCGGGAAACGCGTCATGATCTCGCGGAATCGGGTGGCGGCGGTCGCAGCGTCGTCGCTGGCCAAGGCAATCTCGGCGAGGTAGAACAATGCCGTCTCATTCCATCGATCGTCGGGATACTTGTCGAGAAAACGCTTGAGATCGGTCTTGGCTGCATCGAGTTTGCCGGCGAGGTACGCGCACTGGCCGAGTTGGAGCAGCGTCTCTTTGGCGTACTGGCCGGTCGGCTCGCGATTGCTGTAGTCGCGGAAGCAGGGGAGGGCTTCGTCGAACTTGCCCAACTGGAACAGGGACTCGCCCAGGCAAAACGCGCATATCGTCTGCCGGCGATCCTTGGGAAAACGCTGCCGGAACTTGAGGAACTCTTCAGCGGCGAGTTTCCAGCGTCCGCGATCGTAATGGCCCGCGGCCACGGCGTATTGGTCATCGGCCTCGTCGGCCTGCAATGGGCCGGAGACGCAAACGATGATCGCAACGGCAAGCGAGAGGATCGTGCATTGACGGACCGGGATGAACATGACGCCTCTCATCGTATCCGCGGCCGCCGGAGAGGGACAAGAGGGTGTGACGGCTGGCGGGCCAGGGTTAACAGGCCGCGTAGGGTAGGCTAAATGGTGCAAGTTTCCGACTGTTGGGTGCTGCACCTGAACAGGCATCTGCGCGAAGGCGGAACTACGAAGTTTCGCAGGGCCGATCAATTGTTCAAGATAGGGGCTCAGTTGGGGTGACAGTGGTAGTGCCACCCCGGAAAAATGCCCACAATTCGCAGTGCAACTGCCACCCCAACATCCTGGAAAACTGATCGGCCTTGCGAAGTTTCCCGCTCGACTTGAGGATCGGCTCTCGCTGCGGTATTTTGGGTGATGTGCGTAGTCTCCCGCCCCGCCTTCCCTCCAAAAGCGATGAATCATGAGCGAACGAGCACTCCGCGGTTTAATTCAGTTGGCGATGCTTTTGTGTCTGATGCTGTCGGCCGGCGTTGCTATCGGCAGGCCGCCTCGCATCGGCGAGTACAGCGTAGAAAAGGTTGCGCCGGGTGTGTGGCGGGTCCGCATTGGTGAGCCGGAGAAGGGAACGCCGACGCGGTTCCAAGAGACGCCACCCTCGCGGGAGGCGATGGAGCGCCTGGCGGCCGTTGAGCAGCCGCCTGTCAAGCCGAGCGCGATCGGAGTGAAGGTCAGCGGCCGCGGCATCGCGTTGGAAATTCCGCTGGAGCCGAACGAGCAGCTCTATGGGCTGGGGATGAACCTCAAGACGTTTCAGCTGTCCGGCAGCAAGAAGACGGTTCGCGTGAGCGACGACCAGACGACGGCGTTGGGCGATTCACACGCGCCGGCGCCATTTTATGTCTCGACTCGCGGCTACGGCGTCTACGTGGACACGGCGCGATACGCCAGTTTCTACTTTGGCAACCTCGACGCCGTGCGGGATGTGCCGCCCGACGCGGGGAACGTTAACGGTGGTGCGCCGGCCACCAGCACTGCGGACTTGTACCGTCCCAGGGAACTGAACGGGCAGTTTGTGGGCGTCGACATTCCGGCGGCTCGCGGTGTGGACGTGTATCTGATCGGTGGACCGGACATGCGTGGGGCGGTGCAGCGTTACAACCTGTTTAGCGGCGGCGGGTGTCTTCCGCCGCTGTGGGGCTTGGGCGTGTGGTATCGCGGCTCGACGGAGCTGGGGCAGAAAGAGATTGAATCACTTTTGCGTCAATTTCGGGAGCGTCATATCCCATGCGACGTGATGGGCCTGGAGCCGGGATGGCACACGCACTCGTACTCATGCTCCTTTGTGTGGAGCGACAAATACCCGGCGCCGGAGAAGTTGGTCAGCGGGGCAAGCGAGCTGGGCTACAAGCTGAACCTATGGGAGCACGCGTTTACCCACCCGAGTTCGCCGCTGTACAAGCCGCTGCTGCGATGGAGCGGCGATTATCGCGTGTGGGGCGGACTCGTGCCGGACTTCGCGACGCCGGAGGGGCGACGCATTTTCGCCGACTACCACGGGCGGCAGTTTGCCGAGAAGGGTGTCAGCGGGTTTAAGCTCGACGAGTGCGATCATCAGCCGCTCAGCGCGACGCCCTGGTCGTATCCGGAACAGACGGCCTTCCCTTCGGGGCTGGACGGAGAGCAGATGCATCGGCTGGTCGGGCCGCTGTACCAGCAGACGATGGCGTCGATCTATCGCAGTCGCGGTCAGCGGACGCTTGGGCTGGTGCGAGCGTCTGGGGCGCTGGCGGCGTCGCTGCCGTTCGCACTGTACAGCGACGCCTACGATCACCGGGATTACGTCCGCGCAATCGCCACGTCTGGGTTTGGCGGAGTGCTGTGGTGCCCCGAGGTCCGCGAGGCCGGCTCCTTGGAGGAATTCTATCGTCGCGTGGAGACGGCCGTTTTTTCGGCGGTCACCCAGATTGACTGCTGGTATTTGAAGAATCCGCCGTGGAAGCAGATCGACAAGGATCTGAACAACAGTGGCAAGTTCATGGCGGGTTGGGAACGGACGGAGGCTGTCAGCCGCAAGCTGCTCGAGTTGCGGATGCGGCTGCTGCCGTACCTGTACGCCGCGTTTGCGGATTACCGCAGCACCGGTGTGCCTCCGACTCGGGCGCTCGTGGTCGACTTCCCGCAAGATCCGAACGTGCGGGCGATCGACGACCAGTACCTGTTTGGGCCCTCGCTTATGGTGGCGCCGCTCTGGACCGGAGAGAAGAAACGAACCGTGTACCTGCCGCAGGGTGACTGGTACGACTTCTGGACGCACGAAAAGCTTTCCGGCGGCCGGAAGATCGAGGTGACGAAACCGCTGGATGAGATTCCGGTCTTCGTTCGCGGCAATACGCTGTTGCCGCTGGCCGAGCCGGTGGAGTTCGTTAGCGCGCAGACTCAGTTCAGGGTGACGGTGGGCGTGTTCGGCGCAAAGCCGCGAAAGTTCGTCCTGTTCGACGACGACGGCGTCTCGCTCGACTTCGAGAAAGGTGTGCAGAGCCGCCTTGAACTAAGCTGGGCCGATGGTCGAGGGACGATGAGCACGACGGGCGGCTATCGAGGGCCGAGCCGGTACAAGATCGTCGGGTGGAAAGCCTACTGACCTGCGGTTCCGCGCTCAGACGCGAAACGTGAACTCCCGGTAGGGCGACCACTCGCTCTCGCCGCGCGCGTTGATGGCTTTGACGCGCCAACGCCCGGAGTTCTTACCGCCGTGCACGATCAGGTGATAGGGCACGTCGGCGCGTGCGGTGGCAATCGAATGGGGCTCCCAAACGACGGGGTCGGCGACGTGACGGCCGTTCTGCATCCGGGGACCACCGTTGCCGAACTGCGTTTCGACGGTGTAATGCATCGGGTATTGCCCCGACGATGGACACCACCTTGCGTCTACGTAGCGAGGATAGTGGTCATAACTGGCACCTGAGGTTGGGTAAATCAGCCGCGGGACGGTCGGCGTACCATCGGTCGAGAGCTGCCCGCCGAAAGGATCGCACTTGTGGCTGACGCGCCCTTTGTCGAAGTAGATCTCGAAATAGTCGGTGTCGGGGACTCGCGGTGATTTGAAGTCGAGCCGCCCGTATGTCCAGCGGTAGAGCCGGTGGGTTGACGGGTCGGCGGCAATCGGGTCGGCGGAGGGTTTTTCGCGTTCGAGCGGTTCGCCGAGAACGCGAACCACTTCCGCTTCGGTCATGTTGTTCTTGATCTTTTGCCACGCCGCATAATCGGGCTGTACAAAACTGGCGCCTGCGACAAGATCGGCGCCGTCTTCACGCTCGGCCGATGCTCGGCGCAGGGCCGCGAAGCCGCCGACGCCGATGGCCGCCGTGGCCGCCAGTTTTGAGAGAAACGATCTGCGGTGGTGCATTGGGACTCCAACCTCGATGCTTGCGTCGGGACATGCCCGATAAACATCGGAGGGGCGGCAGAATCGTCTGCCACCCCTCCGGCAACTTATATTGAATCGTCCGCTGGATTGCCTGCCGTGTCAATAGCCAGTTCCCGGGCCCGGATCGACATTGCCGACCATGTGCAGGTGGTCCTTATCGATATAAATCACCTCTTGGCAGTCTTCGTCGGTGGTCGTGTACGGGACTGGCCAGCCGACGCGGGTTACCTCGGTGAAGTAGACGATGCACTTGTAGTGGGCGTGATGGAGCTGTGCGGGGCCGACCAGCGGGTACACACGCGGCTCGTCGACGTAGTCGGCGACTGGCTCTTTCACGATGTGAACATTGACGCGCTGTACTTCTTGGAGGAGCGGGAGACCGCCTTGAACTGGTCGGGCCTTCTCCAGGGCACGCATCACCTGGTCATCCGACGGCGGGTCGAGGGCGACCTCCGGCGAACCGGGCGTAATCGGCCCAAGAACCGGCATGCGGTCGTAACGCTCGTGTTCCCAGAAGTAGTCTTCCGGCAGTTTTTGGAAGTAGGGTGAGACGGGGATCGGGAAGGCGAGCAGCCCGAGATTTGGCCCGGCAACGGTACTGCACCCGCTGGCTGAGACCAGACAGAGCAAGCCGAGGACACCAGTAATTGAAAGTGCGGCCTTCTTAGACATCCCTCTCTCCTCACTGCTTGGGTTCAAACCCACGGTTACACTAGATATCGTGTTAAATTGTGACGGACTTGCGGGTTTTTCGGGTAGTAACGAGAAATTCGGTCGCAAGGTCGCTCGGCAGGAAACGCAAAACCCCCGCCCGGTTGGTCCGGACGGGGGCTTGTGCCACGTTTCTGTACGACTGCTGGCTTGCTAGGTTAGCGGTGCCAGGCGCTCGACGGCTGATCTTTGAAGTCGAGGAACCACCAGCCATCGTCCCACTCCAAGGTCACCTTCCGCCATCCGAGCGGAACTTGGGGATAGGGGTAGAATGGGCCGATGTAGGGCCAAGCCGTCGGCGAATACTGTTTCGGATAGGTCAAGCTGGCGTAGTTTGGGTACGGGGCGTAGCTTGGCCATGCGTAGTTCGGGAGGCACGGCTGGTCGTAGCGTGCCGGGGGGCCGCCGGTCGGGCTGGCAGCCGGGTTGTACATTGGAGCCGGGCAGCCGTTCGGCGCTACCGGTCCGCGGACCGTCGGCTGGAGCATAGCAGTGCGGGCCGGAGCGGCCATTTGCCGGGGAAGTTCCTCCTCGGCGCTGGTCTGCTCGACGTTGGCTTGAGCGTAATCGGCGGGGACACGCTCGGCCTCGTTAGCGCCGCCGCGCAGGGCGGTTTCCAGGCGTTTCACCAGGCCGGGGCGATTCTTGGCGCCACGCAGCGGGTTGGCGGCTGCTTGGCCTTGTTCGCCGTCAATGGTCAGTTCGTTGACGATTCGATCGACTTGGACGCCCGGCGTTTTGGCCGTCAGTTGCAGGGCCATCGCCATCTGCTCCTGACTGGCAACGTGTCCTCGGAGCCATACAGTGCCGTCATGGTACTTGACGTTCACACTGTAATGAACCATCTGACCGCTCTCGTTAAGCTGGTCGCGAACCGACTCGGCGACTTCGCGGTCGCCAGCCATCGCCAGTGCGGGAACGACTGCCACCAGGGCAGCGGCCGCAAGGCCTGTGAGATAACGTCGCATTTTTTCCCTCCTCTGTGCTTCGCCCCGGGGACAACGTGGCGCCGGGGAAGTCAATGACTGAATCGATAGGGCAAGCAGCGGAACGGCCGATGTGGCCGAGGAGGGGCCGCCGCGCTGACACGTGCAGCACGCGGAATTGGCGGAATTGCCCCCCCGGCAAAACCCGTTTCCGATGGTTGGTGCCTGAATATACGTTTCGGTTGCCGGTTCTGCCGAACGGAACCTTTTTTTCGATTTTGCAGGTCTGCACGGTTGTAGCAGACGCACCGGCCGCGAAGGTGGGGAGGCTAGCGAGACAATTCGGGCGTAAAGGCACCCGAAAAGGGACGGAAGCCGACAGAAGAGGCCTAGATGGTTATCAGGGGAGGGTTGCCACGATGGGCTAGAGCGTTGCGACGTCGGGACTGACGCGAAGATCCCAGGTGGCCGTGATAATCATAATGGCCAACGAGGCGGCGCAGGCTACCCAGATACCCGGTCCGATCGCCAAGGCAACGCAAGTGGCCGCTCCTTCGAGCGGCAGGGCCCCGAGAAAGATGCATCGCAGCAGCGCCTGGCAGGCGGAACCCTCGCTTAGGCGAGCGGCACAGGCGCTAAGGACCCCGAACGCCTGAAGGGCGACCAGGAGCCAAAACATCGCGGAAAAGTCGATTCCGTTCATCGGGCGAGGATTCCTTTCGTCCGCCATTGTACCGATTGCCTGCGGTGGCACAAATAGCGATGTCGCCGGTCGTCCGGCCAAGGTTTGGAGTCCCGGGGGTTAGCGGCTTATCGTGGCCGCTTGCGGCCTGGAGCACAAATGGCCGGCTCAGACCGCAACCGGCATCGCCCAAATCGACCTTGCGAGCGGCAGGCGTTCCGGCTATTCTCCGGCCTCTTTTCGCCAGTTTCCCATGGCAGACGCGGACCGGTTCTGCAATCGACACCCGAGGTAGTACGATGGCTCGTCCCTCTTTGCGGCATTGCGTTGGCTTGCTTGTAATCGCGGCGCTCACGCTGGTGCCGGCCGTAGGCTGTCAAAGTCTAATGTTCACGGTGGCCTACCTGTGGAAGGGAATGGACGTGCCGCCGGAATACGAGGGGCTGAAGGGCAAGAAGGTGGCCGTGGTCTGCCGACCGCTGCCGTCGCTTCAATTCAGTAATTCCAGAATCAGCTCGGAAGTGGCGGAGGAAGTCTCGAAGCTGCTGGGCGAACGAGTGAAGAAAATTAAGATGGTCGACCAGCGGAAGGTTGCCAAATGGGCAGACGAAAATCGCTGGGAGGAGTACCGGGAAGTTGGCAAGGCGGTGAAAGCCGAAGTGGTCGTGGGAATCGAACTGGAGCGGCTCAACCTCTACGAGTCGCAGGTTCTCTATCGCGGCAGGGCCAACGCCAATATTGAGGTCTACGACTGCAAGACTGGGAAACTGTTGTTCGAGAAGGCGATGCCGGAGACCATCTATCCGCCTAACATGCCGTTGGCCAAGTCGGACATGGAAGAGGCGGTCTTCCGCAAGAAGTTCGTGGAGGTGTTGGCCGACCGAATCGGGCGGCACTTCTACGAGCACGATCCGCATGGCGACCTAGCTCTGGACTCGACGGTGTTGGATAAGTAGGCCGCCGAAGAAGGTGCTGGGGCAACGGGATACGGCGCTCTTGGCTGACCGGCGACTGCCTCATGCGGAGCGTGATGACTGCGTCGCGGTTGGGCCTGCAGGCCAGAGGCCCGCACCACAGACCGGGCGCACTTGCAGGCGGGACGCCTGCACCACAAGCACCACAAACGCCAGAAACTGGCTGCGCCACGAACCCGCCGGCCAGGCGTCTCACGGCCAACCGCCACAATCCGGCAGTGCGCCCTACGGGGGGCGGCAAGTTGACGCCAAGCGGCGGCGAACTTAGCATAGAGAGTTGTCACCGCTTCTCTTCGCCATTCCGTAACGGGGGTGGATCAATGCGCTTCGTTGGAAGTTCTGCTGGGCGGCCCATGCTGGCGATGCGTCGGGCTACGCTCGTTGCGCTGGTGGCCGTGTTGGCTTGCGTGGGGATGGCTGCCGCGGCGGCGGGTCAGGCCGCCAAATCGAAGAAAGGCGACAAGGAAGAGGAGCTTCCCAAGCCCGAGGACGTAGTGCTCCGCACTGGTGACCGCGTCGAGCTTGGCCTCACGTACTATGCCGGCAGCAAGGGAAAAGAGACGATCCCGATTGTGTTGCTGCATGGGCTGAAGCAAAGCCGCAGCGAGTACAAGGAGCTTGCCCCGGCACTGCAAGCGCTGGGGTACGCCGTGGTCGTACCGGATCTCCGCGGGCACGGGCAGAGCACACGCAAACGTATGGGCGGGCGGAGCGAGACGCTGGATGCGGCGAAATTGATGCCCTCCCAGTTTGGCGCGATGGTGCGCGAGGATATGACGGCCGTCAAAGACTTCCTTTGGGAGCGGAACAACGCCGGACAATTAAATCTCGACAAACTCTGCGTCGTGGGGGCGGACATGGGCGCGTCGGTGGCTTTGAACTTCGCCGCATACGACGCGACTGGTTACGGGAGCGGGGCGGTCTACTACGGACCGCTGAAGCTCGGCCGTTTTGTGAAGGCGTTGGTGCTCATCTCGCCCCGGTGGTCATCGCCAGGTTTGCCGCTTGGCCAAGCTGCTAGGAATCCAGCGGTCCAGCGCGACATCGCGATGCTGATCCTTGTGGGCAAGGAGGAGCCGAGAGAGCTGTCTGAAGCGAAACGGGTTTACGGGCTCTTCAAGAGTTCACATGTTGAGCCGATCGACGAGAAGGACGCGGAAAAGGTCGATCGACAGACGCTGTTTTTCGGCGGGCTTCCCACCAGCCTGCAAGGGACGAAGCTGCTCGATCCCAAGTTCAACGTGCAGGCGTTGATCGCCGATTTCGTTTACCGCCGGCTCATCAAGAGTGATGAATCGCGGGACTGGACGTGGAAGGAACGCAAGTTTCCGCACGAGTGAGTCTGGGCCAATCAACGGTTCAAGACAGGGGCTCAGTGGGTGGGCGGCGCGCCCACGGCTCGGGCGTGGCAGTGCAACTGCCACCCCAACATCCTGGAAAACGGATCGGCCCTGACGAGTGAGTCCGGCGGTGGTTGCGGGCGTGTTGACCTGCCTTTGCCG
This sequence comes from Planctomycetaceae bacterium, assembly GCA_021372555.1. Classification (GTDB taxonomy): domain Bacteria; phylum Planctomycetota; class Planctomycetia; order Pirellulales; family Thermoguttaceae; genus JAJFUI01. The sequence continues at coordinate 22,209 of JAJFUI010000292.1, read as the reverse complement.
GCTTGCGTGGGCCTGGAGAACCGTTCGGTGGCCGGCGATCTGCGGCGATTTTCGTCGACGCTCTGTGGAATGCTGGTGAGTCTAGGTGGTCTGGGGCAGCGATCTTCCGGCGGTCCGTCTTTTTCGGCTATTCCGCGCGTACCGGTCGTGCCGATTAGCCAAGAAAGACGCTCATAGTAAGCCGGGGGGTGCGTATGTCTCGAATGCCGCGCCAAGGGCTCGCCGCCCTAGTGATGTTCTCTGTTCTCATCCTTTCGCAAGGCGGCTGCTGCACGAACTTGCGCGAGTACGTTCGGAACGGGTTCAAGGTTGGGCCGAACTACAGCCCGGCCCCGGCGCCGGTGGCCGACCACTGGATTGACATCGCCGATCTGCGGAACCAGGCCGACCCGGCGACGATCTGTCGCTGGTGGGCGGTATTCAACGACCCGAAGCTGGACTACTTGGTCAATTGTGCGTATCACCAGAACCTGAGTTTGAAGGAAGCGTGCTTCCGGGTGCTCCAGTCGCGGGCGCTGTTGGCCATCGCGCGTGGCGAGCTGTTCCCACAACAGCAGACCGGGTTTGGCGACTACCGCAGGGTTGGCGGCGCCGGCGCCCCGTTCGTCAATAGCTGGGACTACGGGTTCCGGCTGCAATGGGAACTGGATGTATGGGGCAGGCTGCGCCGCGCGGTTGCCGCGGCCGACGCGAACCTCGACGCATCGGTGGCCGACTACGATAACGTGCTGGTGACGCTGGTGGGCGACGTGGCGACGAACTACGTGCGAATCCGGACGGATCAGCAACGCATCAAGCTGTTGCAAGCGAACGTCGAGATTCAGCGGGAGGTGTTGGCGTACATCGACAAGCGATTCAGGGCCGGTTATAGGCAGACTGCGCTGGACTGGAACCAGGCGTTGAGCAATCTGCGGCAGACGGAGGCGGGCATTCCGCTGTTGGAGATCGACGTTCGCCAGGCGCAAGATGCCTTGTGCGTTTTGCTGGGGACGCCGGCCGTCGATTTGCAGGGCATGCTTGGCGAGGGGGCGATCCCGACTTCTCCGCCGGAAGTGGCCCTGGGCATCCCGGCCGATCTGTTGCGTCGCCGTCCGGACGTGCGGCGTGCGGAACGGCTGGCGGCCGCGCAAGCCGAGGAGATCGGCATCGCCCAAGCGGACTTGTATCCATTCTTCACGATCAACGGAACGATGGGATACTCGGCGTCCAATTTCCGTGATCTGTTCAAGAGTTCGGCGTTCAACGGTAGTGTGGGGCCATCGTTCCAATGGAACTTGTTGAACTACGGGCGGATCGTCAATAACGTTCGGTTCCAGGACGCCAGGTTCCAGGAGCTCGTGGCAGCATACCAGAACACGGTCTTGCGGGCGGACTCTGAGGTCGAGGACGGCCTGGTCACGTTCCTGCAGTCGCAACGCCGGACCCGGTTGCTGGACGAAGGGGCTGGGGCTGCGGGCAAGGCCGTGGAAACGGCGATCGCTCGGTACAAGCAAGGCGTCGACAACTTCACTGTTTACGCGTTGATCGAGCAAAACCTCGTGACTCAGCAAGACGCGGCCGCTCAGGCCCGCGGACAGATCGCGCAGGGGTTGATTGCGACATATCGGGCGCTGGGTGGCGGGTGGGAGTTCCGGCTTTCCGGCGATGCGGCCGCTGCAGGCACGCCAGAGGCGGCGACGCAGGGTGCTCCGGCTCGGTCCGAACAAGTCCCGATGCCGCTTCCGCCGGTGACGGATCCGTCGGCGGGGAAGGAATCAGTACCATCACCACCGTCGCCGGCGCCGCCAGCGCCGGCTGCTCCAACGATGCCGCTTCCGGGTGACCGGCGCTAACGGTTGACGGCCTTCTGTTTGGGCTACTTCCACGCGCGTCGCTGACTTTGGGGGATGGCTTTGCGGCTGCGACGCCGTCCTTGACCGTGGGTAGCCGCTGCGCGGAGGATCGGGATAGCCTCCTGCGCTCTCTCGGTCTGGACTGCATTTGCAGGCGGGGACGCCTGCACCACAAAGCCGCCGCCCAAGCGTTTCCTACCCAGCCGCCATCATCCGCTACTGCCAAACCGTTGACTCGGGCCGATGGTTTATGTATCTTAATAATACAGTGGAGTGAAGTGGTTCTCTTGCTCGGACAGTGATTGTCGCCACTCAACCTTCTACCTATGACGCAAGACAACACGCTAGCGGACGAAGCGAAGACCGTCGCGGAGCTGCTGATCGCCTTCATGCGGTATCTGAAGGCCGGGCTCAGCGATCCGGTGATTAATCTGCCTTTGGCGCAGTTGCGCGTGTGCGGCGCGCTTCGCCGCGGGCCGGTGCCGATGTCGACGCTGGGGCGAGAGCTCGGCGCATCGCTGAGCGCGATGACGCAAATTGCCGACCGCCTGGAACGCGCCAAGTTGGTACGGCGTGTTCCCAGGGGCGATGACCGACGGGTCCGCTGTCTTGAGCTAACGGAGCGCGGCCAGCGAATGATGCAGCTTCATGAGGAGGCCAAGGTCAATGAAATGGCGAAGGTCTTGGGCCGGTTGACTCCGGAGCAGCGTCAGGAGGTGACCGGCACGCTGCGAATGCTGATCGAGGCTGCTACGGCGGCCAAAGGCCGCAACAACGACGCACCGAACCGTGGCTCGTACGAAGTAACGCCCAAAGTGCTTTTGTGAGCTTGCGATATGAGAGCGATATTCATCCTGCTGGTTGTCCTGGTTGCTGCCGGTGGCGGGGCGGCCTATTACACCACGAACTATCTAAGCGCTGAACCGTCGGCGACGTTCCGCACGGCGACGGTGAAAAAGGACACGCTGTTGGTGACGATCGGCGCGACAGGGACGGCGGAGCCCGAGGACCTCATCAACGTCGGTGCGCAGGTGGCCGGACGAATCGAGTCATTTGGCCGCGACCCGTACGATGCGGCCAAGCGGGTCGATTACTGCACCGCGGTGGAGGAGGGCACGGTGCTGGCCAACATCGACCCGACGATGTACAAGGCGCAGCATGATCAGGCCGTCGCGGCGGTTGCCAGGGCAAAGGCCGACTTGGTGCAACTTCAGGCGAAGTGCAACCAGACGGAGCAGGAATGGAAGCGGGCGCGGTCGCTGAAGCCGACCCAGGCGATCGCGGACACCGATTACGATTTGGCCAGGGCCAATTACCTGACCGCCCAGGCGAACGTCGAGGTTGGAAAAGCCGCCATCAAGCAGAGTGAGGCGGAGCTGGAGATAGCGAAGGCCAACCTGGATTACACGGTGATCAAGTCGCCGGTGCGTGGGGTGATCATCGCCCGGCGTGTGAATGTAGGCCAGACGGTGGTGGCCGCGCTGAACGCGCCGAGCCTTTTTCTTCTGGCGAAGGATCTGCGGCGGATGCAGATTTGGGCATCGGTGAACGAGGCGGACATCGGGCGGATTCATCCCGGGCAGCCGGTGCGGTTCACGCTGGCGACGTATCCCGGCGAGACGTTCGAGGGAAAGGTCGTGCAGATTCGGCTCAATGCGCAGAGCACGCAGAACGTAGTGACGTACACCGTCGTAGTGTCGACCGACAACCCACCGACGCCGGAGTACCCTTACGGCAAGCTACTGCCGTACATGACAACGGACGTGCGATTCGAGGTGGAGCGGCAACCCGATGTGCTTTTGGTGCCCAATGCGGCGTTGCGTTGGAGGCCACAACCATTGCAGATCGTGCCCGAATATCAGCGGAAGGCTGATCGCGGCCAGGCTGCGGCGGCGAGCGTCCCCAACGCCACTGGGCCCGCGACATCGACGACGAAGTCGGCCAACGAGGAACATCGTCGTGTCTGGGTGAAAGAAGGCGATCTGGTGCGACCGGTGCGGGTGCGTGTGGGCAAGACCGACGGATCGGTCACGGAGGTTTCTGGCGAGGGGCTGAAAGAGGGGCTGGAGGTCGTCGTCGGCGCCGGCCGCAGTGATGTCGTGAACCAGGACGGCGGCGACACCAAGAACCCGTTCATTCCTCAAATTCGCGGAAAGAGCGCGCCGAAGGCCCAGAAGTAGCGGTGCATGGCAGGGGTGGGCAGGCGATCGGTGCTTCCATGGAACTGATCCGGCTAGTAGATCTATATAAAACGTATCACCTCGGCGAGGTGGACGTACCGGTGCTGCGCGGCGTCTCGCTGGTCATTCACCAGGGCGAGATGGTTGCGCTGATGGGAGCGTCGGGGTCTGGCAAGACGACGCTGATGAACATCCTCGGCTGCCTTGATCGACCCAGCTCGGGACAATACTGGCTCGACGGGCAAGAGATGAGCCGTCTGACGCCGAACCAGCGGGCGGTTGTTCGGACGGAAAAGATTGGCTTCGTCTTTCAGAGTTTCAATCTGCTACCGCGGACGACGGCCGTTTATAACGTCTTGATGCCGCTGGATTACTCGCTGCACCGCCCCTCGTCCAAGGATGCCAGCGAACATGCCGGCAGTCTGTTGAAGCGCGTTGGGCTGACCGAGCGGCTGCATCATGAGCCATCGCAGATGTCTGGCGGTCAGCAGCAGCGTGTGGCCATTGCGAGGTCGCTGATCAATCGGCCCTCGCTGATCTTGGCCGACGAGCCGACCGGAAACCTCGACTCGCACACGAGCATCGAGATTTTGCGGATGTTCCAGCAACTCAATGCCGAGGGGATTACGGTCATTTTGGTGACCCACGACCCCGACGTGGCGCAATATGCAACGCGGACCATCCACGTTCGCGACGGACAGATTGCGGCTGACGACACGGCACCGCTCGGGAAGGTTGAGGCTGGTGCAGACAACGTCGCGCATTCCGGAAAGAGCCGCCGAGCGGAGCGGCCGACGGGGGCGGATGGCTCGCGATCTTCCGCGGCGGTGGTGGCCTCGCCTGCCCAAACGCGACCGGCACAAGCGACCGCGGCGCCGCAGCGCTTGCGCGAGCCGACTCCGGCGGTCAAGCCGCGGCGGACCATCGGTTCGCTGATGCCGCGCACTTTTGTGACTGCGATGCGCGCCTTGCGGCGAAACAAGATGCGTTCGGCGCTAAGCGCATTGGGCGTAATTATCGCGGTGGGCGCGGTGATTGCGATGATGGAGATCGGTCAGGGCTCAAAGGCCGCCATGCAGAAGAGCATTGCAAGCATGGGGGCGAACACCCTGATGATTGAGTCTGGCGCGGCGTCGAGCGGCGGCATCAGCTTCGGCGCCGGCACGGTCATGACCCTGACGCCGCAGGACGCGGAGGAAATCACTCGGCAGTGCCCGGCGGTGAGCTACGTCTCGCCGCTGGTGCGTGCGCGGGCCCAGATTGTTTACGGGAGTCGCAACTGGGTGCCAACCTTCGTCAACGGGGTTTCGCCCGACTACCTGAAGGTGCAGGAATGGGAAGAGTTCGACGAAGGTGAGATGTTCACTGACGCCGACGTTCGGAACGCCAACAAGGTGTGCGTGATCGGCACGACGATCAAACATCAACTCTTTCAAGACGATTCCCCGCTCGGGAAGGAAATCCGCATTAAGAACGTCTCCTTCCGCATTATCGGCGTGCTGAGCAAGAAGGGGGCGAACATGATGGGGATGGACCAGGACGACGTGGTGATGGCGCCCTGGACGACCATCAAGTACCGCATCAGCGGCACGACGCTCACGAACACGAATCAGAGCGCGGCGGCTTCCGCAACCAGCGATGCCGTGAACACACTCGACGATCTATACCCGGGGGCCACGGCGTTGTACCCCGAGCTATCGACGACGGAGATGGCCGACACGCCGCAGCCAATTCGTTTCGCCAATATTGATCACATCACGGTCAAGGCGGCGTCGACCGAGGAGATTCCGCAGGCGACCGAGGAGATCACGGCTCTGCTGCACGAGCGGCACCGCATCAAGGCCGATCAGCCGGACGATTTCAGCATTCGCGACATGAGCGAGATTACGAAGGCATTGGGCTCGACCACGGTGCTCATGAGCGTTTTGCTGCTAGCCGTCGCAATGATTTCGCTCGTGGTGGGCGGCGTGGGGATCATGAACATCATGCTGGTTTCGGTGACCGAGCGGACCCGCGAGATTGGGCTTCGCATGGCGGTGGGCGCCCGCAGCTACCACATCCTGCGGCAATTTCTGGTCGAGGCCGTGGTGCTATGTCTTGTTGGCGGGGGACTGGGGATCGGGTTCGGGCGGGGGACTTCGCTGATTCTTCGCTGGTGCCTGCATTGGCCGACGCAGATTTCGTTGCCGGCCATCGTGGCAGCCGTGGCCGTCTCGGTGGGCGTGGGGGTGGTGTTCGGTTTCTATCCCGCCTGGAAGGCGTCGCGGCTGGATCCGATCGAAGCGCTGCGGTACGAATAGCGGGGCGGGGGCGCCGGCGGAACCGAGATCCAGGGGCGGCAGTGCAACTGCCACCCCAACAGGAAGCTCCAACGAAGATGCAGGGGGGGCGGCAGTGCAACTGCCACCCCAACAAGTGGCAAACTGCCACGCCCAACAATCGCCCAAGGCCAACTGCTACGCCAACAGGAACGCAAGGTGCAACTGCCACCCCAACAGGAAGCTCCAACGAAGACGCAGGGGCGGCAGTGCAACTGCTACCCCAACGAGTGGCGCGCCAACAAGTGCGCAACTGCCACCCCGACGAACACGCGACTGGTATCCCAGCAAGCGCAAGTGCCGGTTGACGGCCGGCGGGATGGGTGTCATACTTATCCGTTGTGGTCGCCGGGGCTCCCGTCCAATGGGCGGTGAGACTTTCGATGGCCGTACGTTTGGTGGCTGTAGCTCAGTTGGTTAGAGTACCAGATTGTGGATCTGGGTGTCGGGGGTTCGAGTCCCCTCAGCCACCCCTTTGCAAGGGCCTAACGCGGCAACGGCGGCGTTGGGCCTTTTCTGTTGGCGCCAAGGGGCTGCTGAGCAAAGGGGGCTACTGCCCGAACTTGCTGCGGTCGCCGAGTTCGACGGAAAGCGTCACAAGCTTACGATCGCGGAATACCAGCAGCGTCGCCTTGTGCCCCACTTCGGTAAGGCTGACGACGTTGACCAGATGGGCGTCATCTTCCACGCGAGTGTGGTTGAACTCGATGATGACGTCGCCGGATTGCAGGCCGGCCGCCGCGGCAGGCGAATTGGCCGTGACGCTAGTGACTAGCGCGCCGACGGGCCGTGGCAGGCCAAGTTCGGCGGCCATCGCCGGGCCGTACTTCGACTCGAGATTGACGCCGAGGAAGCCGCGGGTGACCTTGCCGTTTTGGATCAACTGCCGGGCGACGCTCATGAGCATATTGCTCGTGATGGCAAAGCCGATGCCTTCGTTGCGGCCCGAGCCGCTGACGATGCAATCGTTTAGCCCGACGATCTCGCCGCGGAGATTGATCAGTGGGCCGCCACTATTGCCGGGGTTGATTGCGGCATCGGTTTGGAGGAAGTCCTGGAAGCGGATGGCGCTGCCGCCCAGCGGTCGCAAGTCCCGTCGGCCGCGGGCGCTGATGATTCCAAAGGTAACGCTGTGGCGAAGGCCAAAGGGACTACCGATGGCGAGCACAAAGTCGCCGACGTCGAGGCGGTCGCTGTCACCGATGGTGGCCGCGACAAGATCGGGCGCCGAAATGGGGAGCACGGCGACGTCGGTGTCGGGATCTTCGAGAATCTTTTGGGGATGGATGCGGCGGCCATCGGCCAAATCGATGTGCACGGCAGGCGGTGCGGCGTCGCGCACGACATGCCGCGCGGTGATTACAAAGTAGTTGCCGCCGATTTCGGTAATTGCGCCCGACCCGTGTTCCTCGATGCCGTGGCCACGGTTGGGCTGCGAATCACGGTCCGTGGGCAAGTCGGTTTGAATATGGACGACACTCGGGCCGACGAGTTTCGCGGCAATCTTCAGCACGGCCGATTGGGCATCGAGGACCGTGGCGTGCTGCTCGAGCTGGCGTCGAAGCTCGGCGCGCTGGGCAGGGCGGAGCGTGCCGGCGCCCTCGACGGCCGCCGGCAAGGCCGATTGGCCGGGATCTTCAGCGCGCGCGGCCGCAACGCAGATCGCGCCAATGGCCAGGATGGCAAGCGAGCGGCATAGGCCGGTCCTAGTGACGCCGGAGTAGCAGTTGGAACCGGCAATGCGAAGCCCGAAATGCGAAGCCCGACTGATAAAGCGTCTGTTGCTCATTCGAGCTTCGGGTTTCTTTCGTCGTTCGGGCTTCGCCGTCCGTGCTTCAACGGTTCACGAGACGTCCAACTCGATGTCGTTAATCGATAGATCAACGTCACCGCCGGACGAGTCGAGGAGACGACCCCAGTCGATGTCGGAAGCGCCGCCGCCGCCGTGCCGTTCTGCCTCGCGCTGGCACTTGATGCAGAAGGTGGCGTAGGGCAGGGCGTTGAGCCGGGCCATCGGGATGTTGGTCCCGCAGCCCTCGCACAGACCGAACTGGCCCTCTCGCATCCTCTCGAGGGCGTACTCGATGCGTGCGAGCTCACGGCTTTCGACTTCGGCCAGCTGGGAGCTGATCTCATCTTGGACTGAGTCCAGCGCCGCGTCGACCACGTCTCCGGAGGTCTGCGCGCGGAGCTCCTTGAGGAGGCTCAAGTCGCCGGCCAGAGCCTTTCGGAGGGCGTCGCGCCGCTTGACCAGGATCTGGCGCATGTTTGTGATTGCGTCTTTGCGGCTCATAAGGCTGTCACCTCGGTGTCCGATAGCGACGTCGCTAAAGATTTCGTCGTCTTCGGCGAAGTCGCTCCGAACCCCCCTCTCACCATGGGTTTCCGATGGGATCACTTTGTTTTCGACCTCAGTGTCGCGGTTGACCGCCCAGGCCGTAGACTTGGCGGCAACCAAAATATACTACGCAGATCGACCCGAGGTGGGTCAAAATACGCAGAATATTTCGGCCGGCCATGGCCAGGGCAGTTTACCGGAAAAAGGACCTCTGCCAACCCCCGCCCGGGGACAGGATGCGTCGCCACGTCCGGCGCCGCTATCCGATAATCGTCAAAACCGTCACAGATATACAGCCGTTTTTGGCAATCCACACTCGTAGCGGGGGCCGGGCGCGGGCGGCTTTGACCGCATGGTCGGCGTAAGCTAAGTGGACATTGGGCTTTACTGTGGCTCGATCGAACGGATTGATGATGCCAGTGACGACCTGCAAACCGGAGCGGCCGACCCTTCGGGAGACGGACGGCGGGGAACTAGTGCTCCGCATTTTTGGCTCCTCACGCGACGGCCAGGTCGTGCGCATTCGGTCGCCGAAGTGCACAATCGGCTCGTGCCGCAACAGCACATTGCGGCTTCAGGCACGTGGGGTTGCACCCGCGCATTGCCTGATTCTTCGGGGGCGAGCCGCGACCGTGATTCGTCGCTGGTCATCCGACACCCGGCTTAATGGTCAGTCGTTCACGGATGCCCCGCTTGCCGCGGGGGACCGCATCGGCATCGGGCCGATCGAGCTCGATGTGGTGGAGGTCGGTACGCCATCCGGCGCCGCTGAAGCTGAGGGCAATTGGTCCTCCCCGCAAAGCGCGGACGAGTCGGCCGACTATTGCTCGGACCGGAACGAACGCAGTTGGCTCGCTCGTCAGAGTGAACTTGAGGAGAGTCAACGCAAGCTCGACGAGCGGCAAGAGAGTCTTGCGATAGAGTTGGCAAAGCTGGACGCCGATCACGGGGTGATTGCAGCAGACAGGGCGAGCCTCGAAAACGAGCGAAACGCCTGGGCGGAGTCGCGTCGGCAGTGGCAGACGGAGCAGGACGAGGCGCGACGGCATATTGACGATGAGCACGAGCGACTTGCCGCGGAATTGGCGCACATCGAGGCCGAACGCCGCGAAATGCTGGGCAAGAAAGCTAGTTGCGAGAGCGAGGATGACGCGTGGCAAGAAAAGCGTCGGCAATGGGATTCCGAGCAAAGCGAGGTTCAACGCCGACTCGATCAGCAGCGGGAGCAGCTTGTTGCGGAAACAGCCCGGCTCGACGCGGAATCTGCCAGGTTGGCCGATGAGCGAGCCAGCTTCGAGACCGAAGAGGCTGCGTGGGCCGAGCAGTGTCGACAGCGGCAAGACGAGCAGGATGAGACGCAGCGAGGGCTCGACCAACAGCGTGAGCAATTGGCCGCGGAAGCCGCTCGGCTGAATGCGGAATGTGCCAAGCTGGCTGAGGATCGAGCCACATTGGGATGCGAGCGGACTCGTTGGACGGAGCAGTTGGAGCAGCATCAGGCCCAGCAGAAAGAGACGCAGCGGCGTATTGACCAGCAGCGTGAGCAACTTACCGCAGAACTGGCCAAGCTCGAAGCGGATCGCGAGACAATCCGGGATGAGCGGAACGCCTTGACCGAGGCGCGAGACTCGTTGGAGAGCGAACGGCGTCAGTGGGAGTCGGAGCGGGAAGAGTTGGCCCGGAGCGAGGCGGCATCGCGGGATTCATTGCTATCGGAGGAGAGTGACGCGGGTTCCACGCAAGGAGAGGTCGAGTTTGCGCCGGCATCCGAGAACGCGCCGGTGAATCTCGCCGACGTTTTCCGTAGGGTTGGGGCGACGGTCGACATGCCGGAGGAAGAGCCCGAGCGTGAGGGGCCACGCGCAGGACTGGTGCGGCCGGTCTCTCAAGAGAAGAAGCCGTTGGCATCGCCGCAATCGAACGGCGAGGAAGACGAAGAATCGCTCGATGCTTACATGAGCCGCCTGATGCAACGGCTGCATCCGACCGGGGACACTGAGTCGGGATCGAACGGGTCGCAATCTCCGCAAGCGGCATGGGGCTCGAACTCGGCCGACTCGACGACGGCTACCGCTCCCATCCCGGCCGCGCAGCGACGAGAGCCGGCGTCGGTGTTGCCGCGGGCAACGGCCCCGGAAAAGAACATCGATCTGTCGGTGTTGCGAGAAGTGGCGAATCTATCGGCTCAAAACGCACTCAGCAGGCACGCAAGACGCATCTTGGTCAGCCGAATGAACGGGAACTTGTTCGTGGCGATCGCTGCTTTTTCGGCTTTTGCGGGGCTGTTTTGGATGTCGAAGCGGCTGCCGGCCTGGGAATCGACGTATTACGCGTCGCTAATCGCGTTGTTGGTGGCCGTCTACTGGAGCTTGCACTACCTGCTGCTGACCGGGCGGTTGATCGTAAAGTCGGGCCATGTCGCCTGGAACGCAACTGGCAGCCACGACCAAGCGGCATCGGGCGAGCAGGAGCCCGCGCAGCCGATGGACGAAGACCCTGCAGATTTGGTCGTCAGCGAGCCGTTCGATGATCGGGAGGACGAATCCGACGAGGCCGCAAGCGGCGAACAGGGCCTCATCGGGAGTTAGAAGCCGCGTTCGGCTTGGATGTCGGCGAAATCCCGCAGGTGGTAGTCGATGCGGACGTAGTCCAGGACGCGGGTTAAGGCGCGCAGGGCAACGCCCATCCCGTCCGGGCCGCTGAAGCCGCCGAACTGTCCGCCGCCCTTCAGGTGCGGCTCGAGGTCGAGAAACACGCCGGGAATCCCGCGGCGGCGTAGCTTCCGTTCGACGGCCGGCAAAATTTGGCTGAAATCGCGGAGGATCGCTTCGTGGGAACCCTGGCCAATGTCGGCCGGGACGAAGTTCTTCAGCGAGTCTTCGTTGACTTGGCCGGCGGTCTTCTCGGCGACTTGGTCATCGCCAACCGGGCGACAGTAGTCCTTGATGTGCATCCAGCCGAGGCCCGGCTTCATGGCCAGGTATTGCTGATAAAGTTCGGCGGGCGAGTAGCCCTGGCACAGGACATTGGCCGCATCGAAAATGAGCACCATGCCGGGGTGGTTCACCTGGCGGAAGATTTCGGCCAGGATTTGGCCGGTGTGGCCGACCAGGTTGGCCTCGAGCTCGAGCCCATAGGTGAGGTCTGCGCGGTGGCATGCTTCGGCAATCTGCCCGAGCTGGTCCACCACCTGGGGCAGGTGGTCCGAAGGGTTTGAACGCTTCGGCGGATAGAACGAGAATCCGCGAATCAGCTTGGCCTCGAAAGTGTGGGCGAGGTCGCACGCTTTTTTTACGTCTTCGGCGAGATACTTCTTGAACGGGACGTAGACGTTCTTCGTTCCGTCGTCGACATCGCAAAGCTTCACCTTGCCGATCGGGGAGCCGATCGACGAAACGTTCAGGCCGTACTCATCCTGCAGGTGGCGAACCTTCTGGATTTCCGGCAGAGTCAGCTTCATGACGTTCTTGACGCCGGCGCCGACATCGATGAAACGCAAGCTGTAGTATTGCAGCCCGAGGGCCGCGAAGGCGGCGAACTGCTGCACGGCCGTCTTCTCGTTGGCGGCTTCATCGGAGAACCCGGACAAAATCACGCGCGGCAGTTCTGGCATGGTGGTTTAGGGGCTAGGGCCTCGGATGACAAAAAAACGCGCCGCTCGATATCCGCCATCGCGGACGGTCATTGACTTGGTGTCGACGCCTGATAGGTGGCCGTCACGCTCGTCGTGATCCCGCCGCGGGGAGTGAACGACGCGGTAAGCGTCATTCGTCGCGGAGAGACAACGGCCGTCAGGTCGTCGAGTATTCGGTTCGTGACGGCCTCGTAGAAGATCCCTTCGTTGCGATACTGCTGCAGATACAATTTCAAGCTCTTCAGCTCGACGCACTTCGCTTCGGGCACGTAGGTTATTCGCAACGTGCCAAAATCCGGCTGACCCGTCTTCGGGCAGACGGACGTGAATTCGGGGCAGACGATCTCGATCGTGTAGTCCCGTTGCGGGCGGGGGTTGTTAAACGTTTGCAGTATATCGCGAAAACGGTCGTTCACTCGCCTGGCTCCTTTTCCTTAGCCATTCATTGTGGCATGATAATGATTGTGGGAAAAGGGGGCAAACCGGATGGCCGAAGGCAACCGTTCTTCGGGCATTCCGAGTACTTTGCTTCAGGAACCTCTTAGCTCGCCTGTTTTTTCGTTTGTTCCGCGACCGTTTCTTTGCGCGATACCGAATGGCAGCTATCAAGGATAATTTGAGCAAGCCCGCCGTCGTCCTGCTGTCCGGGGGCCTGGACTCGGCGACGGCGGCCGCCATCGCCCGAGACGAGGGTTTTGTGCTGCACGCGCTGTCGGTGGACTACGGCCAGCGACACCGCTTTGAACTGTCGGCTGCGCGACGTGTCGCCGAGAGCCTGGGCGTCAAGCAGCACATGGTTCTTGCAGTGGGGCTTGGGCAGTTGGGTGGCAGTGCGCTGACGGCCCCGATCGACGTGCCCAAGGACCGGCGGGCGGATCAGCTTGCCGAGGACATTCCGATCACTTACGTGCCGGCGCGGAACACGGTGCTGCTGTCGCTGGCTTTGGCTTACGCCGAAACGATCGACGCGGCTGACATTTTTCTGGGTGTCAATGCGATCGACTACAGCGGATATCCCGATTGCCGACCGGAGTTTCTGGACGCGTTTGCTGCGGTCGCCAACCTTGGCACGCGCGCCGGCGTCGAAGGTCGATTGAAATTCACGATTCACGCGCCGCTTGTGCACTGGACCAAGGCCGAAATCATTCGGCGCGGCGTTGCGCTTGGCGTCGACTATGGTTTGACACATTCGTGCTACGACCCAAGCCCGACGGGGGTTGCGTGCGGCCGCTGCGACGCCTGCCAGCTTCGGCTGCGTGGGTTTGCCGAGGCCGGACTGAGGGATCCGGTTGGGTATCAAGGGGGACGGGATTAGTGCGTATCGCTGAGATATTCCGATCGTTTCAAGGGGAAGGTCAGCTGACTGGCGTGGAAAGCGTGTTCGTTCGTGCCAGCGGATGCAACCTCCGTTGTCGGTGGTGCGATACGCGTTACGCGTCCTGGTCGCCTGAGGGGGAGGAGTTGCGGGTCGCTGATATTCTCGTCCGCGTGGAGAGGGCATCTTTGGCCGGCGCTGGGGCGTCGGCTCAAGCGACATCCCCACATGAGCCCGCCGCACGGCCGGTGCAGCACGCCGTTTTGACCGGCGGAGAGCCGATGCTTTTTGACGAGATGCTTCCGCTGACTGCCGCGCTGCATGACCAAGGTTGGCATATTACGGTGGAAACGGCTGGGACGGTGTATCTGCCGGTCGCCTGCGATTTGATGTCGATCAGTCCGAAGCTTTCGAACTCGGGGCCTCTGCCTCAGGAGGAGTCGGGGTGGGCGGAGCGGCATGCGCGGCGACGGCACGCCCCGGAGGTGATCCGACGGTTGCTGGCCGAGTACGATTGTCAGGTTAAATTCGTCGTCGACTGCCCGGAAGATTGCCGCGAGGTTGAGGCTTACCTGGGCGATTTTCCGGAGGTCGAACCGCATCGAGTTATGCTGATGCCACAAGGGACTGATGTCGTGACGTTGGCCCAAAAGACCCCGTGGCTCACCGAGTGCTGCGCCGCCCACGGCTGGACGTTGTGTCCCCGCCGACAGATCGAATGGTTCGGCGGTGCGCGCGGGCGGTGAATGGTAGAATGCGGCGTTCTTGCGGAGCGATGTGTGGCGGGGCTCCGAGCTAGCGGAGATAAGATGAGCTAGGTTGCTACCGTCGTGCTGATGCGCTGGGCAGATGGATTTGGCAATCCGTCCTACATGGCGCATGCGACAGTGTGCATGTTGCTCAGAGTGTCTACGGCCAAACGTCCGCTACGCACGGCACCCTCCATCGTTGCTGGCCAACCGGTGGCAGTCCAATCGCCGGCAATCGCAAGGTTTGCGATCGGCGTCTGCTGAGGAGGCCGAAAGGCATCGACGCCGGGCTGAACCGAAAAGAGGGCTGATGGCTGCGTGACTACCCTGCCATGCAACAGCCGTGGCGGATCGGCTGAAGGCCAGATCGCGCGAAGCTCATCGGTAACATCGCGTATCCAATCGTCAGGCGCTCGCGGCGGGAGTCGGTGGGATGCACTGATGACAACTTGGCAATGCTGGGCAGTGGTTGTGTGTTCAGCCAGGAGGCCGCCGACATGCACGGCCCTCACCCCCTGCCCCTCTCCCAAAGGGCGAGGGGAGGTCGACGCAGCCGGTCCCTCTCCCGCAAGCGGGCGAGGGGTGGTCGGTGCTCTCACCGCCTGCTCTTCTCCCGCAAGCGAGCGAGGAGAGACTTCGGGCGGCACGCTGCGGGCGAACACCCATTGCCCCAGCCGCCCAACCAATACGGCGTGCGGCAACGGGACCACGAGGCGGTCAAACCAGAGATGGACTGCGGTGATTGCCGCGGGCTCTAATCGGTCGACGTCGGCGAGTGCCGGGATGGCGGCGGCGATGCTTGGTGACAATATCCGACGCACTTGGCGCCACGGCACGGCCAGAACCACGTGCTCGATGTCAACGCGATTCCCGTCGTCCAGCACGATTGCGGTCACGCGATCGGCGGTTCCTTCGATGGACCGAACAGCGACACCCAGATGCAGCCGGACACCGTGTTCGGTTAGCCACGCCGCCAGACGGTCATGGAGTATCTCGCGGAGCGGCTGCCGCGGCAACAGTAGGTCGCTCGATGTGCGCGACGCCAAGAATCCTTCGCGAAAAACCTGGGCTGCGGCGGATAACGAGGCGTGGTCGACCGTTTCGCCGAGCGCGCTATCGAGCACGACCGACCAGAATCCTCGGATTGCGTCAGCGGATTGGTGTTGGGCGCGAAGCCAGGCACCGATGGTCTTGTGGTCGTTTGAGTCCGACGCCCTCGCCCCCTGCCCCTCTCCCAAAGGGCGAGGGGAGATTGATGCCCTCACCGCCGGCCCCTCTCCCGCAAGTGGGCGAGGGGAGGTTGATGCTCGTGGCCCCGGTGCCGAAGGCGGGCTTGGGGGGGCGGCGAGTTGCGTCAGCCGGCGCAAGGCTCGGGCGATCCGCCAACGCTCGCGGAGCGAGAGGTAGCCGAGTCTCATCAACGCGGGCAGCAGGTGAAGAGGAACCGGGAACCACCGAGTGGGCCAGACGTCGCGGCGACGGCCATCGGGTCCGATCAAGTGAAGCTCGCGGGTTCGCTCAAAGCAATCGGAGATGCCGGTGCGCCGGCAGAAGTCGAGAAACTGGGTGCAGCAGCCCATGGCGACGTGGGGGCAGCAATCGATCAATTGGCCAGTTGGGGAGTCGACCAGTGATGCGGCGCGGCCGCCGAGATATTGCGATTGCTCGAAGAGTTCGACACGAAAGCCACGCTGCGATGCTTCGACCGCGGCCGCTATTCCGGCCAGCCCTCCGCCGACAATTGTTATGGTGGGCGGAGATAATTGGCTCTCCCCTTGCGAAAGGGCTAAGGCACCTTGCTGTTCTCGCGGGCTCATTGTAGGTCGCCCTTCAGTGGCGGGCGGATCGACCAGCGGGCCAGCAGTTGGAGCCGCTTGAGGGGCCCGAGCGTCAGCCGCCTGTGGAAAACCACCTCGGGCTGTCGCGCGATTTCTCGTAGCAGTGCGTGGTAGGTGGCCATCAAGAGGCCGAAAATGCGTTTGCCCGGGGGCGCAAGCCACGGGAGGAGTTCGGCTCCTTCGCTGTAAAGTGTTTCGGCTCGGGCGACTTGCATGGCCATCAGCCGCCGAAAACGGTCATCGGCCACGCCGGCTCGCAAATCGTCGGCCGAGTATTCGCACTGTCGCAGGTCATCGGCCGGCAGGTAGACGCGTCCGGCCGATGCGTCTTCCTTGAGGTCGCGGAGGATGTTGGTTAGCTGCAGGGCGATTCCGGCCTGGCGGGCTGGCAAGAGCGCTTCTGGCCCACGGAATCCCCAGATGTAAATGCAGCACAGGCCGACGGCCGAGGCCACGCGTTCGCAATACTGCTTCAGATCGTCGAACGTCGTGTATTGTCGACCGTCGAGGTCCATTTCGACACCATCGAGCACGGCGAAGAGGTGTTCATGGGGAATATGGAATTGGCGAACCGTGTCGGCGACGGCCGGCAGAATCGAGGCCTCGAATGCGACGGGTCCGTCGCCACAGCGGCCAGACGGCTCTCCGCGGGCCGGAAATTCGGGCGATTGCAGTGCAGCTTTGATCGCGGCACGCCATGTCGCCAGCAATGCGCGCCGGGGTTGGCCGGTAGTTGGACCATCGGCCAAATCATCGGTATGACGCATGAAGGCGTAGATGGCCCACATCGCGCGGCGCTGGGCGGACGGCAGCAGGAGAAACCCGGCGTGGAAGCTGGACCTGGCGCGGCGTGTCACCCGCCGACAGAAATCGTAACTGGCCTCGATAGCGTCGTTGGTCATGGCGAAAACTAGTTATCATGTCCCCGTGACAGGCCGGAGTCGCGCGGCGGCTGGTTAGCGCAAACGGCGGGCAGCCTCCACCAGCAACTGGCCATCAATCGGAGTTTTTCGAGCTTCGAAACGGTTGGCCGCCGGGTCCAGACGTCGTAGTTCTGCCGCCGGATCGCCTGGAGTATCGCGAGGCCGCCGGCAGCGAACAGCGCAACCGGCAGCCGAAGTCCCTTGGGCATTTCCGCGGCAAGCGGCTCGCCGGCGCGAAGCAAGGCCTCGGCCTTGTCCACTTCGGCAGCCAGCAACTGCCGGAAGGCGTCGCTCGCCTCTCGTCTGGCAAAGGCGGCCTCATTGTAACCGAATCGCCGGCACGCTGTCTGGGGCAGGTAGACTCGTCCGCGGTCCCAATCGCCGGCGACGTCCTGGCAGAAGTTGGCGAGTTGAAGGCCGGTGCAAGTCGAATCCGACAACGGCACGCGTTCCGGCGTGTAGCATCGGCCCAGGTAAAGCACCAGCCGGCCCACGGGGTTGGCCGAACACCGGCAGTATTCGAGCACCTGGTCGGCCGTTTCGTAGCGGGTGACAGTCTGGTCCTGCCGAAATGCTTTCAAAAGATCGAGGAATGGATCGGCCGGGATTTCGAACTGCCGGATCGTTTCTCGCAGTGCGACGAAGACGGGGTGTGTCGCTCGGCCTTGATAACAGTCATGGAGCTGCGACTGCCACCACTCGAGCAGCGTCAGCGCCTGTTGCTGGTCGGCCGTTTCGTCGGCCAGATCGTCGGCCCAACGACAGTAGGCGTAGACGTTCGCGAGGTGCTGTCGGAGTTGACGCGGAAGTAGCAACCGGCTGACGACAGTGAAGTTCTCGTAATGCCGTCGGGCTAGCTGCAGGCAATATTGCTGACTTTCGCGCAGCGTAGGCGCGGTGGTTAGCGAGGCTTCGGGGCCATAGCGATGCAGATCATCCAAGAACATTTGCCATTCGACCAGGAACCAACATCACAAACACGGAGTCAGCCGCGAATACACCCTTCGTCATTCGTCCTTTCGGGGCGTCATTGCCCCGCCGCGTTTCCCCCATTATGATGTCTCTTGGCGCGTGAGGGAACCATGCGGATCATTCTTGCCCGCCCGCGGGGTTTTTGCGCGGGCGTCAATATGGCGATCGAGGCTTTGGAGTCGGCGGTCGCGCTGTACGGTACGCCAATATACGTCTATCACGAGATCGTTCACAACAAGTGGGTGGTGAACTGGTTCCGGCGGCAGGGGGTCGTCTTTGTCGACAGGCTGGAAGAAGTGCCGGAGGGATCGCACGTGTTGTACTCCGCGCACGGCGTTTCGCCGGAGATCAGACGCGAGGCCGATGGCCGGTGGCTGAAAACGATTGACGCCACATGCCCGCTGGTGACCAAGGTGCATCGCGAGGCGGTTCGATTCGCAGGGCAAGGCTACACAGTGCTGCTGATTGGCCACGCGGGTCACGACGAGGTGATCGGGACAATCGGCGAGGTCCCCGGCGCGATGCATCTGGTCGAGACGGCGGAGGACGCGAAGCGAATCGAGGTGGCTGATCCGTCTCGTGTTGCCTATCTTACACAGACAACGCTGTCGGTGAGTGATGCGGCGGCAATAATCGAGTGCTTGCGTGAGCGATTTCCGGGGATCGTCGGCCCGGCGCACGACGACATTTGCTATGCTACCCAAAATCGACAAGAGGTCGTCCGGCTGTTGGCGCCGCAATGCGATCTGGTCCTGGTTGTCGGCAGCCGGAACAGTTCGAATAGCCGGCGGCTGACGGAGATGGCCCAGGCCTGCGGTGTGCGGGGTGTCCTGATCGACGGGCCGGCCGATATCGAGCTCGGCTGGTTTGCCGGCGTCGAGACGGTGTTGGTCACCGCTGGGGCCAGCGCGCCCGAGTCGCTGGTTCAGGAGTGCATGAGGATGTTGCAGGAGCGATTCGGCGCATCGGTCGAAACGGCCGGTGAGCGAGAGGAACGTGTGCGGTTCGCGCCGCCGAAAATGTAGACGCGCGTTGCTTGTGGCTTCGGGACGCCGGTGAAGGGGACGGTGCCCAAGACCTCGGAGCTTTCGGGGAGCATCATGAAAATCCACGATCTGGAGTTTTTCCTGGTCGGCGGCGGGCAGAGCAACTCGACGTCGCCAGAGCGCCGACTTCTCGTTCGCGTGAAGGGCAGCCCGGGGTTCGAAGGCTGGGGGGAAGCGGGCCTTGCTTGGCGACCGACGGAGCTTGGTGAGCGGCGAGAGTCGCTGCTGGCCGTGCTGGCGGGCCGAAGCATTTATGATGTGGAGGAACTTCATTGTTTGGACGCGCTGACGCCGTCGCCGTTTCGAGCGGCCGTCGAGATGGCTGTCTGGGACCTGTTGGGCCGGACACTGCGTCAACCGCTCTGCAATCTGCTGGGTGGCTACTACCGTCGGCGAATCCCGGTTTCGGTTCGGCTGCCCGGGAGCCGCCCGAAGCAGGCGGCCTACATCTCGCGGGAGTTGGCGGACCAGGGGTTTCATACGCAGACAATCCTCACCGGCGGTCGGCCGGATGAAGACGTGAAAACCATCGCCGGAATCCGTGAACTGGTGGGCGATCGGATCGAGTTGCGGTTGGACGCCCAGGGCCGCTTTGGTTTCGATGATGCGATGGAGCTTTGCGCCGGTCTTGAGGAACAGCGGATGCAATTCGTCATCGATCCGCTGGTTGCGGGAGAGTGTCACTCGATGGCGGCGTTGGGCCGCCAAACGAGCGCGCCGTTGTGTCTGTGGCGGGTGATTCAGACGCCGGCCGACACGCTAGCGGCTGTTCGATGCAACGCCGCGCCCTTCGTTGTGATCGACCTGGAGCAGGTGGGCGGGATTGTGCCGGCCCGGGCCTGCGCGGCCGTGGCTGCCGCGGCGGGCGTGAGTCCGTTGTTGGGCGGCCATCCTTCGCTAGGCATTGCCACCGCCGCGATGCTCCACGTGGCGGCCGCAACAGCGGCGTTTTCTACAGCCAATGAAATGGCCAGCCAGCAGTCGCGCGAAGTTGTGCTCAAGCGTCCGTTCGAGGTCACCGATGGCATGATTTCGGTGCCTGAGGGCCACGGTTTGGGCATCGAGATTGATCGGACCATTTTGGAGCGCCTTCAGCCGAGCGCGTAGCGGTGGGGCAATCGCCAGATCGTAGTCGTACAGCAAGTCGTCATCGCCCGGGGCCCTCACCCTAGCCCTCTCCCGGAGGGAGAGGGGACCTGAGACGGGCGGCCCTCATCCTAGCGATCTCTCTCCGAGGGAGAGTGGACACCGGACGCCGACCTCGCCCGAGCAATCTGCCGGAGGGAGAGGGCACCGAGGTGGGCGGACCTCGCCCGAGCGATCTGCCGGGAGGGAGAGGGGACCTGAGACGGGCGGCGATCTAGCCTTTCACCACGCCTATCGGTCTCAGCCGAGCGACCTTGCTCGCTAAGCCGGCCTTGTGGACCACGTCAACGACCATACTGACGTCCTTGTAGGCGGCGGGCTGTTCCTCGGCCAGTCCTTTCCAACTTCGACACTTGGCGATGATTCCCTTTTCGGCCAACTCGCGGTCGATCCGCCGGCCCTTGGCGTTCTGAACAGCGGCGGTGCGGCTCATCACGCGGCCGGCGCCGTGGCAAGTGGTGCCGAACGTCTTTTCCATGCTGCCCGGCTGGCCGACCAGGATCCAACTGGCGCGGCCCATATCGCCGGGAATGATGACCGGCTGGCCGATGTGGCGGAATTGCTGGGGAACCTCAGGGTGTCCGGCGGGGAATGCGCGGGTCGCTCCGTTGCGATGCACGCACACTGTGCGCCGCTTTCCCTCGATCGTGTGCTGCTCCATCTTGGCGATGGTGTGGGCCACGTCGTAGAGCAGGCCCATCTGCAGCGACTCCCAGGAGCGGCCGAAGAACTCGGCGAACACTTCACGGGTTTGCCACATCAGCAGTTGCCGGTTCGCCCAGGCGTAGTTGGCCGCGCATCGCATCGCGCCGAGGTACTGTTGGCCCTCGGGGCTATGGACCGGCGCGCAGGCAAGTTGCCGGTCCGGCAGCTCGATACCGTACTTGGCTGGGGCTTTGCGCAAGGTCATGAGCGAGTCGTCGCACACCTGATAGCCGAGGCCGCGCGAGCCGGAGTGGATCATCACGCAGACCATGTCCTGCACCAGACCCATCGTGCGTGCCGCCGCGGGGTCGCAGATCTCGTCGACGACCTGAATTTCGAGAAAATGGTTGCCGGAACCGAGGGTGCCGCATTGGTCGCCGCCTCGCTTCAACGCCCGCTCGCTGACGTAGTCCGGCTCCGCGCCGTCGAGGCAGCCGCCGGCCTCGGTGTGTTCGAGGTCGCCGGGTGTGGCCCAGCCGCGAGTGGCCAGATACGGCACGCCTTCGGCCAACAGCCGACGGAGTTCTTTGCCGCCAAACAGGTACGGGCCTCCGGTGCCAACGCCGGCCGGAATGCAGCGAAAGAGCGCGTCCATCAACGCGTTCAGGCGCGGTTGGACGTCCTCGCGAGTGAGGTTGGTCCGCACCAGGCGGACGCCACAGTTGATGTCGTAGCCGACTCCGCCCGGCGAGATCACGCCGCCTTCGGCTGGATCGGTGGCCGCAACGCCGCCGATGCAAAAGCCGTAACCCCAGTGGATATCCGGCATGGCGAGGCTGGCCACCTGGATGCCCGGCAGAAAGGCGACGTTGGCCACTTGCTCTGGGGCCTGATCGCCGCGAATCTGTTCGATCAGTCGCTCGTCGGCGAAGATTTGGCCCTCGACGCGCATTCCCATCTTATAGCCCTTGGGAATCCGCCAACGGTATTCGTCGATCCGTTCCAGGGGGCCGGTGTAACCGAGCTTCGACATGACTGGACACTCCAATGCGTGTTCCGAAGTTCCTAAATGTCCAAGATCACTTCGGCCAGCCAATGATCGCCGCACTGTTCGATTGTGAGGCCGTGCCAGGTGACGGCTTTCACCTCGGCGTCGAGCAAGTGGCGACTGACGTCGATTGGCTCGCCGCGAACGGTGGCCGTCAGCACTGGCGGATGGACGTCCACGTGGAACTCCGTCAGCACGAGTCGCTGGGTATGAAAAATGTAGAGC